>NZ_JAKJJY010000009.1:0-182158 GCF_022320955.1 Clostridium sp. YIM B02555 | reverse complement strand
ATACATCATTGAGAAATTATAATCGTAACACTACACTAGAAATCAGATACATTTTTCTGGAAGCAGGCATGTGGAAGATAAATGTATCTGATTTCAGTAATTTTCGCGTAAGTCTAATTCTTACGTGTGTATCTATAATGACTGAGTACTGGAATTATTAATAATTTAGGCACATTCAAATAAATAACAAGCCTATTTCTAGGAAAATTTAACTTGTTATTTAATTTCATGTGCCAAATCCTAAATTATATAAATTAAAACAAATCTTTTTTAAATTGATTTTATTTGCTCTTTCCTAAGCGAATCACATTCCAAGAAGCTTTACCTAAAGAAGAAGTAATAATACCATCATTCAATTCACTTCTATCTACACATTTTGGAGTAACAGCTTCACCTTTTGGAGAGTTTACCACTTTCATATTTTCATGTTCTAAAACAATATGTTCAATAATCCTATAATCAGCAAAGCATCGTACATCGCAAGTTAATTCAATATCTTCTTCTAGATTACGATTAACAGCAAATATAGTAACTTCTTCTTTTTCTTCATTATATATAGCTATAGATTCAATGTCTGTTACATCTGTAAAATCTATAGTATCATGTTTTGGAGAAGATATAACTGGCTGCAAGGCAATACCTCTACCATATTTTGAAGCATGTAAATACGGATAATAAATTGTTTGTTTCCACGCTGGTCCATTTTCTTCTGTCATGATTGGAGCTATAACATTAACAAGCTGTGCTAAACACGCCATTTTAACTCTATCTGAGTGTTTCATTAAAACAATTAACATCAATCCTACTAATATAGCATCTTCAAAATCATAAACATCTTCTAAAAGCTTTGGCGCCTTTTGCCATGGATTATTCTTCATTATATCATCGTCTTCTTGATTAGAATGGAACCATACATTCCACTCATCAAAGCTTAAATTCATAGTTTTTTTACTGCGTTTTTTAGCTTTTATATAATCACAAGTAGCTGTAACTGTTCTAATAAAATGTTCCATATCTACACTTTGAGCCCAAAAATTTGCAGTATCATTAAATCTATTTCCATAATATTGATGAAGGGATACGAAATCTGCAACTTCATAAGTATGTTCTAGAGTTATTGCTTCCCATTCCGGAAAAGTTGGCATTCCTGTATTTGAACTTCCGCATGAAACCAATTCGATATCTGGATCAATTAATTTCATTGCTCTACCTGTTTCTAAAGCTAATCTTCCATATTCTTCTGAAGTTTTATGACCTACCTGCCAAGGTCCATCCATTTCATTTCCTAAACACCAGGTTTTGATTTTATGAGGATCCTTAACACCATGTTGTATTCTTAAATCACTATATTTTGTTCCACCATTATGATTACAATATTCTAGCAAGTTGCAAGCATCTGCAATCCCTCTTGTTCCAAGATTAACTGCCATCATAACTTCTGCACCAACAGCTCTAGTCCATTTTGAAAATTCGTTTAAGCCAATTTCATTAGTTTCTAAACTTCTCCAAGCAAGTTCTAATCTTTTTGGTCTTTCTGCTACTGGTCCAACACTGTCTTCCCAATAAAAACTTGATACAAAATTACCACCTGGATATCTAATAATAGGAACTTCTAATTCCTTAACCAATTCCATTACATCCTTACGGAATCCATTTTCATCAGCTGACATGTGACCTGGTTGATAAACCCCTCCATATACAGCTCTTCCTAAATGCTCGATAAATGAACCATAAATTCTTTTATCTATTTCAGCTATTTTAAATTCTTTATCTACTACCATTTTTGCTTTTTTTGCCACTGTAATTCATCTCCTTAATTATCTACATTTAATTTTCATCATTAATTGACAATTGATCATCGGCCATTTGACCACTGCCACTACCCTTTTACTGCCCCGGCAGTCATACCATCTACAAAATACTTTTGGAAGCACATAAATAATATGAATATTGGTAATATTGATAAGAAAGACCCAACAAATAATAAATTAAAATTATTTCCATAAGGTGTCATTAAAGTATTCAAACCTATTGGTAATGTGAATTTACTACTATCCTTTAATACCAACATTGGCCATAATAGATTGTTCCAACTACCCATAGCATTTAGTATAGCCATGGCTGCAAAGGATGGTTTCATTATTGGTAATATTAATCTGAAGAAAATACCATATTCAGAAGCTCCATCTATTCTTCCTGCTTCAACAAGATCTTTAGGTATTCCAGATAAGTATTGTCTAAAGAAAAATATAGTTGATGCTTGTGCTATACTTGGTAAAATAATACCTGCATAACTGTTAGTTAAGTGCATAGTACTTATTTGACTATAAAGAGGTAACATTAAAATTTCGAAAGGTACCATCATAACAAACAATACACAAATAAACAAGAAATTTTTTCCCTTAAAGTCATACATTGCAAATCCATAAGCAACGAATGCACTAACAAACAATTGAAGTGCCACCTGTCCTATTGTTAAAAACAAACTGTTAAAAAACCAAGTGAAGAAACTATTCTTTTCAGTAAACAAAATCACGTAGTTTTTAAAAGACATTTTAGCTATATCTATAGATGCATCCATACCATTTGCTACTACTACTGCACCATCTTTAAAAGTTGAAATTAACAATGTATAAAAAGGAATTATTAGTACTAAGGCTATAACAGAAAATAGGGCAAAAATCATTACTCTAGTAGGTATATTTTTTCCTTTTCCTGCTATAATTTGAGTGCTTTTTTTATAACTTTTTCTACTATTAAATTCTAAATTATTTTGCATACTAATCCTCCTTCTTAAATGTTCCATTTAATTTCAATTGTACTAAGTTAATAGCCATTCCTACGATAAATAGAACCAAACCTACAGCCGATGCATAACCCATTGCATTTTTTTCAATACCTTGTCTATACAAATATCCTACAATTGTAAGTCCTATATTATTAGGAGAATTATTTCCGTTATATATCATATAACTTTCTATAAACATTGCCAGACCTGCATATATAGATATAGTAAGTACATAAATAGTTGTTGGTTTAAGTTGAGGTATTGTAACATATCTAAACTTCTGCCAAGTACTTGCCCCATCAATATCTGCTGATTCATATAATTCTGCTGGTATGTTTTTTAATCCCGATAAGAAATATAACATATTAACACCTGTCCATCTCCAACAAGCTAAAACTAATAGAACAATAAAACCTGTGGTTCCGTTTTTAAGCCATTTATATGGTTCCATTCCAAATAAAGCAGTAAATTGATTCATCAAAGATGTAGCTTGTTCTCCAAAACTAAATCTAAAAACAATACCTGCAACGGCAACAGAGGTTAAAGCAGGGATATATAATGCTGCTTTGAAGAATTCTCTACCAACCATTAATTTACTGTTTATAATACATGCAAGCACCATAGGAATTGGGATAAGTAATATCAATGTCCATATCATATACTTAAAACTATTCGCTAATGCAATTAAAAAAACCTTATCTCCTAATAGTTTTGTGTAATTATCTAATCCAACAAACTCTCTTGAACCTGGCAATACATTTTGAAAGCTCATTATTATTGTATTTATCATTGGAGATATAAAAAACACCAAAAACACAAGAATAAACGGCAATATAAATACATATGGTGCTACTTTTTTATTATATATAAATCCTTTAAACATTGCTAAACTTCCTCCCACCACGCTTTTAAATAGTACAGAGAAGCTGTTTTTTCCAGCTTAATATTTTCACCAAACAGCTTCTCTTTATAAATTTTTCAATTATTTTAATTCGTTTTCTACTTGTTGTTGTGCTTCATCTAAAGCTTGTTTTATATCTTTTTTGTCTTCGAATATACTATTTAAAGTTACTGTACATAAAACGTTGTTTATACTAGGCATAGCTTGATTTGACTTAATTAATGAAATTTCATTTTTAATTTCATTTAATGTATCAAAAGGATTAGTCTTGAAGTATTTTATAAACTTATTATCTTTATTTTGAGTAAGAGTTTTGTCATTCCATAAGTCAGTATTTATTGGATCAAATCCTAAGTCATCCCATATAGCTCTTTCTCCATCTTCTGAAAGTTTAGCATATGCTATGAATTCTTTAAGGTTTTGTTTATTTTTAGCTGTTTTAGTTACAACTGTACCAGTACCACCAAGACCTACTGAACGTGGTTGACCTTTTTCAAATACTGGAGCTGGAGCAATTGCCCATTTACCTGCTTGATCAGGCATATATTGTAAAAATCTTGACATGTACCACATAGCTTTAATTACAACTGCATAATCTCCATTATTTATTGCACCTTCAGCATCTGTTGTATCAGGTTGTCCACCTGGAATAGTTGCTATAGCATGTGCATCTTGCATATCTCTTAAAGTAGTAAGTGCCTTAACCATTTGAGGGCTGTTTAATTGAGGCTTTCCATTAGCATCAGTATAGTCTGATTTTTGTTCAGCTAACATAAGACTTGTTTGCCAAGCAGCACTTGTATCTGCTGTACCAAAGTTTTTACCAGTTGCAGCATAATATTTAGCACCTGCTTTCTTGAAATCATCCCATGTTACTATAGTTTTATAATCAATACCTGCTTTTTCTAAAAGTTCAGTGTTGTAATATGCAACTGTTGCACCAACATGGTAATCAAATCCATACACATGGTTATCCTTACTATAAAGTTCGACACGCGATTTAACTACCTTGTCCTTATAAGGCGCAAAAACATCATCAAGCGGTTCAAATTGAGGGTCTCCTTTTAAGAAGTTAGGAAATTTACCTACTTCTACATCTGCTACATCAGGAGCTCCTTGTCCGGACAAGAGGGCTGATTGTAATTTATTATGCATATCATCATAAGGAAGAACTGTAAATTTAATATTAAGTTTCTTGTCAGGATTCTTTTGGTTCCACTTGTCTAGCATCTTTTGAAAAAAAGTAGCATGCATATCAACAAAAGTCCACATTTCTAATTGATCCCCCGAATTAGATGCTGCATCTTTTTTTCCATCATTACTTGAACTTGTTGATGCGGTATTTCCACCACATCCAATCAACATAGATGCTGCAAGAGTTGTTGTAACAACAGCAGTTGCAAGTTTTTTTAATATTTTTACACTTTTCATATTATTTACCTCCCATTTTCAAATAAAATCAATATATTTATGACCATTGTCTTCATATAGTTGTAAATACATAATACAAAAACAATGCTTAAATCATATTTCACTTTACTTTTTTAAAATAAATATATAACCATAAAGATATTTATTTTAAAATATATTAAACTATATATTTTAGATAGTTTAATACCCAATAACCATATTTTATATTAAATGTAAATTATTTTTAAATTTAATGCATATTTCTACACTTTTCCCTTTTTATAATCGTTTTCATTTGTTGTAATATTTAATTTCATTCTTTTTATACTTTAATTATATACCGATTAATTCCAAAGTCAATAGTTTTGCATCATGTTTATCTAAATTATTTTAAATATATTTAAAGTATATTAGCACTATCATTACCTCTCTACATCATGTACATTTATATACTATTGCAGGTAATTTTATCTAATGTTATACTATTTCTAAAATTATACAAAATCATGAATTCTAATATTTTAAGGAGACTACGTTATGCGCATATTAAAAATACTTACTGCAAATTTTGAAAAAGAAGGGCCTGGAATAAACAAAAATGATCCCCAAAAGGAAGGCTTCTCTTTATTTTTAGAAATTCTTATTTTGCGATTTTGGGACATTATTAAGTTAAATTTGATTTTTATCTTATATTGTATACCTATAGTGACCATAGGTCCTGCTCTTGCTGCTATGACTTCTATTACAATCTCCATGATTCAAAGGAAACATATTTATATTTTCTCTGATTTTCATAAAACCTTCAAAAGTAACTTTAAACAATCTTTTATAGCAGGAATTATATATATCATAACAATTGTTATTTTAAGTTATTCACTAGCTTACTATTATAAACTGGCTCAAAATAATTACTTCTTTTATTCTATATTCTTTTTTTGTTTTTTTCTTTCAGTTTTCGTAGGACTTGCTTGGTTATATGTTTATCCACTTATAACAACTGTACATCTTTCATTAAAAGATATTTTCAAAAACTCCATTCTCCTATTAATAGTATGTTTTAAAAACACTTTACTAGGAGCTTTAGTATACTGGTTAATTGTTAGTGTTAATATTTTATTTTTCCCTCTAGCACTTCCATTTTATATATTATTATCTTTTGGCATTCTTTCTTTTATAGGAAGCTTTGCTACCTATAAAGGAATCGAGACTTTCATTATAAAATAAAAAGTGTATATTAAAGGATATAAATCCTTTAATATACACTTTCTATAATCAGTCTATTATTTTTTCATCTTTGTTCAATTTTAAATAAAACTTAAAATTTAATTACGCGAGCTTTCCCTTTAGAACTTTATTGAATAATGATAATTGCTAATTACTAATTTAACATTATAAATTAGTAATTGTATATTCAAATTCTATAAATTAATTACTAGTTCTACAGGACAATGGTCTGATCCCATTACTTCCGTATGAATTTTAGCAGCTTCCAATTTATCTTTCAAACTTTCTGATGTTAAAAAGTAATCTATTCTCCATCCTGCATTATTAGCTCTTGCATTAAATCTATATGACCACCAAGAATATACACCTTCTACATCTGGGTAAAAGTGTCTATATGTATCAATAAAGCCTGCCTCCAATAATTCAGACATCTTATCTCTTTCTTCATCTGTGAAGCCAGCATTTCTTCTATTTGCTTTAGGATTTTTAAGATCAATTTCCTTATGGGCAACATTTAAATCACCACAAACTATAACCGGTTTCTTTTCTTCAAGTTCCTTTAAATATTTTCTAAAAACATCTTCCCATACCATTCTATAATCTAATCTTTCAAGGGCTTGCTTAGAATTAGGAGTATATACAGTAACTAAATAAAAATCATCATATTCAGCAGTAATAACTCTTCCTTCATTATCATGCTCACTTATACCGATGCCTTTTTTTACGCTTATAGGCTCTTCTTTAGTAAAAACCGCTGTACCAGAATACCCCTTTTTCTCTGCGTAATTCCAGTAAGATTTATAACCTTCCAAATCCAAATCAATTTGTCCCTCTTGAAGCTTACTTTCTTGAATACAAAATATATCCGCATCAACTTCTTTAAAAAAATCTAAAAACCCTTTGCCAACACAAGCTCTTAATCCATTAACATTCCATGAAATTAATTTCTTCAATATTATATCCTCCGTATTTTCATAAATTCTAATCAATAATAATTATTATATACTAAAATCTTAATATAATCTACTCACTCTCATACATATTTTTTATTAATTTTCCATCTTCATTTAGAAATACCAAAATAATTCCCACAATCTCAATTAACCACTAACTGTAAATTGTAAACTGAACTAAGTTCTATGTAATATGTAAAATAAACAAAAGTGATGTAATTATTGTAATACTTATAGGAATAGATAGAGAATTCACCACACCTGCTAAGCCCTCATCTCCCTTACACATTCCTGTAAATACTGGAGATAGTACAGAAATCGGTCCAAAAACCAATATTATTAAAACATGCTTTATATCCATTGAAAATGGAAGCAAGTAATAAATTATTAGTGCAAAAATAAACGAACTTATATAACGAATACTTAACATAAATACAACTTTAAATAATTGTTCTCGTTTAAAATTACATTCAAATACCATGCCTATCATAAGCATTGATAAAAAAGCATTACCCATACTTAAATTTGAAGTAATACTAAAAATCACTTGCGGTAATTTAATTCCAGTTAAAGTTATAATAAACATAAGTAAATATGTATCAAATGGTACAGATGAAAATATTTTTCTAAGAAATCCCCTGATGCTTTGCTTCCCTCCTTCTCCTGAAACTCCAGAAGCTATTGCATATGTTCCTCCAGTACACATTATGGAATTTCCTGTATCAAAAAGACTAGCAATTCCAACTGCATACGGCCCTAAAAAACTTTGAACATACGGAAGTGTAAAACATCCTATGTTATAACCTGCTAGATTAAGCATGTTGAAAACTTTTTCTTTCCCATCTTTGTTCCTCGCTAATATATAACCTGTTGTTGACATGATTATATTCGCCAAGAAACCAAATAAAACGATCAAAAGCATTGATGTATCCATTTTAAAATTAGCAAAACCAGTAATTAACGCGCATGGCAGCGTAATATTCATAATAATTTTAGTAACAATCTTATAGTCTTTAGCTCCAAATATTCCTATTCTCTTTAAAACATTACCTATAATAATTATAAGAATAAAGCTAAAAGCTTTTATCAGTATTTCCCCCATCATATCTCCCTTTCTCTTATGTATATATGTATTAATTAATATTGCACATCTCAATTTAAAAAATTCTAAAAAGATTTCATCTCTAATTGACAATTGATTATCATCTTATACAAACAACTGAGCTGCATACTTAACTAATCTTTAGTTAACAATTGAACATTGATAACTACACCATATATTTTAATTATAGCACAGAAAAAAGCTACCTTAATAAATTTTCCATTTTATCAAGATAGCCACTGTTATTTATCTACTGTCTGCTTCTACTTTTATGCTTTGCAGTAGTTTTTGCATTATTTTTCCCCTTAGTATTTCTTGATTTATGATTATCACTTATTTGCTTACCTTTATTTCCTCTATTAGCATTTGTTTTATTACTTTTATCAACGGTATTACTTTCTTTACTTTTACTATATGAATTATTTTTAGAATTGTGACTTTTATCTCTTATAAGGCACTTAGGTCCATTACCAATTAAATCAGTTCTTCCTGCTTCTGTTAAAGCTTCATATACCAAAGTATAATATTTAGGATTTTTAAATTGAAGAAGTGCCCTTTGCATAGCTTTTTCATGTTTTGTCTTCGGAACATAAATTTCTTTCATTGTAGCTGGATCAAGTCCAGTATAATACATAGTTGTAGCTAAAGTTCCTGGTGTTGGATAAAAATCTTGAACCTGTTCCGGCTGATAATTTATATCTCTTAAATATTCTGCAAGTTCAATAGCACATTTTAAAGTACTTCCTGGATGAGATGACATTAAATACGGAATTATGTACTGTTTCTTCCCAAGCTTATTAGTTATTTTTTCAAACTTCGCTACAAATTTATCATAAGTTTCTCCTGCTGGCTTCCCCATATACTTTAAAACATCCCTAGAAACATGTTCAGGAGCAACTTTCAATTTTCCACTCACATGATGCTCAACTAATTCTTTAAAGAAGGTATCATCTTTATCAGCCATAATATAATCATATCTTAGTCCAGAACGTACAAATGCTTTTTTTACCTTAGGTACTTTCCTAATAGCTCTTAATAATTCTAAATATTCAGAGTGATCCACATCAACATTCCCACAAACACTTGGAGATAAACAATCTTTTCCCTTGCAGGCACCAAAAGCTAATTGCTTGGTGCAGGCAGGTTTCCTAAAGTTTGCAGTTGGTCCTCCTACATCATGTATGTAGCCTTTAAAATCAGGCATCTTAGTTATTTCTTCAACTTCTTGTAATATAGATTCCTTGCTTCTGCTTTGAACAACTCTGCCCTGATGAAAAGTTATAGCGCAAAACTTACAATCACCAAAGCACCCTCTTGAACTTACAGTACTAAATTTCACTTCCTCGATTGCAGGTATTCCGCCTTTTGCTTCATAAATAGGGTGATAATTTCTCATATAAGGAAGGTTATATACTTCATCCAGTTCTTCTCTGTTTAATGGAGTTTTTGGAATATTTTGAACCAAATATTTATTTCCATGTTTTTGAACCAAAATATGTCCTCTTACAGAGTCTTGCTCGTCATCTTCAAGTTTACTTGCTTGTGCATACTTATGTTTGTCAATTGAAACATCCTTATATGAAGGGATTTCAATATAATCTTGAATATCTCCTAAACTTTCAGTAAGATAACAAGTCCCCCTAACATAAGTAATATCCTTTGCGCGAACATTATTCTTCAAACTTTCTGCTATAGCTACAATTTGCTTTTCCCCCATGCTATAAATTAAAAGATCGGCTGTACTATCTATAAGTATTGATTTTCTTACCTTATCGCTCCAATAATCATAATGAGCAAACCTTCTAAGACTTGCTTCTATTCCACCAATTACAATATCAATATCTTTATATGCTTCTCTTATTTTATTACAATATACAATTGTTGACATATCTGGCCTATGGCCCATTTCTCCACCTGGTGAATAAAGATCTGCACTTCGTTCCTTTTTACTTACAGTATAATGATTAACCATAGAATCCATATTCCCAGCATTAACCAAGAAAGCATACTTAGGTCTTCCAAGCCTTTGAAAGTCATAAAGTGACTTCCAGTCTGGCTGAGCTATTATACCGACTTTATATCCATTAGCTTCAAGAACTCTTGAAATAATTGCAGTTCCAAAACTATGATGATCTATATACGCATCGGCTGTGACTATGATAAAATCACATTCATCCCAGCCTCTTTCTCTCATATCTTTTTTATTTATTGGTAAAAACTTTTTTTCAGTTGTCATTATTTCACCTACCTATTTTTCTCTTTGCCTATTATATCATAAAGATTATAATTATGTCTTAGAATATTTTTCAAGCTTTTCAAAGGAATCCAGAACTCAATTGTTAATTTTAGAGGATCAATGATCATTAACAGCTTAACATTTATAATTGAATATTGTTTTTTTGTGTAACACTTTTTATTTATGTTTAATATACTATTTCTATAACAAAAGATTTATAAAACACAAAGGAGAAATGAATTATGAGTAATTGCTGTTGTCGTAGACGCTGCTGTAATAATCGTTGTTTTAATAACTGCTGCAATAATTTTGGAAATTGCGGTGGTGGATTTAACAATAATGCATGGTTTTGGCTTCCTCTATTATTTTTCTTCTAAAAATAATCATCTGAGTTAACTTTCATAAAAACATTATTATATTATTGCTATAATTCAGCAATAAATGTGATATTAAAATAGACCTAAGAAAAATAAATTTCTTAGGTCTTACTTTTATTTTCAAATTTAGGCACATGAAAATAAATAACAAGTCAAAGATTGCTAACAAGAGGACTTGTTATTTATTTGATAGTGCCTTAATTAATTCTTAAAAGAATGTATTGGAGCAGGAATTCTTCCTCCTCGGTTTGCAAATATTTCTGATGACTTTCCATTTACCTTCATAACTGGCGCAGAACCCAAAAGTCCTCCAAATTCAACCATATCTCCTATTTTGCATCCTGGTGCTGGTATAATTCTAACCGCGGTAGTCTTATTGTTTATAACTCCAATAGCTGCTTCATCTGCAATCATACCTGCAATTGTTGAAGTTGGTGTGTCTCCTGGAATTGCAATCATATCAAGTCCAACAGAACATACACAGGTCATACCTTCTAATTTTTCTAAGTTTAAGCATCCGCTGTTAACTGCATCAATCATTCCTGCATCTTCTGATACTGGTATGAAAGCTCCACTTAAACCTCCAACATGACTACATGCCATAACTCCACCTTTTTTAACTGCGTCATTAAGCATAGCAAGTGCTGCTATAGTTCCATGTGTACCAACTTGTTCTAATCCAATTTCTTCTAAGATTTCTGCAACTGAATCTCCAACAGCAGGTGTTGGTGCCAAAGATAAATCCACTATGCCAAATGGTACATTTAATCTTTTTGATGCTTCATTTGCAACTAATTCACCCATCCTTGTAACCTTAAAAGCAGTTTGCTTAATTGTTTCTGCAACAACATCAAAAGATTCGCCTCTAACTTTTTCCAATGCTCTTTTAACAACTCCTGGTCCACTCACTCCAACATTTATGATTCTTTCAGCTTCTCCAACTCCATGAAAAGCTCCAGCCATAAACGGATTATCTTCTACTGCATTTGCAAATACAACTAGCTTAGCACAACCAAAACCTTTCGCATCCTTAGTTAATTCAGCTGTTCTCTTTATTACTTCAGCCATATCTCTTACAGCATTCATATTTATTCCAGATTTCGTACACCCAACATTAACCGATGCACAAACCTTTTTAGTTACTGCCAATGCTTCAGGAATTGATTGTATTAAAATCTTATCTCCCTTTGTACATCCTTTTTGAACTAAAGCTGAAAATCCGCCCAAGAAATCTATACCTAACGTTTCAGCTGCTCTATCTAAAGTTCTTGCAAATTCAACATAACTGGTTTCATCCGTAGCTCCTGCAATTATAGACATTGGAGTAATAGAAACTCTCTTATTTACAATCGGAATTCCAAATTCTGTTTCTATTTGTCTTCCAACTTCAACTAAGCGTTCTGCTGATTTTGTAATTTTATCATATATCTTTGTTCTAGCCTTATTTCCATCTGGATCTATACAATCTAATAAAGATATCCCCATAGTTATAGTTCTTACATCTAACTTTTCTTCTTCAATCATTTTTATAGTTTCAAGTATATTATTAGTATTCATAAGCCCCTCCTAATTATAATGAATGCATTGACTTGAATATTTCTTCTCTTTGTATCTTAACTTCAACCCCAAGTCTTTCTCCTTCTGCTACAAGCCCTGCACGAACATCTTCAAAAGATCTGTTCATATCTTTACAATCCAAAACCATTATCATGGTAAAGAATCCTTGCATTATTGTTTGATTAACATCTAAAATGTTAATGCTGTATTCTAGCATTTTATTACTTACCCCTGCTATAATACCAACTTTATCTTGCCCAATTACTGTTAATATTGCTTTCATGCTTATCTACTCCATTCATATGTATTTTGAGGCAATTATTCAAAAAATATCCCTAAAATTATATCCAATTCCCAAGGAATTGGATATAATAAATAAGCACCTCAATTACTATCTTTATTCTATAATTTATATGATACTTTGTCAATTTTCACAGAACATTTTGTAATATTTTTTTCTTTTTGTTCGTGTTATAAATTATTTTTTCAAGTTCTTTAATACATTAAGAATATTATTTGGCTTATAAGTATAATCTACACATATTCTATTCAACCTAGTAGAAAGATCATTTCTATCAGCATAGCCTCTTTCTATTGTAAATCCCATTACATATCCTGCTTCCACAACAGCTTTTTTAGTATTATCATTATATTTCCCTTCAGGATAAGCAATAGCTGTTACAGGCTTACCTGTAACTTTTTCAATAGCGGCCTTTGAATCTTTTAACTCTTTAAGCTGAGTTTTATAATTCATATCAGAAAGCCTTTTATGAGAAACTGTATGGGATTCAATATCAATACCATAATCACTCATTTCTTTCAATTCCTCTGGCGACAAACAATCAGATCTATTCATAAAGCTTGAAATAACAAAAATTGTAGCCTTCATATTTAATTCCTTTAATATAGGAAACGCTAAAGTATAATTATCCCTATAGCCATCATCAAAGGTTATAATCACACTCTTCTCCGGAATAGGTTTATTCTCATATAGATAACCATTTAGTTCTGCCATAGTCAAGGTTATATATCCAGCATCTTTAATTGTTTTAAGCTGTTCTTTAAAATTTTCAACCGGTATAACAATAGGACCTTTTTTCGTTTTATCTTCAGTAATCGAATGATAACAAATTACCGGAACTCCTCTATTATCATTAACCCAAACTATTTCATCTGCTTTCTTATCTCCTGCTTCAGCAGTAGTATCTCCATTATTATTTTCATCCTGTTCATTCACTTCACTTAATCCCATATTTAAAGTAGCCTTTTCCTGCTTATCAATGCTAATCATTATAGAAGTAAAAATCACAGCTACGCATAATATTAATTTAACTAATATTCCAATATTAGTTTTGGATCTTTTTCTCCGTCTCTTTCTTTTATTATATCTGGCTCTCTTTATATTAGTACTATCCATTTATATCTCCTTCTATTTTGCGTAAACTTCACTTCTTCATCGTCACAATTATAAGGCTTTTCTATTATTTGTCAAATAACTTTCTTCAGTTTTTATTATATTCCATAATATCTATCTAGATAAAGTTAATTATATATTAAAACGGTTTTACAAATTATTTTATCATTATATATTATTCATCAAAAATAATATATATGATATTTTGAAAAACCGTCATTATAATTTAACTGATATCATTCTTTTCGTTTATCTTTGTTGTGCTTAAATGTTCAGCAGATATTCGTTCTTTAATTTTAGATTTTTTATAATCATTTGAAAAATATATTCTCAGACTCTCATCATTATTTTCTGCATCAACTTGATACATTACACTTTGTACATACCCATGAATGAAATCATCTTTACTAAAAGACAAATTTATTTCTGTTCCTACTTTAGTAATAACATTTATTATATCTTTCAAATCTCTTGATTCTTTTGTAAATACAACATCATCACTTTCCACAAAACAAAATTCAACTTTCATAGCTTTCATCCTCCCTTTTACTTAATTATATAAATATAAGAACATTATTTCAAATTCAAAAATAAAAAGTTATTTACTATATAACTTGATTATAAGTAAAAAACTAAAATTATAGCATTTTTAAATAATCTTTTAACTCAAATTCTTATCATGTACAAAAAACAGCCGATTACTCGGCTGTTATCATATTAAAGAAAGATTATTTAAGGGTAAGGGGATTGTTTCTTTGGGATGACTTAATTATAACATAATATTACAAAATAATCTATACTTTTTAATAATAATTATCATTATACAAATTATGAAATAGTCCACTATTTCCGCTTCTAGGTATAAGTATAATTTTATTATTAAAATATGTTGAGCCAGATAAATTCAAAATATAACTATGTGTTTAATATCATTCCCATTCTATTGAAATATAAAAGCAATGGTTAATTAATTCTATTATTTATTGCTTTTATTATATGTATTATACGAATTATATTGTGTTTTTCTGCTTTTCTAAAAATATAAGTACGTTTTTAGTACGTTTTCATTCGTATGTTTTGCAGAAAAATATAAAAATAGAATCGCTAAAATAATGACGACTCTATTAATATACTCTTATGCTATTTTATATTTTATTTTCTCCATAAAATCCCTTAACGAAACATATCTGAAAAACAAATATTTATAATTTCCAGGTAATTCATTTCCTAACTCAGCTAGTAGCCTTTCTTCCTCATCATTTAGAACATCTAAAATATATTGTTCATCTGTGTCATGAATTTTTGGCATTATTAATCACCTTCCCTTATCCTTTATACTTCTCTGCAAAAATAAAGATATATTTTTTATATTAGATTTTTCTTGTTTTAATAGCCTAAAGAGATTGATGCACCAACGTTTCTTTATGAAATAATTATATAAAGTTATTCAATATTTGTAAAATAATAAAGACGTGAGAGTTTAGGCTTTTAAACTCTCACGTCTTTATTATAATTTTGCAACATTTTTTATTATTAATGCGGATCGGTAGAATCTAAATGATACATATTATTTTGTGTAACACTAGATATTGTGCTATTTTTAACATTTGCTTTTTCAGTTGATGTTGATGCAAATGCAACATTTGTCAATAGCATTGATACTGCAATTACTGTTAATACAATTTTTTTCATGGATTTCACCTCCTTGCATTGTGAGTATATCGACATTACGTCTCTCACTATTGTAACATAATAATGGAAATTGCGATTATTTTTCTTATTTTTCATTTACTTTTAATTTAACTAAGTTTATCCATTAATTTATTACTAAACTCTATACTTTTTTCATCATTTCGACCTCTATAATATTCTAAAATCCTTAAATAACTTAAACAATAATTTATATTTAATTCTTTTGCTTTATCTGCTATTAACAATAAATTATCTTCATCATTTTTCTTTATGTAAAGCAATACTAATTCATCTATTATATTTTTAATCAGATTTGTATTTTCCCTGTCCTTTTCTTCACATACCTTTAATGAGTCTAGAAGATAATGTTCAACATCCTCGTTTAAATTTCGGAATACTTTTGCCGCAAAAAATAAAATTTCGTTAAGATATTCATTATTAGGAATTTGTGCGTTTTTTATATACCGTCCGGCATCCCTATATCTTTTTTGATTATAATATAATTCTGATAAGTTTTTATAAGCTAATGCTGTAAAGTCCCTATCTCCACTAGCTAAATCTAGTATCTCAAAATATTCTTTTTCAGCTTCTTCAAATTTTACGAATTGATCCATTAGACAATTCGCATATACCATTTTTGCCTTTATCAATAATATTTTATCTTTCACTGGTTTGTCTATCAAAATCTTAAAATATTTCAAAGCGTTGTCATACTGGTACATTTTTTTATATACCAGCCCTTTTTGGTACAGTATTGTTTCATATACAGAATTTTGTATATTTTTATTCAATAATTCTGCATATTCTAATTCTTTAAGTGCTTCTCTATAATTAAAAGTTTTTACACTATTCATAGATTTATATATATAAAAAGTCACTTCTTCCTTAACATTGTAATACTTAATACATATTTTTATTCCTTTATTACACATTTCATTGCTCTTAATATATTGATACTTATTATAATAAGCATCTGCTAAAAATTTATATAACTCTATTTTATCATTAGTCACAATATCATATTTATCCATTAGTGTTTCAGCTTCCCTTAACTTTTTATCTATATCCATTTCTTCTTCTTTAATATTTTTAAGAATGTTTGAAAATATATTATTTGCTTGTTCATTCTCATTTTTTAATAAAAAATGAGCTGTAATAGGTTTTATATCTAATCCTTTTTCTTCTATAATGTTATTAAATCTTTCTGCAAATGAATTCGCTAAATTAAAGCTAAGGTTTTGAATTTCATTTTCAATCTTACTTAAATTTGTTCTTGAACAAATTCCATATGTAATTTCATCTTGAGATATTTTAAGCATGGATCTAAGTTCTTTTATTTTTTCCCCTTGTGTCATTATTATATTATCAAACATGTTTTTTTTGCCCCTTTTAAATTGTTTTCTTTTGTTATTTTATCTACAATATTAATTTTACTAAAATGTAGTAAAACATAAAATGCCTTTTCATTCTCCAAATTAGGCTTTTAATACCTCATTTATACATTTTTAACCAACAATAAAAAAGCCAGGAAATTAATCCCAGCCTATCTAATGGTATATTTGTAAAGCTATTTTTATCCTACTATCCCCTTGGATCTTGTGATGACATTGGATTACCCCCCTTTTAATATTAAAAAAGTTATAAATTAATTGTATAATAACAAAAATCTTTGTCAATAATTTCAAATGAATCTAAACTCAATTTATAGTTTTTAGAGATAGTAACTAACTCTAGTCATAACTCACCTGTTACTATCTCTTTTTTGCACTAAAAAATGCAGTCAAATTAATGACTGAATATCTAAAGAATATTCCGTAATAAAACTTAATATAAATTGCGATAAAGTATATCTTTCATGTAGTTCCATATATCTCTGTCTAACAGGTATCCTTTAGACCCAGCTGAACAACTAAATAATCACCATCTTGAATAATCATCTGCTGATTCTTTTCTATATAGCTCCATCCGCTTAATAAAGCATATCTAACTATTTTACAACATACTCCCGGCTTATTCAGGTTAGTATCCCAAGTAATTTTCCAATTGAAAGACACTTGAAAAAATGATGATCTATAAACCCCTGAATATATGCGTAACATGACATTATAGTCGTTCTCAATTACAACATAGTAGAATAATTTATCATCTATAACTATCTTTCTAACATCTTTTCGGAATACTTTCATTTAATCATCCCTTTATAAAATCTTTCCTACCAAATAATTAATATAAAATATTTTTAGTTCGGCACAAATTACGATTGTGAATTACATAAACAATATATAGGAATATTTTTCATATTCTTTTATAATATCGGTACGCAAATTTCACAGAAGTGTTTATTTATCATTTGTATCGCATAGCGTTCAAGGATAGATCTTTCTTTATCAAATTCGTGGTTATTTTTTGATAACTCCAAAAATATCTCCTTCCATGCTTTTTGCATAGCCTCTGCAGTATGACTTATTTTAAATACGCAATATTTCCCACCAGTAATTCTTCCAACATTAATATAGTTATTATTAACCGTAAATTCATCCGAAACAACTAAACATGTATCATAACGACAATATTTAGTTTCTGTGAATTGAGGATTGTCTTGGGCTATACCTAATATTATTGAACTTTCATTAAATAGGTCCTTTTCTCTAGCCCAACTTTTTAATCGTTCCATTGTTTGTATATTATCTGAACCGTAAGGGCCTGTTCTTCGTATATAAGCCACACGATATGATGGTATCATTTCAATATTAATATCCATAGTTTGCCTTCTTTTCTATAAAGTACATCGATGCCTGGATTTATCATATAGCGATTTAAAATGTATTTCAACTTATTTTTTAAAATTTTACACAAAAAATAAGCAGTAGTGGATTGCTCTTTGCTACTGCTTATTAAAATTACTTTTTTATTTCATTAGAAAGTAAATGATATATGCTACAAACAACAAATATTTGTGTATAAACTGTTAATATTACCAAATATAATTGTATTGCAAATAAGTAAATGTTAATATTTATTTTGACAAGTATAACCTTATATATTATTGATATTAACAACAAGATCATTTGTATAAATAGATTAAAAAATGATCTTATAACTAACAATTTATAATAAGAAATTTGTTTCTTATTTATATCATATCTGTTTGTATCAGTATTAATTGCTCTTTTTATATTTTCGCTACTCGAAGTTAATAAAATTGTAATTGAAGCAACTCCAAATGCTGCTAATAAAGATGATATTGAAATTACAGAATCATTAAAATTACTTTGGAAGTTTTGTGCATTTTGAAAATTATTAAAGATAAATATTATACACAAAATTGATATAACTAATGGTATTCCAAATAATTCTGTAAGTTCTATTTTTCTAGCTGTTTTTATAAAATTTGCTAAAATCTTTACTAGCTTGACAAGCATTTTTATTCCTCCTCTTCATTAATATCTATAAATATGTTATTGAAATATTCTTTAAAATCCTTATTAATTAAATCTTCATATTTCTCAAATATTTTTTCACTATCCACAAATCCTTCTGTATCAACCTGAGTTTTTATAAATTTACTTAATTTCATTTGCTCAGTATCTAAAGAAATTCCATTACCATCTTTTCTTCCATTAATTACAATTCTTTTAATTTTAGTCTTATTAGATTGTTTTTCGAAAAGCTCAAAATACTTTTTTATCTTAAATTTAGAAAATGAAAGCCCTGAAAATGGTCTATATATTATATCTACATCATCTCTACTTATATTCTCTTCAGAAAATTTTATATCTTCATCATTTGTAACACTTTCTTTGTCGACTGTTACTTTCAATAGTGATACTTTATCAAATTTTTCAAGTTCAGAAACAAAATCTGGTGATGGTACTATCTTTATATTTATATTATATCTCAATAGTCTTTGTTTTTCATCTTTTTGTTCATCTGTACTAAAATTTGAACGAACCCATTCTTTATATGCCTTTCTTAAATTAGCCTTCAACATACCAATTGTAACTGCTCCACCTATTCTTTCAAAGACTAACACTGCTTTATTAGTATTATCATATGTTTTTACTACATAGTGTTGATATTCTTCATCACCCTCGTCTCTATCTTTTTTATACCTGGATGTGAGAGAATTAATATCAACTACTTTGGTATTTTTATTAAATTTTATATAATTAAGTTTAACTTTTCTTACATTAGCATCTTTATCTGCTGAGTGCATGTAATAACATATATTACTCGCTTTTAATGTCACTTTCTTATCATTATATGAAGTATGAATGTAATTATCAAAATAATATTCTAACACATTAGTTAAAATATTCCCTGGATCAATTAATTCCTCATAATATTTATAATTTTCCTGTTCTGCATCTAGTACCTCTTTTTCTATTAGCAGTCTATATACTTCTGTTTTTCTTGTAATATCCATGTTAATCCCTCATTATAATATTCATATTTAACCAATTATGTGTTATAATATAGGTATATTAAACGAGCTCTATTATAACTAAGAACTCATGATTGATTGGCATTGGCATGCGTTCTTTTTTATTTGGTTATATTTACATAATACTACAATTTAAACAAGTTTTCCACAAAATAAAAATAAGAGGTAACTTAAGTATTTTTACTAAGACTACCTCTTTTGTACAACATTCTTAAATTCCAAGAGCTTTTAAAAATATTGGAGTAACAATTCTGCTAAACATATCACCGAACAATCCCAAGGCTTTTGCCACAAATCCTCCAATTTGTTGTGGATATATTAGGCACATTGCACCTATGAATAATCCAAGCACTAATCTTGATGAACTCACACTTGCACTTCTCATAATCTCATCCTTTCAAAATTATTTATTCTTTAAATGTATTAATTGCTAAATTCTCCTATTATTAGTCATTTCCTTCTTAAAAATACCTTAAAAAACTTAATTTTTAAAATAATAAAAGACATAAGGTTTCTTCAATGTCACTAAATAAACTATAATATTAATTGTAATTCTATCTTTAGCATGATATTATTAAATGAAAATAGAATATTAGGAGGAAGCTATTTATGGATTTAATAAACAATTCATTTATTCTTTTAGGATTGTTTCTAGTTTGGACTAGTATCAGTCAAGTTTTAATGTTTATATTCTTGTACAAAGTAATAACATTAAAATTCAAGATATAAATGACGATTTAAATTAGCTTAGTATGATATCTGATTCCAAAGTATTGGATATCATACGTCAGAGCATATTAAAAACAAATTAATTCAAATGATATGCTAAATAAGTTAGTAAACCATAAATAACTACTCATATTAATAAATTATAAATAAGAGAGTGATAATCTAGTAAATTATTGCTCTCTTATTTAATTTAGCAAATTCAAACGATTTATATGCCCCATATCTGACTACAATGTGAGCATTATCTATTGTTGATATATTAATTTACTTAGTTAATTAGATCTATTACACGCTTTTAGTCAAAAAAACAAATTAATTTAAAACAAAGAAAATGGCAAAGGATTTGTCCCATGCCCTACATTCTTGCTGTTTATTATTCTATTTAATCCAAGCACCAGTTTCATCTACTCTGTAACCATCTGGTGTTGTACAATTTTCATACATAGCGCCTGTATCATCAAAACAGTAACATTCTCCCTCTACCCAAAGCCACTGTTTTTTCGCCATCATACAGTTATCTCTTAGTCTATACCATTTATCTTGCCATTTAATCCAAGCATTACACATAGCATATCCATCATTGTCAAAGTAATACCATTCTCCATTAATTTGTTTCCATGCATTTTTGTAATAATAGCCATTTGCTGTATCTGTGCAATACCACCAACCTGTTTTATTTTGGTTCCAACCAAGTTTTAAACTAGGAGCAAAATTAGCTTCTCTAACCATTTCTAATGGGAAGTGCGCTCCTGGACATTCTGAACTTCCTTTTTCTCTATGTCCAAATACAGGCATATTACCATACATATTGCATAGATATTCTTTAAGTTCACACCATGCAGCAAATTGAGCATCTGGCATTTGAATTCTATTACCGTAATCACCTTCAAAACTAACTCCTAAGGTATTTGTATTGCAGCCTTGACAATGTGCTCCGATTGCTTCATCTGGTCTACCTTTATACACTGAGCCATCTAACCTAATATAATAATGATATCCTATTCCTGCCCATCCGTTTTCATTCTTATGCATATTGTGAATCTGTTCTACTGTCCAATTAATTCCCTCAGCTTCTAGATGATGCACAATTAACATTGATGGATGGTTATTCATATTCATTTCTCCAAAACTTAAACCTACATCTATAATATTCATTTTATATCATTTCCTTTCAATTAAAATAAATTAATTAATAATAGAAAGAGTAACTTTGATGGTTACTCTAATCATTAAGCCTGCGCTACCGCCTCTTGAACTGTATTTATTACAGTAGATTGAGCATTTATGTTTACTAATTTATTTTTTAGATCTGCATTTTCTGCTGTTAATTTGGCATTACTATCTTGGAGCTGTTTTAAAATTGTTGAATTATCTGTAACAGCAGCTTTTCCTTGATTTACTTCTCCAGCTATAGCTTGGCGTAAATCATCAACATCTTTTTGACTTAACTCTGGAAACTTAGTTAATACAGCTTCATTAAATGCATCTACTTTTGACGATAACTTTTCCTCTACACTTTGCGAAATTCTGAAATTCTCATCTATCATATGCCATATTTGCTTGGCTACAGCAATATAATTTTCATTCTTTAAAATTAATGTTTCTACTCCTGCCTTTTCTAATTTAGCCTCTACTAATTTCACCAAAATTGTAATTAATGCTTTTATCATTTAATATCACTCTCTTTCTTATTTAATAATTTTAGCTGCTATAAAACCAATAGCGGCAAGAACAACATATTTTATAACTTCACTTGTAAGATTTTCATACATTTTAGCTGGTTTATTCTGCAAACATTCAAGACTATTTGCTATTTTTTCAACATTCTTCTCAATAGCCTCAATTGCATCAAAAATCCTATCGAATTTTTCTTCTGTTACATCAGATCTTCTTTCAAGTTCAATAATTCTTTCATTTAACTCTTTTCTGTCAGCTTTACTCTCTTCTACTTGATGCCAAAGAGATTTTATCTTATCCTCTAAGTTTTTAATTTGAATACAGTCTTTGCAATCATTCATACGTCACGCCCCTATTTCAACTTTTTATTTTTAATTAATTTATTGTTCGAACGCATAATTTAAATAAATTAATGCAATAATAAAGATAAGAAATAACAATAAACGCAATAGTGCCTTATTGTTTATATCTTAATAAGCCTCTATGGTGATTTATACTAGCACTATTAAATTAACCATTTAGGCTTATTTTATTCATAGAATTATTTGTTAAAAATAAGCAATAGAAAAACACCTTCTTGGTGTTAATCTATTGCTTATAATTTATTATTTAATAGTTCGTCCATTTTTCCAATTGTGTAGCAATATAAAAAGATACCTACATTTCAATAAGTACCTTTTATAAACTTTATATTTAATTATCTTTTCAAAAAACACTTTATGCTATTACAGTTGAAGGTATTTTAATTGTTACTGTTCCTCCAGGTAGTATATCTCCAACATTAACAATAATATTTTTAGATGTTGAACTTGAATCAACTGTTCCTTGAGTGGTTGTTACTCCACTAACATTAAAATCTATATGATTAGGTGCTGGATCACTTACTACTACTGCTTTAGCTGTTTTTATCCCAGTATTAGTTATTACAAGAGTATATGTAAAATTGTCTCCTATCCATACGTCTTTTACATCTGCTGTTTTTACTAAACTTAATGTAGTGTCAGATGATCCATGAAATATAATCGTAACATCGCCACCAGGATTATTAGTATTGGTACCTTTGGCATGAGCAATATTAGTTATATAATCTGTGTCAGTTGGTTGTGGATCTGGCGTTGGTATTGGTTCAGTTTTTTTAGTTACATTTATAGTACATGATGCACTTAAATTGCTACCATCTGTTGTAGTTGCTGTTATTGTACAAGTTCCTTCTTTAATGGCATTAATTTTTGTAATTTTACCATTAGTAGGATCAACTTCTATTGTTGCTATTGAAGGATCACTCGATGTCCATGTTACTCCTACTGCTGAGGGCGTTGTTATTGCAGTTAGTTTATCTGAGTCACCTTCTATTAAACTCATTGTTGATTTATCTAAGGATATTGACTCTCCATATGACACTAAATGTCCATCCGTATCTATTGCATCTAAGCAAAACCAACTGTCATTAGATGCTGGAATATTAATTATAACATCATGTCTCTTATTTTCTAATCCATTTTTCACATAAAAAGCAGTCTGATTACCTGTAGGTGAAACCTGATTAGACGTAGCACTTCCATAAGCTGAAAATGTTTCACTTGTTTCCCCTCTATCAAAACTTATAGTACAATCCTTAGTTCGATCATTACATATATAGTCTATTAAAGCTATGCTTGTTCCATAAAATGAAAATTTGATTGTTCCCCCACCACTTCCAGAATGTAATTCCTTTCTATTTCCACCATATAACAAATTAGATAACTTTTGAGTTGTACTAGAATAATCAACAAAATTATCAGAATATAAAATACTTTCATCCTTATCATCATATCTGTTATATCCTTGTAATGGTTGATTAAAATACTTAGTTCCTCTTTGATACTGAGCAAGTGTATCTGCATTAGCAACACTCCCATTTTGAATCATTCCAATCCCAATAATAGCTAAAGCCATCACAAACATTATACTAAGCTTTTTAAAGTAATTTCTCATTTATCATTTCTCCCTTATTTTTCAATAATAAATGAACGCGCGTTCCATATATTTATTTTAGTTCTAATACCAATTAAATCCAACAACAATCGTAATACAAATTCCTTTATATTTAAGAATTCCAGTAAATTTTTATATATTTAATTATCCATATTTATACTATATTACTTAAAATGGATAACAAAAAAAGACCTTTTATTTAAGCCTTCTATGTTATCTATATTTATTTTATTGATAGCTATTACTATGATGCACTAGTTTCAGTATATTTACTTTCTGCTAATTGCATTAACTTTGTATACTCATCTTGCGTAATTACATTGAATGCAAAAAATACACCTAACTTCTTGTCTACATCATCCTTAGTTACATAAAATTTGTTGTTAATAAGATTTTCCATTATTATTCCCATTTTATTTACCTCCATTTTCTTTTAATAATATTTGTTCTTGTAAATCTGCCAATTGAGCTTGAGTTTCTAACAATTGCTCTTGTGCTTTTTCTAAATCTGTTTTAGGTATATCTTCAAATATTGGTACATTAGGTATTTTACTTGTATCAATGCCTTTTAGAATTTTACCTTCTGGAATTTCTATTTCTAAATAATTTAATTGTCCTTGTGGTTTTTGGTAACTTCCTGTTATCGGTGAACTAAAAATAGTTCCTGTATTATCATAAATTATTAATGTCTTCATTCTTTATCGCTCCTTCTCTTTTTTAACTAAATGCAAGCCAGTATGCTGTAAAACCACCAGCTCCATATATAGGCACAGTAAATCCATTGGTAACTGAATTAATATTAAGATATCGAGTTGGAGTAGTACTATTAAAAATAATGTAACAATTTGATGGTGCTCCATTTGTGTTTATATTGTTATACAAAGTAGTAGTGCTAGAATAACCATTAATTCCTGGATAATTAACTATTACTAATGATGGTGTAAAAGCTAAACCTGTTACTGATAAGTAATAATAATTAGTACCACTAAAATTTAACATACTTGTACTTACTAGAGCTTGATTACTTGCATATAAGTGACCTCCTAAACTTTGCACTGTTGCATTTCCCCAAAGCCCCAATATACTTTTACCACTTACAATATTTGCAGCATTGTAATTGCCATCGTCTACATATGAAGCAACTGATCCATCATAATATCCTGCTTGTGGTCTTACATATATTCTGCCAGCACCAGTCCCAGCTATACTATTTGCTGGACTATCTGCACCACTATGATTAGGCATATTACCAGTAACCTTGTTTCCGTTTATATAAGCAGTTTGTCCATTTAATATCTGTCCTGCTACTGCATTTGCATCTGCTGTATCTACAACACTTGCTTTTCCACTAACACCATTTATACTTACTCCGCTTTTTATATTCCCACTTACTAAGTTGCTTAAATCTAAAGTTCCTACTAATCCAGTATCATTGTCATTACTGAATTTCTTTCCGGCTAGTACATTGGCAGCTACTGCATCACCCTCCGCACTAGCTTTGATAAAAAAACAATCACCTGCTTGGTTATACCAAACTGTATATGCCTTCCCAGTGATTAAATTAGGTGCTGTTGTTGTTCCTGGTTTATATAGTTTTTTTCCATTTATAGTTGTTGCAGCTCCGCTATTATTTGCACTTGCTATAAAAGTAATTGGATAGCCATTTACCAATGTTCCTTTAATTGTTACTGTTAACGCTGTTGCTGTTCCTCCTGCGGTTTGGTACACAATGTCTGACAATTGCGCATTAATTTTATTTTCATATTCTTCTAAATCTTCTTTAGTGACAAATACCAATGTTGGATCAAGTTCTAAACTTATATTCTTTGTATTTGATACTGCTAAAATCATTCTTAATATTAATTCTTTTGTGCTTCCATCTTCAGCAATTGGCTTATAACTTTCTGCACATTTAGCGACTGCTAACATGTTTCCTTCTGCATCAAATACACCGTACTCCCGTATCATGAATCCTCCAACATTAGCAGGTATCATTAAGTTTATTTTCATCCAGTTTGGATTATCTGCATCAATTTCTATATCAGTTATATTTCCTTCATAAACAGTGTGAACCAAATCTTTTTGATCCTCTGTGGGCTCATAATAGCTTCCACTGCCATCACCAATTTTAAATTTAACAAAGTTAACTTTGTTACCCATAACTCCACTGTTAGCAATTTTTGCTTTTCCTATATTAGTTAATATAGTATAAAACTTCTCAGCCAATTTTTATTCCTCCTTTGGATATGTTGTTATTGTTTCTGCTCCTGCATAAGCTGTCATTGGAATAAATACATCCATACTATTCTCTATCTCAGATGGTGTCCAAGGATATGTCGTTATAATTTCACCTTCAAAATTAACTCCAGAAACATAAAATTCACCTTGCGTAACAGAAACCAAATCATATTTTACACATAAATGTGCTGGCTTTAATTCATCTATGATTTCGTAAAAACTATCTAATCCCTGTGGAAAACCTTCATAGCTTTCTAATATTAATGCAAACCAATAAGGCTCTATATTCTCTATTAATTCTGTTTTACTTGCATAAGTATTACCAATCTTTATTGCTGTCTCTTTAGAGAAAATACCTTGTCCTCTTTCCTTGGCTTTTACAGCCTTTCTACGTTCTTCATAAGAATAACTATACTTAGTTTTTATTCCATAAGCTTCTTCCCACAAATTAAGTCCCCAAGTAGCTGTATTAATATTAAACTGATTCTTTATATCTTCAATGTAATATACAAGTCTATCTAATTCTGCCTTTTGTGCATCATAAATAGCCTGCATTTCTTTATTATTTTCATAAATAAGCTGAGGTACATATTTTTTTAAATTAATTGAATAGGTCATTTAAATCACCTCAAAATTAATAGCATCAGCATCTAAGGTTGCAATTTCTTGATCTTCTAACGTTATATTAGATGTTCCATCATTAATTCTAAGTTCTGAATAATCTAAAACGCCTAATATATTTAAAATTAAATTTCCGATTTTTGCTATACTTACATAAGATATATTATTATCTGATGATTTAAATTTAATAGTTTTTAAATATTCATTAACCAAAATTTCAAAATTATCTCGTATTTTTTCTAACGTATATCCTTCATCAAGAACTATCTTTGCAGTTATTTTTATAGCTTTTTCTACTGCACTTACTACAGTTAAAGTTCCAGCTAATATCGGTCTTGCTTTGTCTATATGATTATAAACTTCTTGAATTAACTCTTCAGTAGCTGCCTTATTATTACTATCTGTAATTATTATCTTAACACTCCCTGCTCCAGGTACACATTTTGCTTCACCTACACCAGTAACTTCTTTAGCCCATTGTTCATACTGATACTTATTTCCACTAGCATTTGGTCTTTGCATTTCTTCCAGTAATCTTTCACGATAGGATTCATCATCTTCTATATCTACTCCATATTTAACTATTTCTATATTTTCTAAACTTGCTATACCATTTAGAGATTTTAATAATAGTTTAATTCCACCTAACGCAACATTCCCTATTGTTCCAGCAACTGTACAAGTAGCATTAACCGTAACTTCACCATTAGCAGGTATTACTACAGTTTCATTAATCATAAACTGAATAGCTGCCGTAATTTCTGTTGATTCTGTGCTAACTATTCTTCCTGCACTAATTACTCTACCTTCTTCACCAACAAATTTCATTTTATGTATAGCGTAATCAGCACTTTTTTTATATATTCCTTTGCTTTCTCCTATTTCAACTAAATCCCCATCAGTAGCTGTTTGGGGAAAACGAGAATAAAGAATTTTCTTTAAGGCTATATTCCTTATTCTTGCTGATTCATCTGCCATCGGTTTAGTAGCATTCCAAAATACATCCCCTTCAATGGTATTTATATTATCAGGTGCATTATCTAGCATTTCTTTGTGTATTTCTTCAGATGTTTTTGTTATATAATCCGGCAATGTAATATTTGTTGCCATTTAACTAATCACCCCTCTGTCTGTTTACTTTGTAGTGTTGCAGAACCAAGACTTGATGTAACAGTACAAGTAAAATATAACTCATCATCTTTCCAAGTAAAAATAAAATTATCCACTTTTATAGTAAGTGGATGTGCCATTAATGCTTCTATTGTCTTTCTTTGTTCTTCAAGCTCTACAACATTTCTGTCTAAACTTATGTTTGCAAATTCTCTTCCAAATTTATTAGAATAAGCCATATATTTATTTCTATTTATAAGCATTGCTAATTCACACCATTGTAGATAACTTTCAAAACTATCTAATAATTTTACAGTTCCATCAGGATTTTTTATAAATTCCATCGTTTGAAAATCTATAGCATATGTTTTCTTCTGCACAAAATTTTCTGTACTTTCATTTGTTATTTTCGTTATTGCGGTGTTAATTGGATATAAATTAGCCATTACTTGTTACCCTCCCTATAATCACACATGCAGTTCCCAAAAGTGCTACTAAAACTCTATCCCCAGTATTTATTTTAAAATTATCAGGAGTCTGAATAGTGTGAGAATGTTCATTATTAGTACTAGTTGTATAACTACTTTCTAATAGCAACTGATCTAATATTAAGCAATCTTCTCCAATATATTCATTAGTTTGGCCATCCACCAATACACCAGATAAAGTTTTAGTTCCTAGTGCTACACCAGTACCAAACATACTAGTTACTATATGTTTACTAACTTTATTGTTAAAGGTTCTCCCTAACTCTTGCATATAATCAACTTTATTTTGCATAAAACTTACTCCTTATTAAATCTAAAGAGTCCATAGCTTCAATTTCCATAGAATCATCTCCTATATCATGTGTTATACTAGTAACATAATAATATTTACCATATAAACTCACTTTATCTCCTGCCCTTATATCTGCAATATCCTTACCACATTTAAACGTCCAAACTTCTTCACCAGTATTAAACATAGACTTTGCTTTTTCTTGAGCTTGTGAATAATCAGTTACATTGCTATCTTGTACAATCTTTTGAAAAGTACCATAGTAATCAGTGTATTGTGAGAAAACTCCAATTGTAGGTGAAGCATCATAGTTTTTTACACTTTCCTTTTTATCTTTACCTGCCTTCGTTTTTTCTCCTGTAGCAACCGAAACATTCTTATTCTCTCCTAAAACTTTTACTTGAGTTATAGCTCCACTTAATGAAGATTTCCTACTAGAATCTTCTCTTATACTTTCTAATTTATAAATTGTAGTATTACTTCCAAGCTGAATAATATTAAAAGAATCTTCCATACGATATTTATAGAGATTACCGCCTTTTTGTGCAGTCTCTTTTAAAAATCCCCATAACATATTAAATAAAGTAGATGAACTTCTATACTTAGCAAGTCCAAGACTGGTATCTAAAAAACTACCTATAGGTATTCCCCAATCATTGCATATTTGTGTTGCCCTTTGGTTAGCTGTCTGCCCTTCTGGGAAAGCATATTCATCTTCACTTTCTTCCATATTTACAGTACGCTCCTTAGCTGTAAAATCTATTGTTTTTTCACTATCACTTCCATCTATATCATAAATATATCCATCAAACAATTTCTTATATTCATGTGTAAGAAATGTATAATCATAAAGCTGAACACTATCATACTTACTCATCCCTATATTAACTAACTCAGGGTTTTTAATTATTTGTGCATTTAATGTATATGCTATAGTATCTATACTTTCTTTTAATGTAGCTTTAGTGCTATGTAATGAAATTTTATATTTATTTTTCAGTATCAAATCTATAAATCATCACACCTTTGTTACATAATCCAAACATACATATCCACCATGATCTCCCCAATATGTGTCAGCCCAACTACCATATTGCCTAAATATAGTTAATTCTTCTCCACTATAAGCAACTCCTAGAATAGTGTGATCTGTGCCTGGTCCATCTCTTACATTTAATGCGCTTGCTGTAACTTTTACTATATCTCCATCTTTATAAGTATCGCTACCATCGCTTGATATAGAACTATCACTCCTACTATTTAATCCTCCATAGTAACTATTAGATGTATCGATTGTAGAAATGGTCATTTCTCTATGATTTCTAAAAGTTAAACTTGCATAGATATCGCCAACTTCTCCACCTCTAATTTCATGTGAAAATTTACTTATAGTAATCAATTCATTAATATTTATATCTGTCACTATTAGTCTTACTGGAGCTTCTTGTTGTTGCCAGTTTTTAATTAATGAAACAGTATCATTTGGTGATAATTTTATATTATCTCTGCAAAAAGCCGAATCATATTCTACTGGAAATAATGTATCAAAAGAAATTTCTTGAATATTTTCACCTGGCTTAAATATATCAACCTCACCAAAATTTAAAATATCAACCGTTTTAAATCTTCTATTAGTTGTTAATGAAAGGTTGTTCAATGGATTAACTACAAAATGATAAGTGTAATTTTTGCTTTCATCAATTAAATATATATCCAAACCTATTAACTCCCCTCTATTTTTTAACATAAGAAAAAGCACCTAGTCTTCTAAGCGCTTTATTAGTAATTTATTATGTTATTTTTTTAATCCCAGTCTTTCTGCTTCATTTCTAATTTCAATAGCATCTTTATCTACTTGACTACTAAAATTAGAGTATGTTTGCAAGTCCCCTGATTTAAAAGCTTCTAATGATTTCTTATGATTTTCAACTGCGCTAATGCAATTATCCATAATATTCTTCAAACTCTCATCAGTGATATTTCCAGAAGAATTTTCTTTATGTAATTCTTCTAGTATTTTATCGTGCTCTTTAATTTCTTCATCAATTATATTTTTGTTGTTAATGTCATATAATTGATTTAGACTGCTTATCTTTTTAAAAGTCGTTACTATTTTAGATGCTTCAATTTTTCTTAAATCGTCTCTAGTATAAATGGTATAACCTTTTATCTTTACAACCAATCTTTCCGTATAACTTAAATCTTCATAAGCTCTATGTTCTTTATATCCTTCAATATTTTTACATACTTGATTAAATGATATTCCTAATATAACTGCCATTAATATCAAAATAGATGCGATTATTTTGACAAGTTTTCTATGCCTCATGTATTATTCCCCCTTATCCCATATTATAGCATCTATGCTTGATTATTCAATACTTCCATAAATTGTTTGGCAAATTCTTGAGTAGCCTGTTTGACAATAGCAGCTTTATCAGCCATATTATTTATATTTATTCCACCCATACTAAAGCTAAAGCTATTACCACCGCCTGCAACCGCTAATTGAGGTTGATACACTTGCACCTTTTGTGGTGGTATTTGGTTTGCAACTTCTTGCCTTACATCATTCTTCATTTCTGACATAGAATTCATATGATTTTTGATTTTCGTACCTCTTTGTAAATTAACTACTGGATTATCATTGTATTGTCCAATTATAGGCATCGTTCTATCTGATAGTTCCCATCCTCTTTCATTTACTGTAGATAGCCCAGCTTTTGCATAATCAGTACCTGATGCATTTTCTTCTACTTCTCCACCAGCACTTACATGGGTTCTATTTGTATCATAATTATCTTGCTCTGTTTGAGTATAATCAGAATTACCACCTTTAACAAAGTTTACAAATGCTGTCCAAGGATGACTAGCAATATACTCTAATTGTTCAAGTAGTCCAGTTGTTTTATTGGTTACTTCATCTGCATTACTTGTAATATCAGCTTGAGTTTCATTAGGAACTTGCGCTATAGTATCAGTTGTTTTACTAACTTCACTTGTAGCTTCATTTGCATTGCTATTAATATGAACATCAGCACTGGCAGGAATATCATCTACTGAACCCTTATATTCATGCATTTCAGTTATTTGTCCTAAAGCGTTAGATGTTATCTCCATCGGTGTTCCATTTATATCGATTATTCCAGTAATTGCTTCACCAGCAGCACCTTTAACACCTTGCAATTGACCTATAACAGAACCAGTTGAACTTATTATTTGATTATTAGAATCTAATGTACTTCCAGTTAAAGCACTTAATGAATTTTGTATTCTCATTTTTTCTGTTTCATGAGTTTCGCCAAGTTCTTTTACTTTTTGCTTCAGTTCATTAGTATATCCGCCAGACCACCCAGCAGTTTTACTCCAGGCTCCATTAATCTCTCCAGTATCTTTATCAACAGTAGCATAAATATCTTCCATTTCTCCACTTGTAGTATTCTTAATTCTATACCAACCTTCTTTAGTAATCTGCTCTAAATCCTGAAAGTGATTTTTTAAATAATCTGTTCCCTTATGAGCTGTTATATCTGCATCACTAAACTTTTCACCAGTTTTTTCATTAAGCATTCCTCTAGCACTATCATAATGAGAATATATTACTTCTCTATCTGATGAATATCCTTCATTTTCTTTTTTAACTTCTTGATCTCGTGCGCTTTGCGCTTCATCTCTACCTTTTGTAAAATTTTCTCTTTGTTCATTTGTTAAATCATTATTAGATAATAAATCATTATAATACGCCAACGTACCTTGATAATTATTTTCTATTTTATCTAATGAACTTTGATGATTCTTTGCTCTCTCTTGTAGTAATTCACTAGCGCCATCAATTCCAGTTATCTTACTTGCATCATTTTCAAATTGACTTTTTGCAAATGCTTGATCGTATGCATTTTGTGCTTTTGTATATTCTAATTCAAGAGCTTTAGCTTTAGCTATCTTATCTTGAATTTCCTTTAAATCTTCATCTAAAAGTTTTCCATGTTCTTTTATTTTATCACTTGCAAATTGATATATTTCATCTCTTATCTCTAGTTGTTTATTTGTACCAGTTTCAAAGAAAGTACCTAATGACTCCATGACTTTTTGTTCTGTATCACTTGTCACTCCATCTAAACTAAATGTTTTTTGGAACTCTGATTGTATCTTTGAGCGTTGTTCTTTCATAGCATTAATATTTTCATAGGCTACCTCATTAACATAATTTTTTAAATTATTAAGGCCTGATTCATCTGATATTCCATTACGATTTAACTTTTTTAAGTCCATTTCTATTTTTAATAAACTTTTAGATGCATCTTGAGCGCCTTTTTTAAAACTATCTGAGACACCTTCTCCAAAATCATCATAAATTGCACCTGCATCAACCATTTCCTTTTTAGATTTATTCAAGTGACCATTTAATTCATTCATAACTTTTTCCAATGGTCCTAATTCTTCTGTTGTTGTGGTGATGCTTTTTCTCATTAAATTATTTTCTGTAACTGCTGCTGCTCCAATAATAGCAAATGTTCCTGCTACCGCTAATCCTACTGGTGTAAAAAATGCTGGTAATATTGCCCCTGCTTTACTTCCAATTGAAATTAATCCTCCGATAGCGGATGTTATCCCCCCAATCAACTTAGTAACTGGTCCAATTGCTGCTGCTCCTAATGCCATTTTCACATAAAAGTCTTGCTGTTGTGGCGATAATTCTGAAAATTTATTTGCTAAATCTTGTACATAGTTTGCAGCCTCAGTTATTTTTGGGGCGAATGCTTCTTCTAATTTAATTCCTGCAGTTTCTAAACTTCCTGTCATCTGTTCAATCGCAGATTTAGCATTATCTTGCATAGTTGAAGCCATTTCTTTAGCAGCACCATCTGAATGTATATAGGAATTTGTTAAATCATCTAATGCACCAGAACCATTTTTAATTAATGTGAGTATACCGCTCATTGCCTCTTCACCAAACACTTGAGCAATAGTATTTTGCTTTTGTTCATCTGTCATTTTTGCAGTAGATTTACTTAAATCACTAACAACTTCACTTAATGATTTCATTTTATGTTGTGAATCATAGGCGTTAAATCCCATTGCTTTCATTGCCTTTGCTGATTCGTCACTTGGTTTAGCCAATCTTGAAAACATAGCTCTTAATGTAGTTCCTGCCTGACTTCCTTTAATACCAGAGTTAGCTAGTTCTCCTATAGATGCGGCTACAGATTCAAGACTCCAACCTGCAGTTTGTGCAACTGGTGCTATATACTTCATTGCTTCTCCAGTATCACTTACTGCTGCATTCGTAGCTGCTGCATTCTTTGCCAGTACATCAGCTACATGACCTGCATCACTAGCAGCCAAACCAAATCCTCTTAGAGTACTAGCTGCAATGCCTGAACTGCTTGCAAGGCTTTCACCCGAACTTGCTGCTAAATCAAGCAAACCTGGCATAGCACTCATAATTTCACTAGTAGAAAAACCTGCACTAGCTAGATTTTCCATACCTTCAGCTGCTTGTTTCAATCGTTATATATAGGCTCTTTATCCTATACCCTCCGCATTTCTTACAGAGTATCGGAGTACATTTTCACCTTCGGCATTATCCGCTAAGGTGGCAACCACTCTTGGGAACATTATATTTATTCAGTTCCTACTCTCTACGGTGGGTTATAGCCTTTCGCAATCTATAACCTTACCTCGGTATTACCATATTATTTAAATAACTTAGGTTTCACCGATTTTGGTCGCTTATTTGTTCTATAAATTTCTTTATAGTGTGCCAAAAAGTTTAGCACTAAATGCGGTATCAGCTCCAAGTTGTAGTGATTGATCATGTAGTTTTTCAAACTCATTTCCAGTTGCACCACTTATTGCTTTAACTCTAGACATTTGACTTTCAAAATCCATTCCTACCTTTGCTGCCGCTGCACCTAAGCCAATTAAGGGTAATGTAACTCTTGTACTTAAATAATCTCCTGCACTTGAAATTTTATTTCCTATATTGCTATCTGAAACTTCAGCAGTCGGATTAACACTAGTATTTTTCAACTTATCATCATGACTATGAACTTTGTTAAGATAAGTTGATGTCTGATCATTTATTCTTACATTTGCAGTAATATTAGCATTATCTAACCTTTTTATAGTTGTACTGATATGCTCTAATTTACTTGATGCTCCATCAATAAGCTTTACTGTTGGGCTTATTGATGTACTGTTTAATTTTCTTGCTTTACTTTCTATTTTTTCAACTATTGGTGTAGTTAAATCTTTAATTTTACTTGTTGGGCTTGCTGTCAATTGACTTAAATTTTTAAACTTCTTTTCAACTTTTTCAGTAGCACTTTCAAGGTTTGATATTTTCTTTTTTGCCTCACTATCACCATCTACTTTAATAGATATACCTAATGAATATACTTCTTTATTTGCCATTACTTTTTACCTCCTTTACTAGGAGTTTGTAATTTGCTAACCTCATAGTCACTAAATGCAAACATTAATTTTTGTGAAATTTCATTGTTTGGAACTCCATAAAAATCATGAGGAGTTATATGATGCATTGTAAAAATATTATAAAGCCGGGCAATTATTCTACTGCCTCGGCTGATGAGTTTTTTATATCTTCTGCTTCCTCAAGTTCATTTCCAAAACCACTAAGTTCTAATACCTTACTAGCTAAATTAGATATTTCACCAGCAAAAAGCTTTCTCATGATGTATTGTTTACCATCACTTACATTTTCATTTTCTAATAATTTTTGATTTTCCCAATCGAAATTAGTTGTAGCTCCTATAACAATTCCTGCATCATATTCAGCATTATCAAGTTGTTCTTCCACAACTCCTTTAACTTTTCTCTTCCTAATGCAATCTTTTTTTATTCTATCCATTTCCTTACGTGTAAGGCCTTTTAAAACAATAGGAATTTTAATACCTCTATTTTTATCTAGCTCAATAATTACTGTGGCTGTTGGTACTTCTCTCTTCCCTAATAATGCATTTATAATATCATTCTCTTTCATTTCTAATACCTTGTTTTCTTCTTCTAAATTTTTTTTCATTTTTAAATTCCTCACTCTCAAATAATATTTTAAAAGTAGTAAGGTAATAAAACCTTACTACATAAAAATAACTGCTAAAACTAATCAGCAGTTATGGCATCTACTAACTCATAATCAGTAAATACAAATGGAGTTTCTTCTTCACAAAGTTCTCCTGGTTTAATATTTATTAAATTAACCTTTGTTGCTCTACAATTTTTAAGTCGTATTCTTTCATATCCATAAGCTTCAGGATCATCAAGCTCCGAAAGAATTTCAAATTTCTTAAAACCTCTTTTTATCATTTCGGAAGTAACTTTCCAACCTTTTAAGGTTCCAGCTCCTTTTTTAGCACCTGGCTTATATCCAGTCCATTCTGAACCTGCTGTTAATATTTCTTTCATATCAGTTTCAACATCTGCTGTACATTCACTAGTTTCAGAGTGCCATTTCCCATCTAAATAAATCTTTCCGTATGTACCACTACATACTCTACTTGCGTCTAAAGGTTCACTCATTTAATACACTTCCCTTCTTATTACTTTAAGTTACCAGTACCATAAATTCTCTTAGTTACATTTACATAATCAGCATCCCACTTCCAGAAAAACTCATCATTTTTTGCTGTAGCTTGCAGTTCTGAATCTGTTTCAACCGTATAAGAACTTATGATACCAAGCTTTTTCCATACATCAAAGAAATTTTTAATTCCATTAAGAATAAGAGTATGACCAGTATCATCGCTACTTGTTTTGCCAACATAATTTTCCTCACCATCAAGGGATGTAGATTGATTTACAGTATTTATAAATCTAATTGCCCTTATATTGCCTAAAACTTTGTCATTATCATTTTCATAATTTTTATAAGTATTAACATCATCTACAATAACTACATTCCCATTAGAAACAGTAAATACTATTGTTCCAGCTTCTACAGCAGATGTTATTTCACTTCTTGTAAGCCTTGGTTGAACATCTTCAAATATTGTTGTCGCATTACATATACTTTCTTTAAGACTTGTGCTTAATGCTCGTGCTGCTATATAAACCATAGCTTCAGCGATTGTATATTCAACACTATCATAAATTAATTTTTCAGCATAACCATTATGCATAAGTGTACTGTTATAATTTTTTGATACAGAATTAGCCGCTTCTAAAGACTGCTCATTTGTAGCACCAAAAACAAGTACATCTAATCCTTCTTCTTTGCAAGTTTCTGCCCATTCTTTTACACTTGAAATTAAAGCAGGATCCTTTACACCATCTAAAACAAATCCATCTATCTGCTGCCTTTTAAATTCTTCTAAAGAATTTAAATAATGTTCATTTGTTATTGCAGATGTACCATTATTCCCACCAGCAAATCCTACTGAAGATACATTTGCAAGTGTTCCATTAGCCCCTATAACCAAAGTGGCTTTTGCATACTTATTTACACTAGATTTATTAATTGAAGCAACTATTTCTTCTAAAGTTCCAGTTATATTTTCTATTTTTGTTAAAAGTGTTGTTCCTTCATAAAATGATATATTTTTATTTGATGGGTTAACAACATTTGAAGCAACTGTTACTTTAAAATCTCTATCTGTTGGATATAATGTCTCTAATTTAATAACATCTTGCGGTGTTGCAGCATCATTTTTTAATGTAAGTGTAGCTGTTTTTGCATTGGAATCTGCAAGCCTATAAAGCATTAAAGCTTCCGGTTCACCTAATAATGCTATTCTTCCTAATTTATAAGCAGTAAAGTCCATACTTGTTCCAAAATTATTTTTAAGACTAGTTAAACTACTTACTTTAAAGACTTGGTTTACTGGTCCCCAATTACTTTTTACTGGCATAGCTAAAATTCCTTGAATAGAATCAGATGTTTCTTGTGCTACCTGCTGCATTCTATTATAAAAGCCTGGTATTTCTGGTTTATTTGTTTCACTCCAATTTCCTCTCGCCATTATTCAACCTTCTTTCCTAAAAAATCTTTCATTAACTTATCAAATTCAGTTTTAGTAAGCTCCTTTTTTTCACAATTAAAAAAAGCACCCCTAACAGCTATAACTGAATGGCCAAGTGCTTTTGCATTATCTAAATATTGTTGCTGACTAAACTTTTCATTATTATTAACTGACTTTTCTATAGTATTTTTTTGAGGTGTTTCATTTGATGTCGTATTTTTTACTTCTTGATCCTCCAAAAATATCACTCCTTTATTTCAAAGTTCCTTTTCCTTTGATATGATTTATAGTTTCAACTGGTTTATAGTACATTCTCCTTTTGAAGAATTCTATTGTAAGTTGGCCTTGAGTTAACATATCAGCCTCTCTATTTTCTGTTATATTATTTATTGTCAAATATCTTCTTTGCTGAATATTAAAAGGTATCTTTAGATCCTGGATAAGATTCTGTTCTATATCATCTAATACCTTATTAATTTGGTTCATATCTGAATGTACTATATGTCCTACAATAACCTTAGTTTCTTTAATAACAGAATTTAATTCTCTTACATTGCTTGTGCTTTTTACTCTCCATAAGATAGATGGCACAGAAAAATCCTTCTTCCAGTTGTTTAAATAAATAGGATAATCAATTATATTTTTAGTATAGTTACTTAATGCCTCTAACCATTCATCTGTATTTGCTTCTGTTTCATCATGCAGAGCTACTATAGTAAAGCTTATACCTTTAGCTATTGCATCCCATTCTTCATCTACAATGTCATTTTCAATTACTCCATTAAAAATACACGTAAATGTTTCATTTGCCTTAGTATCTTCTATTGTTTGCAAATTTAATGCATCAATAGTTTTTTTAACCATTTCATCAAGGCTTTTAAAAGATAATCTTTCATCATATAGCCAAATTTCTATATTTCTTTTGAATCCAACTACATTTCCATTCTTAGTATCATCATTTTCTACTATAACAGCATAAGGTTTTGGAGTGCTTTTATTAGGTACATTAGGCTCATAACATTCATTAATTCCTATATTGCTAGATATTAATTTATTTTTTATCCCATACCTCATAATCTACTCACTCCAATAATTTTCTATTTGATTCATGATACTTTCTTTGTTTTCTTCTAAAGTATCTTTTAAAGCTGGTCTAGGCTTAATTCCATTAACTTTCTTAGCATAATGTCTTTTCCCATCTTCATCTAGCCAGCTTAAAATTTTAGCTTTAACTGGAACAATAGGCCTTTTAGTTGGTCCGTATATACCAGTACCCTCTTCGAGCCATCCTCCATATTCAGTTCCATGTGCTAAATATAAATTAAACTCATGATTACCTATATCAAGTCCGCCATTTATTAATTGCCTTGCGTGACCAGAACGGTCTTTCCAGTATTGTTTATTCTTAGCTTTTCCAACTAGACCAGGAACTGTTTTAAATTGCAACATCATTCCCATACCAGCTATTTTTCTATCAATGAAATCATTAACTTCGAATCCCAATACTATCAACTCCTTTCTAAATCACATAAATAGCCACATAAAGTATTTTCAATGATTATTGGATAAGCATAAACAACTTTTATATGGCCTTCTTTACAATCAAATTCAATTTTATTAGCTTCGTTAACATTTAATTCCTCTTCATTATTAATGATCATTTTATATCTTTCTGTACCATAAGATGTTCCTTGTGTTTGACTACTAATAATTACAGAATTAGAACTATCGTCTAAATATATTATTCCAGTATAAGCTATTGTACTTTCTTTTTTCTCATAAGAGCCATCAACTAATACTTTCTCAACCTTTTTAACATCAAACTTAGTAGGATTTATCGCTATTCCTTTATTAATGGCATCTATAATCTTTTTTGCTTTTAAGACAGGCATTAGCAGCCATCTGCCCTTCTCATTGATGTTTTATACCCATTAGTTATAGTCGGGGTTAATTTAGCCTGTTCAGCAGCATAGTCAGCTTGATAAATACTAGCAAGATTATTCCAATAATCAGGAGCAGCATTTTCTAGTTCAATAGGTCCTACTTTAATTGATTTTTCTGTATTAGCTTTCATTAAACAACCTCTCCAACTAGCCTTTAATATATTATTATCATTAACTACTAAGAGATTTGATAACTCTTCATCAGTAAATACAGGATATTGACTTTCGTTTAAGTTTATTTTCAAAATTTCTAAAGGAGTAAGAGCCATTACTATGCACCTTCTCCTTCTGTTCCTGTACCATTAGTATTTTTATTATCTGGATTGTCATTCACTTGACCACCATCACCAGATTTTTTATCATCTTCATTTTCTATAGCATCTTTTATCTCAGCACATTCTTTTGCTTTTAATTCTTCAACATCTGATTCCTTAGCAAAAAACTCTTTACCAGGTGCAATACGCTCCCCATTATATTTTATAAATTTTAACGCAACTGCATTATACATTGTTTCATTTGATTTCATTTTCTTTACAGCCATTTGATTTCATTCCTTCCATTATTATTTATTATAAAAAATAGCGAGTAACTATAACATTACTCTCTTTAGCCTACTGTAGAAAAGAAACATTCATCTGCTCTTTCAAAACTTGGCATACCTAATTGACTTACCTTTGTTTCAACAGTAACAGGATCTTCTTTTCTCATTGTTGTAATTGCAACACCTGTTCTAACAACAGAACAATCTAATTTAGATCCATACATTTTATCTGCTTCTTCTGGGGTTGTACCATAATAAGTTGAACCTAAATTCCCATCAGGTATTAATGTAACCTTGTTATCTGGGAAGTATTGTGCTTCTGTTTCATCTTCTAACTTATAAGTTCCACTTACTATAGCAGCTGAAATTCCAACCTTATTCTTTAGATAATTCTTTATAATTTCATCCGTAAGAATTACTCTTCCATCTTTATCTATATCTAATTTAATTGCTTTATTTATTCCAATATATCCAAATGTTTTGCTTGTTAATATCATTCTAGTTGGTACTGCATATCCTGCATTTCTCATTATTCTCTTCCATCTTTCGATATCTCCAATAATATCTGCATCAGGATTACTCCATAGATCAGCACCAATTAATGTTTCTTTATGCTCTGCTGGAACACCAAAGTCAAACACGATATCTGCATCATCACTTACTATATTTATAACACCATCGCTTAATGCCTGCATTCTCATTCTTTCCATTTGAGAATCACCACCATCAACTAAAACAACATAATTATCATAAATTTCAGATATAATTGTAAGTAATAATTGTTCATTTTCTGCTTGTGCAGCAAGTAATAAATTCTGCCTGTCTTCTTCATTTACAAGAACACTTTCTTTAAAAAATGGCATTCTCTTTTTTATAACATCAACTGTCGCTTTTAAAGCTCTATTCTTAACTGCCACATCAAAAGCACTTGGTCTTAATACTACAGGTTTTTTCTTAGCACCCTTAATATATTTCAAGTCCATTCCTACTTGCTTTTTACGAGGAAATAAAGCTTCACCAATTAACATTTCTAATGCTAATCCTTTAATATATGTTGCAATTTCCTTTGAGTTTATAAGTTCTCTCCAATCCATTGTTTATTCCTCCTAATTTTATAAAAATTGAATCATTTTCAATGCTGCTTTTACAGCATCAGTTACTAATGTAGGCACTGCACTTGCTTTTATGAATCCAAATATAGTTACTGGAACAGATTCATTACCATTGCTATATTTAAAATTTACATCACGATAAGTTAGTCCAATTGCTTTATCTGCAGTTACTGTAGTTCCATCAACTACTTTTCCATCTTTGCTTACTGGAGTACCTGCTTTTAAAATTCCATCTGTTGTTAAATATTTTGTAACATCAGATTTAGCCATCTTTATTGACATATTTTGAAATAAGTCTCCAGCAAACATTAATATTGATTTGTTTTCACCCATATAGGTTTCTTTTGATTCAAAACTCATACTTAATTAATCCTCCTTATGCAAAAAATTTATTTTGAGCTTCTACATTTTTATTTTCTGTTTTGGCCTTAGCAAGTAATGCTCCTATACCGCTATTGCCTTTATCATCAACGGAATATTTATCACTTCCGATAATGCCTGTCCCTTTTGCTATATCTTCTTTGTTTTCAACTGCCTTGAATAAGTATCCATCTGTTTCTTTTCTAGACTTTATTTGTTCATCTAATCCTAAGAAATTTTCTCCATCCAAACTAATTTTAGATAAATCTAATGACTTCTTTAAAATATCTACATTTTGAGGATTATATTCAGCTAGTTTCTTTTCAAGTTTGCGATCAAAATTGACTTTTTCTAATTCAACTTTATAATCATCAGTAGCCTTCTTGTTTTCCTTTTCTAAATCATCTATCTTTTTTGTCAATTCCTCATTATCTTTAGCTTTTTCTCTTAAATCCTTTAAGTCAGTATCTCTCTTTTTTATGTCTTTTTCATACTGCTTAATTGTTGCCTGCGCTGTTTCAAGTTCCTTCTTTTCTATATAAGATGAACTATCAACTAGATCAATGTTTTCATATTGAGTTCTAATGTTTTCTGGTATTTGAGAATATGATTCTCCTAAAATTTCACTTAATTTTGGCATTTAATGCTCCTCCTTAAAAATATAAATTTATTTATATCAAAAATATTATTTATGATGAATCTAAAACTATTGCTTTTTCTTCAATAATTACATCATAATCAACACTTCCAATTCTCACTTTATCTGGTATCTCCATTCCCTTCACTCCTTTAAAATTAAGTATAATAAAAGCACCTAAATAATATTAGGTGCTCAAAAGTTATTTCTATTTTTCATATTTTTTAACTAAATTATAGAAACTATTCTTTTTTAATTGTGTAAGCTCCATTACTTTTACTGCAGTAATTTCACCTTTTTTCCATTTAGCGTATGCTTCTTCCCAATGTTCAGGATATTCAATGCCTGGTCTACCTAATTTCTTACCTTTTGCTTTAGCTGCGGCAATTCCTTCAGCTTGCCTTTGTCTTATCTTTACTCTTTCTTTTTCAGCCATATATGATAAAAGTTCAAATACTATATTTGATATTAATGTCTTTTCTAAATCTGATTTTCCAACAGTATTTAATATTTCAGTATCAATAACTATTATATTTATACCTCTTTTTTCTAAATCACGCCATTCTTCTTTTATCATTTCCATATTTCTTCCGAGCCTATCAAGCTCTTTAATTATTAATGTATCTCCTGGTCTTAATAGCTCTTCTTTTAATGTTAGATATCTTTCCCTTTTAAAATCTTTTCCTGATATATGTTCTTTTATTATATCTCTATCTACATCTATTGAAATATCATGTTCTTTGCAATAATCACTAATACTATTTATTTGTCTATCTAAATTTTGCTCTTTTGTTGATACTCTAGCATAACCATAAGCTTTTTCCATATACAAACACCTCAACTACTTAAAATATATTTATATAGAGTTAATTTCTAATTTCTATACTTAAATTATAGTTTTAATGTTTGTAAATGTCAACGGCATTTTATAAACGTTTATTAATTATTTTATACATATTTATAAACTCAATTATTAATAGTTTTCTAATGTTGTTTAATGTGTACTTTTTTAAACATAATAAAAACACTTGCTATTCAAGTTAAACAAGTGTTTTTATTCTTCTACTATATTTGAATCTAATTCTTTCATAAAATTTTTATATTCATCCTTGGCCCACTGTGGTGCATCTTCTTTTACTATTAATCCATCATCAGTATAATATCCATATCCTTCTTGTAAAAACTTAGGTTCAATTAAATCCATAATCATCATTCCTTTGCTTTTATAAAATATTTTAATTTTTCTTCTACCTTTGCACCAAAAACTTTAGCAAATTCTCTTGGATTATCTCCACCAAAATATTCTGCGAATGTTTCTGCAAATGTTTCTGCTGCTTTTGTTCCTCCATATCTACTTACTAGATCTGATATATCCTTAAAGCTACATTCTTTATTATATTTTTTATTATATTCTAATAATACATCATTTATAAAATTTTTGCACCATTTATCACTATCTAATTCATTATTTTCAAGCCATTTTAATGAATCTGCTACATGGTGGCCATATTCATGTACAAAAGTTTTATATGATTTAGCATTTTGCACAGTCCACTTACTTTGAATACATTGTGCTATATATTCAGTATTAAACTCTTTATCGCAAAAATATTTTCCATTTAAAACAAGTTCAACTGCTTCTGGATGTTTTTGATAATAACTATAATATCCTACTGGACTAATTCCTGATTTTATTTTCATACTTGGCAATTTAACAGGATCTATTTCTTTAAATCCTTTAAAATATCCATGGAATTTATCTAACCAATTAATTGATCCCTGTAGTATATCTTTATTTATAGGATATTTTCTACTATCTGAAAACTACATTTTATATTCTTTAGATAAATGCTCTTTTATTGCTTTTTTACTACTATATTGTTTATCATCTGCCTTATATTCATGCCATGTAGAAACTTTACTTTCTTTTTTCTTATCAGGTATTGATATTTTTACATCATTAACCTTAACTTTTATAGGTTCTTTATTCTCAATATTAGTAGGTCCATTCCATTTCTCTTTAAAGTCATTAAACCATTCATCCATTTGTTTATTTTCTAAATCTCCACTAGCCCATGCTTTAATATCTGTTAATGCTTTCTTTTCATCTACTTCTTCAGTGAAATAACATAAACAATTTGGATGTTGCAACGGGACTTTATCAGGCTCATATACCTTTCCTTCTCTACTATCACATTCATCTTGCCTTCCATGCATCCTAGCACTATGACTAGCACTTAAATTCCACTTTAATCCTAAACTAAAAGGATTTTTCTTTGCATTTTGAATTTGAGTTTCTGTAGCTGCATGAGTAATACTAGTTCTTGCTAATCTTTGTGCATTAAAAGATATTTTATAACTATTTAATCCTGCCTTAAAACTTTTAGATTCAATTCTATTCTTAGGATTAACATACTTTTCTAGCTCGCTTGCCAATGTTCTTACATTAGCTCCACCAGCAACATTCATTTTTATTATAGTATCGATATCTTGACCATTTTGTTTAGTATAATTCCATAATCTGTTGCTTAATGTTTTTCCATCTGAATAATATCCCCCTGCTATTAGAGTTCTCACTGTATTATCAGATATATTAGTAATACTTCTTTTTAATCCTTCATTTACAACCCTATTAGGTGCTACTGTATCAACAAAATTAAGTATTACTTTTCTTTGAATATATGAACTTTCCCAAGTATTTTTTAATATGTTATCATTTAAATTTTCATATAATTCTTTAACATATTCATTTATAATTCTTGTTGTATCAATTTTATGTGTTCTAGTTCTACTTTCAGGCATTTCTAAGATTTCATCTATTAATTTAGATGCTTGCTTGCTATATATTTCTATTATCTGTTTTTCCTGATCCAAAGTAAGCTGCAATATCTGTTTTCTAGCTTCCAATACCTTTTTTCTATAGTTACTCATAACTATTTACCATTTATTTGATTGTCTAAATCTTTAAGATCACTATTCATACCAGTCATTAGAGTATCATTTGCCTGATTTAATAATTCTGTTTCTTGCAATATCTCATTAAATTCTTCTTCTATATCTTCATCATCTGAAAATTCTTTTATATAACTCTTATGACTTCTGACTTTCGATTGTACTTCTTCCATTGCAAGTTTCTTTTTATCTTCTTCATCCTCTGGTATTGGATAATTCTTGTTTATAACTAGAAAATACTTAAGTGCATTCCATTCGCTTTTCCAATCAGAATAACAATTAAATTTCTGACAAGATTCAATTATAAGAGTTATTAAATTTCTTATAATTGGCTCCCAATCATTCCACTTTTCATCACATCTTGCAACTAGCTCTGTATAAACATATTTTATAGTTTTTGCACTTGGTACTTCTTTTAATTGTGCTGCTAGTGGTATTGCCAACTTTTCATGCATACTATTATCAAGCATATCAAGAAACATTTTTACAGGTTCTGCATTACTAAAACTACTCTCTACTCTACTTATCGTAGCTTGTCTTTTTGAATCTGAATTATTATTATCTCTAGTCTTTATAGCCATTAAACTATTAGGAGCAATAGTGCATTTATTAACATCATCTTCATCACCATCAATAACTGCAGTTTGTCCAAACATTAAAAATCTAAGAGCATCATTAAAATCGCTCAATCGTCTATTATAAGCATTCTGCAATGGTTTTAAATCTTTTATATCTGTACATCCTATAATGTTGTTGCTACTTTGTTCATTAACAATTACCCAACATGGGATATGAGATAAACCAGTATTCTGCTCTTTAATATCTATTGGAGTATCTAAGTTATCTCCTTTGAATGTTTCTATTTTTAAATAACAAACATTATTTTTCATATAATATGTATATCTATACCATATTTGATTGGATACATTATACTCATTATCAGCATTGTTAGGATCTTCTCTTACAAAGGTAACATCTTTTAACTCACTAGTATCATCAGTATTTATATTGTAGCTAAAATCATCAATTGAATGATAATATAATTTTATTGGTGAATTGGGATTAGCTTCAATTCTAAGTAACACCCTCTTAGTTATAGTTGCTAGTCTAAATGCCTTTAATGTATTACTCCAGAATTTATTATCATCTAATATTGTGTCAATCTTCTGGCGCAGCTCTTCACAAATTTCTCTATTATTTTTATCTAAAGGTTTCAGTAATATATCTGGAGCTCTTCCAAACATAAATCTTGCTTGCTTTTGAATTAAAGGTTTAATTTTATTATCTATAAGCTGACTTGGTACATAATCTAAATCATCAAAGTTTATCCAACTTTGACCTAACAATACATTATCAAAAAAGGCTACACTTTTATTTTCACATTCTCCAAGATAAAATATAAAGTCACTTGCAGCTCTTCGCCTTTCCTTTTTTTCACCAATACTTAAATTTAATAATTGTTCCTTTTTCATTCTTTTATTATTATAGAAAAACCCATCTCTATCCATACGCTCTTATCCCTCCTTCCTTAGTTTATAAAGGTAGACTTTTTTAAACATTATTATAATTTTAGAAAATGGCTTAAAATAGTAATCAAATGTTTATTTTATAAACACTTTTTTACCAATGACTTTTATAAACACTTTTAAAATACTTTAGATTTTTTATAAGGAATTGTTTCTTTTTTAATTCCTGAACCTTTCTTATATACTGAATCATCATATTTTTGTTCTTTTAGATCAGATACTTCATATTGCTCTAACCCATACCATATAGCACTAAATGTATGTGGATCTATTGTAAAAGTATCTTCTATAATCTCACCATCTTTATCAACTGCATATGTTAATTCTTCTAATTCATCAATAACATCTTGACAATCCTCTGAACAAATTATTTTTTTGAATCTTTTTACCTTTTTTGTATTCTCTAACCTGGTTGGCTTGTCAGCAGCAGTCATATTAAAGCCTTCTTGCCTATAGTACTTAATTGTTTTAGGCTCTGCACAATCTGCTCTTATCTGCTCCATAGTTTCTTTAAATTCAGCAATTTCAATAGCTGTTTTATCATCAGTCATATGATTTTTATAATACTGCCAGTAGATATAAAGTATTTTATTTTCATCATCTACAACCATTCTGACTATAGCATTAAATGATTTTTCAAAACCAAAGTCCATACCAACTCTTCTAATTGGCTTCTTAATTGCCTTAATTGCTTCAAGTACTTCATAATGTGGTGCTGTTTCAAATTGTGGCAGTACCCTTAATCCATTTGCACCAAATTCGCCTTTTCTTGCTATCCTGTGTAGATCCTCATCATATGTTTTTATATCATCAAGTTCATCTATATATGATTGAGGTAAAAAATAATTATCATCTGCAGTACTGTGATGATAATATGTGTCTTTGGTTACTATAGTTTTTTGCTTATATAAATCTTTATCATCTAAGATGAATCTCTTTTTCTTTTTATCTATAAAGAAATGTTTATATACCCAATTCCCTTTAGGTGCAGGATTAGTTGTAAGTATCATATGAAGTTTAAGTTTTGGATGTCTTAATCTACCTATTAATTCTTTAAACCCTGCATATTTAACTTCTGAGCATTCTTCAATCCAAATTAAAGAAACATTATTAATTGATTTAAGCTTAGTTGGCTTATCCATTCCTTTAAAAATTATTTTTGAACCATTAGAAAATCGTATCTGCATTGGTGATGTATTACACTTAATAACATCATCCAGACCCATGTCAATTATTATTTCTTCAAGCAATGAATAACATGAATCCCTAATAGTATCATAAACTTCTCTTACTACTAGAGCTGTTCTTTTTTCTTCTAATAATTTAAGAACTATTTTAAAAGCAGTATTGTAAGATTTACTAGATCCATAACCACCAAGAAGTAAATAATATTTATAAACCCAATTGAAAACATAATCCTCAAACCTTGGATTTATCTCTTTTTCAATTTCCATTATTCTTTACTTTTCCTTTTAATAACTATTTGAATTGGTTCATCTTTCTTAGTGCCCTTACTTAAGCCTGCTTTAAGTTTTTCAATTCTTAATTTTTGTTCTTCACTTGCTAAATCCCAGTTCTTATGAAGTAACTCTTCATATTTACTAATCATGTTTTGCAATGTAGACATAGCCTTACTTTGTGAATTTAATAATGTTGCTTGTCTATCCCATGCAAACTGAAATTCATATTCAATCTCTTCTTCTGATTCATTTGTTGAAGTTTTATCTGTTTTTCTATCCTTATTCTTCACTTTAGATTTTTTAAGTTCTTTTATCATTTCATTTTTATTTGTTACATGCATTATCTTCTGACTTCTAATTATCTGTGCAAACTGCAATTGAATATTGGTCCATAAAATATCTAAAGAATTTAATCCTGCTTCAACTGTTTCCTTAATTATTTTTTTAGTAGCTGCAGGAAGATATTTTCTTAAAAAACTTTTTTCTAGATGTTTTGTAGGATCATAATAATCTCCATGTTGTAAATTGTTCAAGTTTCCTTTAGGAGCTCCACCTTTGTTCCCTACTGCATTCTTGTTTCCAAATGGAGCTCCAACCTTTCCATTTAATTGTATATCCCATTCATCATTCTTCTTCCAGGAATAAATATTAACTGTTTTTTCTCCTAGCATTTCAGCTATTTCTTTAGGAGCAATCTTTCCATCATGTTCTTTATAAATTTTAAAAGCTTCGTCCCTGTTAGGACTTCTTGTCTTTCCCATATTACCTCCATAATAAAAGCACTTAGTTTCAAACCAAGTGCTTTTATTTCTTTACTATTTATTTAATTTCTAGTCATTTTCAAGCTCTGTAATTAATTCTTTTGTTTTCTTATCAAATCGTCCAATTTTATACTTTTGGGGACTCATATTAACATGCCAATTATTTTCCACGCTTAAACTACTGAGAATATATAATTCAAATGATTCTTGATATCGATCTCCAAACCTATTTTCCAAGATCAATTCAATATTTATCTTCTTTTGTAATATATCTTTAATTTCATCTTTTGAGAAATAAAATATTATTCCTTTTGAATCACCTACATTTAAATATAATTTATTATTATGTTTATTGGTTGTACTATTTGTCCACTGAATAATATTAGAGCCATCATCTTTAGTTGAGTTCCCTTTTTTGAAACTAACTAAAGTATATGTATTACTTGTATTAATAAATTTTAGCTTTAAACATGAGACAACTGAATCAGACGGATTAACTTGTCCAATTTGAATGTACATCACTGAATTATCTTTTTCCATATTATTTATATAGACTTGTTCAATTTTCCAATCAGTTACGAGAACAAATGGCTGAAAGTCAAATATTAATCTTCTATTTTCAATAGCACTAATGCGCTTGTTTATATTATTTGATTTTATATTTTGCCATAATGCTAATAATCCTAAAGAAATTGTTCCTATAAATGCAAGAACTGAACCATAAAAGGATAGAAATTCTCCAGCCTTGATATAGTCAGGTAAAAGTGGAAACCAGTGGCCTATAAAATATATACACCATATAATAATAGGAATCAAAAAGCTTATAGATATAGCAATTTTTATTTTTAAATAGAAAGTTGGATAATCTGATTTTAATTGTCTAATTAATAGCTTAATTTCTTTTTCTTTATCAGTCATATAAAAGCACCTCTGTATTCTTTATATAGTTTTCTTCTAAGAATTTCTAGCTGCTCCTTGAATCTCCTATTTTCATCTTGTAATTCTTTAATCCTCTTATCATTAGACTACTATAAAGTGCATCTACTTATTCACTACATAATCTATAAATTGTGCAATAAAAAAGCTACTAGTTTAAAAATTATTATTATTTAACCTCACTTTCTAATTTCCGAAATAACTCTTTTTTATATTTATAATATGTGTTTCTTGCTAGTCCTGTCAACTTCATAGTTTCAACATCATTCAATAATCCCTGAAAATCTTTACTATATTTTAATATTTGCTCTTTCGCTTCAATACTTTTTTTCGTAGTTAATTTAATGCCTTTTTTCTGTCCAATCTGTTTTCCATTTAATCTAGCTGTTTCTATTCCTTCTTTTGTTCTCTGATGTAGATCTGCTACTTCTTTTTCTGATTGTATGAAAGCTAGTTTTATTTGTTCTTTTGCCAGAGCTAACAAATACTTATTTATACCATCTAATATAAAATCAACATTAGTACCTGTCATTTCAACATTATTTGTAAGTGCCTTTTTATAGGTGCTTGTGTTTATGTGCTGTTCTCTTAAGAATATCAATTCTATGCCTTTATTAAATAATTCCTCATATAGCTTATATCCTTCTTCAGCATTTCTGCTCATACGCGATACAGAGTCAAATACTATTGTATCGCCTTCTGAAATCTTACTTAACAATTTATTAAACTCTTTTCTACCTTCTATTTTAGTTCCAGTAAATGCTTCATCAATTATTATTACATTAGGATATTCTGCTAATATATTTCTATGTTGTCGCTCTATTGATTGTTTATTAGTTGATATTCTACAATAACCATATATTTTATTCATTGCTCTCACCCCGTATATTTATAATATCATTTTTAACGTTCGTTTTATTTGATACTATAAATATATCAGATTTAAAATAGAATATCAATAGCTTTTAATACTCTTTCTATAAGCATCACTTTTGATACTATTATTTCTTTAAGTATACACCTCTTTTTAGAATTATAAAAAAATATTATAAAAATTTATTTAATTTCTTTTCCATTTACTTTTAGGAATAATTTCTATTATATTATTTTTCCAATCTTGAATCTTCACTTTATCTACAGCTATAATTCTTTTTATATTTTCAGACAGAATTGGATATTCAATCTCCTGTTCTTTTTCATATTTACATAAATTATCTGGATATTTTCCTAAATTTATTTTAGTTATTTTTTTATATTTCATTAAAAAACAAAGCAATCCAAAAACATCAATTCCGTTAACTGCATCGCCAATAATCAATAAAACATTGCCACTATAATTAGTAATATTAGCTATTCCATCTATACCACTCGACCATGATTGATAAAATCCATTTTCTTCTATATAACCTTTAGCTCTACTAGAATATCTTTGTATTCTAAAAATAGTACCATTATAAACCACCAATTTTAAAAATTCTTTTTCTTCTTCACGTAAATTAGATTTATTAGATAACTCGCTAACAACTTGTATAATTGGCTCCCATATGTTCTTTTGATAATATTTCAATCTACCTTTGCTGTATCTATCGCCAGGTTTCTGTACAGATAACCAATCATAGACGCCATCATATATACTATTACTTTGATTTTCTGTAAAAATCATATTCTCACCTCTAAAAATTAGATAATATAAAAACAGTACCATGATTAGATACTGCTTAAATTGCTATACATATTATAGAGCTTCTACATACGAAACAACTATTAGATTATATTTATTTACATTGTCAATGTTAACTATTAAATCATATTGACTATAAACTATTATGTGTTCTATCGTAGTTATCTTGTCCCCATTTTTACTATACTTTAAAGATGGCGCTATTGAAAATACTGCATTATTTTTATCAATAAAATTTAAATTTGGGTCACTTAAATATACTGCACCTAATTTTCTTATTGCCTTTATTCCATCGATCTCACACTCACCTAACTCATCTGCTACATTGAATATATTATGTGATGTTAATCCTTTAAAATACCTCTCATCTATAAATACATTTTTTTTACCGTCACCAATCAACTCCATAATCGATTCGTCTAATTTCTTATCCACTATATCAGCTTTTTGTATAAATTGTAATGGCATTCTAACTCCCTCTTTCTATATGTAAATTTTGGTATATTTATTATACTATAATTTACAATATTATTCTATGTAAAACTAAGACGTTATATATAATTTTTATAGAATGAATCCTAAGTCAGCCCTTTTCTTTACTTACACAATAAACATTTTAATTAAGTTGTACTCGGATTGTTTTTTATAGAATGAACTTCTCATGCAAGATTTAATCCAGCTCTTTCATGGACTATTTTCAATGCTCTATTTTTCTCTGATTTATGAGTCTATATAAACTCACTTACAGAAAGAGTAAGTCATTTCCAATTTTCTTTTTCTACAATAATATGCATTAACTTTTTTAACCTTTTAAACTCGTCTATAGAAAAGTGAGTTTTTAATGGTAAAAAAATATTAAAAAATGTAATCATTCATAGTTTTAGCTGAATCTTCTCCAATATCATCATCCACCCCAATATAAGCTAATGTCGTTTCTCTTTTAGCATGTCCAAATAATCTTTGAACAAAATTTATATCTTTTTCATGTTTGATATATTGTCTATATCCATATGATTTTCTAGGTGTATGGGTACCAATAGTCTCAGATTCTTTACATATCCCTAACTCAACAGCTACATTTTTATATATCTTTCCTAATCGATCACGTCTTACATGCTGCTTCAATCCCCCTTTTCCACTAGATCTTGGAGCAGGATAAATATAGGCCGCATCACTTTTTCCATAGACATAATCTTTTAACAGATTTAGTAACTTACTTGGAAGAATTTCTTCACGTTCAAACTTCTTCTTTCTTGAATGTTCTGTTTTTTCTTCTAGTATACTTATTCTTCCTGTTTCTATGGATTTTTTTATATCTGAAACGGTTAATTTTACTAAGTCTCCGCCTCTAAATCCAGTTCCTATAGCTATCGTCCATAGTATATAAGCTGGATAATCAACTTCTTTTAACCTTAATGCAATTCTTTTTAAGTCTTCAGGGTTTTTTATTGTCATTGATGTATTTTTGCCCTTCTTCTTCACCCTGAACGCACCTGCCTAAGTGCACCATGTTTCCTCTTATATACAGCATGATCCATGCACTTTCTAAAATCATCTGTTGCGCTTATAGGAGATGTATCTTTACAGCCACAATGAGAGCATGAAATAAATCCACCTTTTTTTAATGTATCTTCCACTTCCTCTGTAACTAAAATTGTCTCTTTTTTGCATCTTGATCTTTTACATAAAAATGTTGTATATATCGATTCCATGCTCTCACCCTTTCCTTAATAATTAGTTATAATTAATTCTGAATAATTCTTTCTAGCATTCTGCTCCCTTGATATAGAATAATTAACTTCAACTTCTTTTAAATTGAAATCCTTATACCATTCTCTTACCTCTGGATGATCATTAATTGTTAGTAGAAATTTGCCTTTTAAATTACTGAGCTTATTTTTTAAGATTAAATGCTCTGTTTCTCCAAAACTACTATCATATCCAGCTGTTTGAACATATGGTGGATCGCAAAAGAAAAAAGTATAATTCCTGTCATACTTGTCAATTATCTTTTCAAATGATAAATTCTCTACGTATGTGTTCCTTAATCTTTCTCTTAATTCTTGTAATACATTTTTGTAGAATATTTGTGGTGATGGTTTTGTGTTTGTTCCATAACCATAATTATTTCCTTTACCTGCGAAGCTCTGTGTTATTAAATATAAAAACCTTACAGCTCTATGTATCTCTGTAAGGTATTCTAAAGTATAATTTTTATATTTTTCAAACACATCCCTACCTGAAAATTCAAATTCAAGTTGCCTTTCTACTTCTGGAGCATGGTACTTAATCATATTAAATAGATTAATTAATTCTTTATCAATATCATTAATAACTTCAACCTTAGATGGCTGTTTACCAAAATAAACCCATCCTGCTCCAAAAAATAATTCCACATAGCATGTATGCTCTGGAATCATTTCTATTATTGTTTTCCTTAGTTTACTTTTTCCTCCCATTCTGCAAATCGGTGGCTTTAGCATATGTTATCACTCCTCTTTTTGATTTTAGATTAAATACACACCTAATCGTAACAAAATCAAAAAGATACCTATATCTCTAGAGGTATCTTTAAAGGACTTTTATATAATTTTTGACCATACATAAATTTTATATTTTTATTTTGATTTTGTATACAAAATAATCCCGAAATATTCCCTTTTTAGTCATAAAATAATCCCAAAATATTCCCTGTTTTTTCCTTAATCTATGAAAGTTTAAAAATATCCAAACACAATTCCAAACTTATACAATGCATTCTTCTTTAAATCATAATATTTATTTTTATTTATATTTAATTCTTCGATTACTTCATCATTGCTCATTACGCCATCCATAAAGTATGCACATTCAACTATTCTTTTACTATTTTCAGGCAATCTATCAAATACATAGTTAACTTTATTAACTAAATTTCTTTTATACTCATCATCTGCAACCATATTTCCAACTGGATCTGCAACAATATTATTGCTTAAAAGTCCATTTGGTATTGATGTAGAACCTAATCCTGGCATTTCTATTGATACCTGATAATATGGATATTTTTTTAAATTATCTTCAATTCTATCTCTATATTCTTTAAATTTAATTTCATCAACTTTCAAAATTTATCACCTATCCTTCATTTAACTTTTATGCTATAATTTAGATAGGTTAATTAGAGAACTGACGTTCCAAGGCTATTCTCTAATGCGCAAAGGTGTTCGTTACGAACACTTTTTTTATTTTAATTTAAATCACCAATTTTCTATATTCATTCCTTAGATTTTCTTGACTAAGTTGTGCATATATTTGAGTTGTACTTGGAGTAGTATGTCCAAGTATCCCCTGTACTGCTTCAATTCTCATTCCACTATTAAGTAGCCTTGTCGCTTGTGTACGTCTGAATTTATGACAATGCACTCGCTCTTTTACATCTGCCCTTTTCTTAATCTTACTTAATATTAATTGCAGAGCTCTTACTCTAATATGCTGATGTGGAGATTTATCTGATATAAATAAATACTCAGATTCTCCTTTTCTAATTTTTAAATATTCTTGAATGTGTATCTTGGCTTTTGTTGAAAAATAAACTATTCTTTGCTTATCACCTTTACCAGTAACCTTTATACTTCTCTCAGCAAAATTAATATCCTCTAATTTGATATCATCTAACTCTGATATCCGACATGCTGTACTATCCAGTAATTCAAATAGACACTTTTCCTTTTCAGTTTTACAAGATTCCCTTAACTTTTCAACATTCTCAGCCTTAAATGGTTCTCTAATAACTTTAGGTATTTTAGTTTGTTTTAATAAATAAGCAGGATTTTTTAAAATATATTCTTCTGCTTGCAACCAACCGAAAAAGCCTTTTAATGTTGTTATATAACCATTTACTGTACTAGCTTGTTTGCACTTACTCATAATTGCTAAAAACATCCTTAAATCCATTGTGCTTATCGTACTACAAGGTTTAGTAAAGAATTGATCCAATTTATTTAAAAATAATCTATAATTTTCAATTGTCTTTTCGCTTAGTCCTTCTAGCCTTTTGCAAGCTAAAAATATTGCAGCTTTTTCTTCTATATCACTTGCAACTAAATCAGTGCACTTACTTTGTATTTCATAATCATACAAAGTTTCATCAATTTTTCTTTTAACTTCTAATTGTAAACTTAAGTTTTGTTCTAATATCGGTATTAGCAATGTTATTTTCCCTAATAGTCTTATACTGGCTTCTTCGTTTGAGTTGCTCATTATATCAGTCCTTTCCTTTGGTGTATTACTTTTCTAAGGTGTTCATGAAGAACACCTTATTAGAATTATTTTTCAATCAATCCTTTCATCCGTCATTAGAATTACGCACTATTGTTCGTTATTTTTAACACCAATAGTAATTGTTTTTCCTAATGCCTTAAAGATTTTATCTGCATATTCAAAGCTGATTTTTCTTTTACCAGCTTCCCAATATTCAATAGCTCTTGAACTACACCCAACCGCTTCAGCTAATTTTTTTGTAGATAAATTTGCTTTAGTTCTTTCTGTTGCAATCATTAATCCTATGTTCATCGTTCTACCTCACTTCTTGGACTTTCTATTATTTCTCCTTTTAAATCCACTACAGTACCATCATTAAGTTTTACAGTTCCATTACCATCCTTTAAATCATAAGACTCTAAACTCTCACAATCAGCATAGTATAAAGTTGCAATCTCAGCTCCACTTTCTTCTAATAAATAAATGCTTTCTCCCTTTAATGTATCTTCTGTTATTAAACATACATTGCACTCAACTTCATCAACAATGCAACCATATCCAGTTTGTTCTACATGAAGCTTATTAGCTGCTTTTATAAAATCTTCTTTACTCTCAAAACAAGCCTTATAGCCACTTACCCTATCATCATCTTCATTGAACCATAAATTTTCCATAACTTATTCCTCACTTTCATTTTTTATTTACCAAATCTTAGTATTGCGCATTACTTTTTCAAATTAACTATTTCTAAAACTTTAGTTCTTGCATCATCTTCTGTTAATTTAGTATGAAAATCATACTCCCTATCTTCTAAGACACATAAGGCTTCAATCCAACCTAATCCGCCACGCTCGGCTAGTCGTTTTAACGTTTGGCTATGATTCCTAAATGCTTGTTTTTCATGTGATTTTATTATATCCAATGGAATATATTCTTTTGGTTTTGAACCGAGTATTGGAAACTTATTCATTACTCTACCTCACTTTCTAAAATCCATTCCAAATAAGTTCATCTTTATATTTAAAACATTCTTTATCATTGCATTCTTCATCTGTTAGATCCTTAATTCTTTTCCTACTTCTTGATATATACAATTTACTTCTAATTTTTGTATTAGGTTGTCCTTTTTCTAATAGATCATCAAATTCTAAAACACTTTCATATTCTTCTTTATAATTATTTTTTAGGTGCTTAAAGAAATAATTTCTATGGAACGGACAAAATGTACATGCACTTGCTTTTGTTTCTAATCCCCACACATCTTTTATATAAGCAAAATTATCTTTTCTTTCTAGATCCATATCACATAAAGGGAACTTATTAACAAACATTTTATGCGGATTCTCCTTGCATCTATGTTTTTCTTCAATTGAAAACCCTAAATGCATTTCATGAGCTTTAATATCTTCCACCTTAGTTCGTTGACCTTTTCTATATCCTAGCAATTCAGTTCTAATAAATTTCTGCATTACATTGATCTTATAATCTAAAGTGCAATTTCTCATCATCTTACCTTTTTTGCCGTTTTCATCTATAGTCCAAAATGGTATGCTTACAACTCTCGATTTTCCAAAATTCTTTATATAATCAGAATGTAAGCTACTCTCTAAAATATAGAATTGTATTCCTGCATCTTCACATGCACACTTTATAAAATATACTTGATCATATACCCATCTTGGTTCATTCCCTAAATCGCAAAACAGGATCACATCATAAATAGGTACTAATGAGTGTTTTATTCCATACTTTTTATTTTCACAACTCATTAATGCCAAAGCAGTACTTTGCATTCCTGCTCCACAACTTAATATTTTCATTCTTCCCTCCACGTCTGGAGGTATGCGCATACATTTAACTAGTATTACTCCGATTTTTATTATTTTGTTTACTTTTTATATTATCTGTCTTCCAATATATGATAAAATCATATTAAAGGAAGGTGAAAATATGGAATTAACTTTATCCGTTATTATTGCTTGTGGTACTGCTATAACTGCTATAATCGCACCAATATTTACTGCATTAATAAATAACCATTATCAATTAAAATTAAAAAATACTGATTTATTTTATAACGAAAAATCTGATATTTATAAACGTTTTTGTATCAATATCGAACATCTAGACTCCTGGGTTCATGAATTAAATGAAAATATTATTAATGAACAACCCATAAATCGTGAATATCTAGAAATTCATAAATTAGCATATTTAATGTCTAATGATAAAATACGTGCTTTATTAGATGAATTAAGCTCTCATTTTAATGAAGTAGCTATAAACGAGGAAAAGTATGAAGCTCTTAAGAAAAAAATTATCAAATCTATGAACAAAGACCTTCATAGTTAAATATATTGATTTTTACGCACTTAGATTTTAAGTGCTTTTTCTACTTTAAATATTTTCATTACTACGTCATTTTTACATGTTCTGAATTATTGTGATTGATTTTTATAGTTATCCCAATTATGATTTTTCTTTAATATTTCTTCTTCAGTTGCTTCTCTTATTTCTTCTAAATTATCTCTAGTTATTGTTAATAGAATATCGTCACACTCTTCACTGACTGCATAACATACAAAATAATCATAATCTTCATAGAATTCATTTTTACCAAATGTTTCATGCATTACTTTAAAAAATTCTTCCATTTGATCTAATTTAATAGGTCTTAATACTAAAAATTTATTTGAATTTTCTTGTAAATCAACAACTGCTATATCTAATCCAGCTACTAAATTCCAATCATCTGTGGCATTTTCTTTAATTTTACAAATTAATTGTTTTATCATAATCTCCTCCAACCTCTACGCATTACGCAACTTTATTTTTTGCTAAATAATCGCACCATTCAATAAATGCCTTTAGTATCGGTTGCGTGTTAACTGTGCTAAATTCCCCAGCGAATCCTATAAATCCACCTTCATGAAATGTTATACCTTCTCTTTTATTGAAGTAGCTGCCATCAATATAAAATTTTGCACGAACTAAACCAGATTTATCGAATTTTTTATCATTTTTAGTTCTTTTTCTTAGTTTCATGTCCATTTGTTGAGCATGAAAACCACCTTCTAACTTATATTTTTCTAAGTTTAAAACTAATTTATCTGCTAATACATCTAATGATTTCATGTCAATATTTTTATAGTTTAATCCTTTACTTTTAAAATACTCTCTTGCTTCCTCATTAATCATTTACTAACACCCTTTCACTAATCTACATCTTCTGAATTACTTTTCATACCAATCACAGTTTTTCATTCTCTTTATTAATTCAGCTTTTGTCGCATCCTTATCTAATATTTTGCATACATGGTCACAAAAGCATAATTCATTACACTCTAAACAACACTTTCCTGTTCCATTACAATCACTTTCAAAATTACATTTAGCCATAGTGCTAACTCCTTTCTTGAATCTACAAATTACAGCTCTTTGTAAAATTCCTCACTGATTGGCTTATTTAATACAAACTCAACACCCTGGCGGCTTAACCAAAAGTATATACAATTTGTCTCAACATTAACTTTATTTTCACCTTTTATTGCCAACCCTTTTCCGACTAAGAAATTCCAATCTTCATCATCTTCATTGGTGCAAAAATAATTTCTATACGGTTTTTTTGAATAAGGTAACCCAATGCAATGCTTCATTAAATCAAGTTTAGATTCATCTATTTCAATCCATAAATTCTTATATAATCTTTTAAAATCCTCAATTCTTTTTTTAGTATTTAAAAGTGGAAAACGATCTTGTACATACTCTTTTCCAGCGTGATCCACACTTTCACTTGGAGCTTGAAAATAACTTTTGTTTACTCTGCTACCTATTTTAACTATTACATTGAATCCACCATGTGTTCCAGGTTCCTTTAATACCCTCATGCTCTTTGCCTCCATTTACATATTATTTATTTTCTTTTTCTATCAACTGCCATAAATTCAAACTTTTCTGGATTAAAATACAAAATAAAAGTTCTTACTATTAGTCTAATTTGCCATCCTTCCATGTTTCTCACTCTCCATTCTTTGTAATATACCAAGGATTAAATATCTCTTCTGGTAACACATACGTGCATGGCTGCCATGAAGATATTGTTGGATTATAAAATTTAAGTTTATTTTTCTTTTCTGATATATCTATTTTGTAACTATCTCCGCTGCTCTTACTTGTTATTATTATGTTAGTATCATCAATACTCTTTTCCCATGCTTCAAGAAATTTATATTCAATTGCTTTATTTATCCTAATATTCATCACCTTATTTTCTACAAGAGGATTTCTCCTCTTGTATTTTTTATTGCAGTAACCTTAACATTAACAATTTGTAATCCCTGCCAATGATCCTAGTCCTGCACGTTAGCTTACTATTATTTTTAATTTCTCATAAAAAGCTTTAGTTTCTTCTTCTGAAAAATTTTCTGTGTATTCTTGAAATATTTCTTTCAAGGTTTTATTAGGATTTTCAAAATATGCATTAACAACTTTATTTACTGCATCATTAACTTCTATCATGCAAATTACCCCCTTATAACATCTAAATTTCCAAACCTTTGAAATTTTCCTAGCCAAGCAAGCTTAGTCGTTGTAGTTTCACCATTTCTATTCTTGGCTGTAATAACTTCAGCAATATTTTTATCTTCTGTTTCCTTGTTGTAATATTCATCCCTATATAAAAACATAATTACATCTGCATCCTGTTCTATAGACCCTGATTCTCTTAAGTCTGATAATATTGGTCTATGATCTGCCCTTTGCTCTGGAGCACGAGATAATTGTGATAGTGCAATCATAGTAATATCTAATTCTTTTGCTAATGCTTTAAGTTCCCTCGAAATGTGTGAAACTTCCTGTTCTCTGCTTGATGTTTTTAATGTTGTTCTTATTAGTTGCAAGTAATCTATTATTACAAGATCTAATCCCTTTTGAATTTTCAACTTTCTACACTTAGCCTTTATATCACTTAAAAGTGTTGTGGTGTCATCTATTATTAATTTTCTTGTCATTAATTCATTTGAACCTATAGCAATATTTTCAAACTCTTTATTGTCTAATTTTCCTGTTTTAACTTTTGCATAATCAATTAAGCATTTAGCAGATAGTAATCTATTTACCAATTGGTCTTCTGACATTTCAAGAGAAAATATTGCTACACTAACATCTTTTGACGCTGCTTGTCCCATATTAAGTGCGAAAGCAGTTTTACCCATTGAAGGTCTGCCTGCTATAATTATGAAATCCTGTTTAGAAAGCCCACTTGTTATTCTGTCTAGATCTATAAACCCTGTTGAAATTCCAATTAAATCTCCACCATTATTGAATCTTTCTTCTAATTTTCTAAACGCATTTTCTACTGCTTTATCTATCGTTACAATATCACTTGTGTTCTGATTTACTGCAATTTCATATAGATTGTTTTCTGTTTTATCAATAATATCCTTGATATCTTCATCATAAGCACTTTCTAAAAGTAATCTGCTTGTCTTAATTAACTTTCTCCTATTAGACTTTTCCTTGACTATATGTGCATATGAATTAACATTCATGCTCATAAAATATGAGGTTGATAGCTCAGTTATATATGTCACTCCACCACATTCATCAATGATGTTTCCTTTTCGTACTTCCTCTAAAACTGTAACTAAATCTACTGCTATTTTTTTATTAAAAAGTGATTTTATTACTTCATAAAGCTTCTTATGTTTGCTGAGATAAAAATCTTCTGTAAGTAAAAAATCAATATCTATAATCTTATCTGAATCATTTATTATGCACCCTAAAACTGCTTGTTCTGCTTCAAGATTGTTTGGTAATATCCTATCCATATCATTCAATTTACAACTCTCCTAACTTTGATTTATCAATTTTAATATCTGTATCATTGTTTTTGGTTGGCATCTGAATTACATTACTTTGTTTCCTGTTATAATTACCTTCCAGAACTTTTATATAATTACTTTCTTTGACTATCCAATCAAAACTACAATTCAACCATTTCATATTTCTTCCTGAAAGATAATCGCTATTTTCTGCTAATGTAAATAGTTCTTTAACTTTCTCAATGCCTAGTGACTTATACATAGTTTTTATATGATTATCCCTAGTCTTGTTCCGAGCCTTAACCTTTGGTAAGGACTTACAGGTGCTATTAAACAAATCAATAATAGTTTGATAAGGCACTTTATCCGTGGGAACAGATTTTTCTGCCCCACAAGATATATAGGATTTAGTAGATGGATTAATAGATGGATTTTTTGTTCCGACCTTTGAGTCGTATTCTTCCGACTTTTCAGTTGTATCCTTCCGACTTTTCGGTCGCATACCTTCCGACTTTTCGGTCGTATCATCAGTAACTAATTTATAATAGTTTTCTCCAACTGCATAAAAAGCGAATCTTCCACCTACTTTAACATGCTCATGCTCTAGTACTTTACATTCTGTTAATTTATTTAATCTACGTTTTAATACATCATTGCTATTTATCTTCATGATTGGCAATTCTTCTAGTAAAGATGATGATTTTAACCAATAGTAAGGTTTATTATTCATTATTTTCATAGTCATTTTTCCACTATCTTTAAAATCTATAAAATATCTTAAAATAAGTGCGTCTTTTTCATCTAAATTAAAATCAATTAAGGCTTGTTGTGAGAAACCTTCTATTGTGTATTTCATTTAGCATATCCTCCTTCTGAATAATCACTTCCAAATAATAGATAAGTATCAAAAGTAATTTTAAATGCCGCCTTTGCGCTTATTTTTATACTTTCATAATATATCTCATTAACTTTTCTAAATTGATTAGGATCAGTACATTGAAAATCTATTCTGCTTACGTTAGCCTGACCTTCTACATAGAATTTAAATGTTCTATATTCAATCGAAAATTCTTTTAAGCTGAATCTTAAAGCACTATAATAATCGTTTATTAATAATTGAGCCTTGTCATATTCGCTTACTAATTGTTTTAATTCCTCTAGCCTTGATTCAAATGATTCAGACTTCTTTTTAGCTTTTGGTAGATATTTTTCTGATAAAGATTCTTTTTCCTGTTTTTTATCATAATCTGTAACTTCACTTGAATACATTTCATTAATCAATTCTTTATCTAATTTGCTTTCAACTGATTGCTTAATTCCATTTACTAGTACATCAACTTCTTCTTTTGACTCTTTAGAATCTAAATCTTTTATTTCTTCATGAATAATTTTCTGTTCCGATTCTGATAAACCACTTAATGTATGTGCTTGTGTAAGTGTTATTTCTTCTTTATCAAGTTTCTCTTTAAGATCTGGTATCAAATCCTTATCCACCTTCTTGTATCTTCCTACCTGCACACCCGAAAGTCCTAAATCTTTTCCTATAAGATCTCTTGTCTTACCTTGTAGCTTTTCACCATTACCACGCTTTTGTTTATAAATGGCTTCGAGCCTTTTAATGCCCTCCATTTTTTCTGCTGGTGTTAATTCTCTTTGTGCTGCATTAGCCTGGATAAGCATAAGCTCAGCATCAATATCACTTAAATCATTCTTGATTTGACATGGTACTTTTTCATAGCCAAGGCTTTTTAATGCTCTATATCTTCTTTCACCAGATATAATTTCATATAATCCATCATCTTTTCCCCTAACCACTAAGTTATGCATTAATCCATTTTCTTTAATTGATTCTGCAAGCTCTTCAACTTCTCTGATACCATAAAAATTATTTTTACTTGGTACTAACTTATCTATGTTTATATCCATAAGATTAAATTTGTCTTTTGCATCTAAATTATTAACTTTTGAAGCAATTGACTTTAAATCAAACATGATACTATCTCCTTAGTTAATTCTTTATAATCATTACTTGCATTCGATTTTGGATTAAAATAAACTACTGGCTGAAATTCAAATGTGCTTTTTATCACATCTGCATTTTCTCTTACAGTTTGTTCAAAAAACTTTTCCCCAATGACATTTTTTAAATCCTTTTTGATTTCTTTGTTTACTTTTGTTCTTTTATCCATGGTTGCAAATGCACCTAAAAATCTTAGATTTACATTTAAATTTTCTCTAGCTTCATCAATTACTGAAAGCAAATATTCAAACCCATCAAGAGCATATTTATCAATTTTTATTGGCACTAACACATAATCAGTTATTGCAAGTGCATTAGTTGTAAGCATACCTAAACTTGGAGGGCAATCAATCAATATAAAATCAAAATCACGATCTCTCCTATTCATCCATTTTCTAAGTCTTATTTCTCTAGGTTTCTTAGTATCTGCCAATATTTCACCTTCGCTTGCGATTAGCTTAATGTTGGAAGGTATTAAATACACATCTTTAAAAATAGTTTTTTTAATATAAGACTGCTCTTCCCCTTTAAGTAATTCATACATCCCAATACCTTCTGAGTTATACATTCCTAGTGAGCTTGTTGCATTTGCTTGTGGATCACTATCAATTACAAGTACTTCATAGCCAAGTTGTCCTAAACATGCTGCAACATTAACACATGAAGTTGTCTTTGCAACTCCACCTTTTATATTTAAAAAACTTATAACTTTCATATCTTTACATCTCCAATCAAATAATTTATAATGGAGATACGGATCACTACTCCGTATCTCAAACGCTGAACCTTTATGTAAGGTTCTTTTTTTATTTGCACAAATTGCATATTGTATGACTTCCACAACAAAATTTAAGTAAATATACTTGTCTAATATTTTTATCCTCAATGATGCGTAATTTATTGCTATTGTGGATAAATTGTGGACATTTAATTTTGCACATTTTGACACACCTCCTAACAATAATATTTTTCCTTAAAGAATTTAGTTGGTACTTTACCCGCAACAACAATATAACCATTTGATTTTAATTCTTTATTTAATGCTTGTATTATTTTATAAGCTTTAGATTCACTTACCCCAATAATCTCTTTAACATCTTCCATTTTTAAGTATGTTTGTTCTAATTTTGCTGCCATAAAGTTCACTCCTATTTTGCAAATTTTAATGCTATTCCTGCTGCAATCACATTATTTATTTCAAGCATTATTTCTTTCCAATCATCTAGTTCATTTTCATCAATTCTTCCATCGCATGATATTTTAATCATTAATGCCTTTATCTTTCCTAGATCTTCACACTTGTCCAAGAATGTTAAAACACTTTCAGCTAAGTTTTTTATTTTTACTTCTGGCAAAAATTCTTCACCTATTTTTGTTTTTGTCTTCATATGTTGATAAGCTAAATGTTGAGCATCAAATATTTCAATCATCTTAATAACAATATTATCTGGCGGGATTCTTCTATCTCCTTCATAAGCCCTTAAGCTATCAACAGATATATCCATTAGTTCTGATGCTTTTTCTTGGGTAACTCCTTTACTTTCTCTCGCTATTTGGTAAATATTTCTGTATTCTTGTACCATTCACTTTCCCCCTTATAAGTATTAAAATATAATAAAATCCAGTTTTACTGGACTACTTCTTGAAAAAAAATTTTAGGATCAATTTTATAAAAATCAGCTAATAATTTTGCTTTTGAAATAGTAAGTTCAACATTACCATTTTCCAACATAGAATAGCCACTTTTACCACTGTATCCAAGGGCTTTAGCAACTTCCTTTTGTGTCTTCCCATTTTCTACTCTAAGCTTTTTTAATAATTGATTCATTTTATCCACCCCCTAAGTCCAGTATAATTGGATTTATTAATTATATAATAGTTCAGCAATATTGGATTGTCAATATCTTTTTAAATAAAAAAACAATTTTCTTGGACTTATCTTTTATTTATCTATAAAAAAAGGTACAATTAAATTGAACTATTAACAAAGGAGATTATTAAATGGCTACATTAGCAGATAGATTAAAAGAATTGCGAAAATCTAATAATTTAACACAAGCTGAATTAGGAAAAATACTTGGTGTAGGTAAGACTACAGTCTCTATGTATGAGACTGGTAATAGTACTCCTAGTGATGAAATTAAATTAAAAATTTCAGAGCATTTTAGTATTTCATTGGATTATCTTCTTGGAAAGACAGATATAAAAAAATACACTGCTGATCCAAATATAACAATAGCGCTCCATAGCGATACTGATTATGATGATCTCCCTGATGAAGCAATAAAAGAGATTAATGGTTTTATTGAATATGTAAGGCAAAAATATAAAAAATAATTTTATATTAATATATTTTATCTAGAAATGTGTTCTTTACGAACACCTTTTTGTTTCTCTTGTCCAGAACATATATTCGCATTTTAATAATATCATAAATACTGATAATGGCGGTGATGGACATATGAAAAAATTAAAGAAAATGTTTGAAATCATTAATTCAGAAAATATAGTTATTGAAGAACCTTCAATAATATATAAAAATTTGGCTGGCTTATATCTAAACTTACCTAATTGTTTACCAGTCATATTTATAAAAAAATCTCTTTTAAATGATGCAAGAAAATATAAATCGATTCTAGCAGAAGAACTTGGACATCATTTTACAACTACAGGAGATTTAACAATTAAATCAAAAAATTATCGAGAAAATTTATATAAAAATAAAAAAGAAGAAATAGCTAAAAAATGGGCTGCTAATTTCTTAATAAGCGATGAAGAATTCGTGCAAGCATTATGCAATTGCATATCGACACCCTATGATATATGTAATTACTTTAATATAACTAATGAAATGCTTCAATATAAAATTTATTCTATAGTTCTTGATGATAATAGATATAGTAAAATAAAAGATATATTAATACAGAAAGAAGTGCCTTATGAGTCTTGTGCAATTTAGTTATAATAAATATTTTGTGTTAATATTATTATTCCCCAACAATTCACTTTCGTATTTATATATATGATTATTGAGAAAGAAAGGACTGATTTTATGCCAACATATAAAGATGAAAAAAGAGGTACCTGGTATTGTTCATTTTATTATACAGATTGGACAGGATTAAGAAAAAAGAAAAAGAAGGAGGGCTTCAAAAAGCAAAGTGATGCTAAGGCTTTTGAACGAGATTTTCTATCTAAACAAAAAAATAACTGTGATATGACTTTTAAAAACTTAGTAGAGCTATACATGGAAGACTCAAAGACTAGAGTTAGGACAACTACTCTTTCTACTAAAAAGTATTTGATTGATTTAAAAATATTGCCTTATTTTGAAAATATTAATGTAAGTAGTATAACCTCCAATCATATAAGGAAATGGCAAAATGAATTGAAGGAAAAAGGATATTCGCAAACATATTTAAGAACAATCAATAACCAACTTACCTCTATATTTAATTTTGCAATAAAATATTATGGATTAAATAACAATCCTTCACTAAAAGCTGGAAGTATGGGGAAAAAGAATGCTGATTCAATGCAATTCTGGACACTTGACGAATTCAAGCAATTCATCAAGTGTGATACTAATGCTAGATCTGCTTTGGCATTCAAAATCTTATTTTGGACTGGTATAAGAATCGGTGAATTGTTAGCTTTAACATTTAAAGATATTGATTTAGAAAAACGAACTTTAAATATAAATAAGAGTTATTCTAGATTAAACAAAAAAGATATTATATCAGCTCCTAAAACACCTAAAAGTAAAAGAGTAGTTACCCTTCCAATTGAACTCTGCAATGATATTAAAGACTATATTGATAGTTTATATTCATATAATGATACTAATAGAGTCTTTGAATTTCTAAAACAATCTTTATGTTTAAAACTTCAAAGAGTATGTAAAAAAAGTGGAGTAAAAGTAATTCGTCTACATGACCTTAGACATTCTCATGCTTCATTATTAATAGAACTAGGCTTTACACCTCTATTAGTATCAGAAAGGCTTGGACATGAGAAGATACAAACTACTTTAGATACCTATTCACATCTTTACCCAAATAAAGATAAAACAGTTGCTAATAAACTTAATGATTTATATTAGTACGTTTATAGTACGATTATATTTTTATAAATTTCGAACCCTTTTATTTTAAAGGGTTTATATACATTTCATATTCTATTCCCATTCAATTGTTAGTATTTCCAATTCCCCCTCCTTTAAAGAAACTTTATATCCATCAGTAATCAACCAAGTAGCTAAATCTGTAACCATATTTTTTCTAATCCCATCTCTCTTACTTATAGCAAAAACTGCTGAAATTTTATTTACACCAGCTTTCTTACCTTGCTCTATGTTTCTTAATATTATGTTCTTATTCTCATTTAATTTTTCTTCATATTCATTCACAATATTTCCTCCCTTTAATTTATTAACTATTCCACTTTATAGATATGCCTTAACATTAATCTTATTTATTCTATTCTATTCTAATTTTATGATATGAATGCCATAGTTATTCTCTATTTTATTCAATAAAAAGAAAACTGTTCCAAATATATCTTCTATATTTAGAACAGTTTTAATCAATAAATAATTTTAAAAAGTAATGACTATTTACAATCTATTTCTGATGACACATCTAATCCTCGATGCTCAACCGCAGTAGAAAAAACTATTTGTGTTTCAGTATTCCCATACTTCTGTAGCTCTCCAATAAAAGTATCTAACTCTATAGTTGTGTGATATGCAACTTTTATTAACATAGAATATTTACCTGTTACGCAATTGCATTCCAATACATTTGGGCAGCTAGCAATAAAAGGATAAAACTCTGGCTTTTGTTTTGGTGACATTTCCAAATTAATAAATGCTTTAATATTATAGCCTAATTTCAAAGGGTCAACATGTGCTGAATATCCTGTAATAACTCCAGCTTGTTCTAATTTTTCAATACGAGCAGAAACGGCTGGTGTTGTTAAAAACACTTCTTCCGCTATATGTTTAAGTGGATAGCGCGCATTTTTTTGTAAAAGTTCAATAATTTTCAGATCAATTTTATCCATATACAATACCTCAACTTATATTAATTTAATGAAAGACAAGTCATAAACTTTTATATTTCATTATAATTTCACTTAATTGCAATAATTCGATTATCTATATATTTATATTAGAAAAGCATACCAAAATAATTCAAAAAAAAATTATTCTGATACGCTTCATTGCGTCTAATATATTTTATCTTTGCCAATACAGATGATTTTTTATCTATTTATATTTTAAAGTAACAAATAGTTTTTTTCAAGACTTTTTTATTTCTTAGATTAAAAAAATTAACCTTAAACACATTTAATATAATTTTTCATATTATATTATTATTCAAAATATCAAAACAGTAATGATTTCTACCTCAATACTTTATATTTATTAATTATTTTCAAAAAAACACTAGGCAAACATTACAAAATACGAATATTACTTGTTATAAATGATTATTTTTTCGGATTTTTAGTTATTTATATCAACTTTATATTATTAAGCATTTTATTGGATAAATAAATTTAATTAAGAAAAATGTATTCTTTTTTAGTTTTTATTCACAATTCTTCCTATAATATTTACATGAATTTTAATTAGTGTTAATCTTCACTCATAGATATTGGCAAACACATTAACAAAGATAATGCTTAGTTTTTGTTAAAGAAATAATTTAAAGAATTTATTATTTAAAAATATTATAAATATTGAAAGCGAGGAATTTTAAATGAAAATGAGAATGGAGTCTGATTCAATAGGAAACATGGAAGTACCTGTCGAGGCATATTATGGTATTCAATCTTTAAGGGCAAGCAGAAACTTTAATATTACAAAAAAACCCTTACACAAAGATTTTATAATAAGTTTAGCTGAAATAAAAAAAGCTGCTGCAATTACCAATAGAGATGCTGAATTATTAACTCCAACTATTGCTAATGCAATAATAAATGCTTGTGAAGAAATTATCAGTGGAAAATTTCATGATCAATTTATCGTTGATCCTATTCAAGGTGGTGCAGGCACCTCTGCTAATATGAATGCTAACGAAGTTATCGCGAATCGAGCTATAGAATTACTTGGAGAGAAAAAAGGTTCTTATAATATAATACACCCAAATGATCATGTTAATATGGCACAATCTACAAACGATGTTTTTCCTACTGCTGGAAAACTAACAGTATTAAAAATGCTTCCAAAAACTATCTCAGAACTTCAACGTTTATATAATGCACTTAAGTTAAAATCTTTAGAATTTAATAATGTTATTAAAATGGGACGTACTCAGCTTCAAGATGCAGTTCCAATAAGACTTGGCCAATCTTTTAATGCTTTTGCATCAATGATAAAAAGAGATGTAGACCGATTAAAATCTGTCGAAAAAGAAATGCTCATCTTAAATATTGGTGGTACTGCTATAGGCACTTCAATAAATGTATGTCCTGAATATTTAACTAATATAACTCCTAATTTAAAAAAAGTCTGCGGATTTGATGTTCTTCAATCAAAAGACCTTATAGATGCAACTCAAAATCTTGATTGTTTTGTAGCTGTTTCAGGCATATTAAAAACTTGTGCAGTAAATCTTTCTAAAATGGCAAATGATTTGAGATTACTATCAAGTGGTCCCAAAACAGGCTTCGGTGAAATCAATTTACCTTCAATGCAAAATGGTTCATCAATTATGCCAGGAAAAATAAATCCAGTTATTTTAGAAGTAGTATCTCAAGTTGCTTTTAATATTATAGGAAATGATTTCACTATAACTATGGCTGCAGAAGCAGGACAACTTGAACTTAATGCTTTCGAACCTGTTCTTTTTCATAATTTATTTGAATCTATTGAAACACTAGAAAATGCGACAACAACTTTAATCGATAATTGTATTTTAGGAATTACAGCCAACGAAGATAGATGTAAAGAATTATTAAATAGTAGTGTAGGAATAGTTACAGCTCTTTGTCCATATATAGGCTATAAAAAATCAGCAGATATTGCTAAAATATCTTTAAAAACTGGAACTTCAATAAAAGAACTAGTATTAAATGAAGGAATATTAACTTCTTCTGAATTAGATGCTATATTAGATCCATTTTCAATGACAGATGTTGATTGTTTTTCAGATTCAAAATCAACTCAAACAATTAACAAAGCAATATAACTTTAATTATCATGAATAATTTTTAATAATTTTGATATACTATTACTGAACACAATCTTATAAATTGTTGATATTAACCAAAAAAGAGATGACATACTATAAAATGTATGTTATCTCTTTTACGCTAAATTAATTTAAACAAATTTTATTGTTATAGTATTGATAAAAATCTCTTCAAAAATCTTATCCATAAGCTTTACTTATTATTAACAAGAGGTCAAGTACGACTTCCTGTTTAAAGAAAACTTTAATTTTTCATAATTATTTTTATTATCATTTCCAGCTTCATATAATTCAAATATTGATGTGAAATCATTCTTAAAAATGTATTCGTGAGATAATTCTTCCTTCATTCTACATAATAATTCCTGCAAGTCATATCCCTCTACTCTAAAATTCTGATCATTTAAATTTAAAGAAAGTGAATTGTTGTAATAATTTTTATTCTTCTCAATACGTAACAAAAATTCTTTTACTACTTCCTGATCATTAGATTTTAATTTCATTGGCATCTTAATATCAATGCAATAATCTATCAATTCATCTTCTTTCAAATAAAAATATTGTTTAGCTTCTTCAGAATTTTTAACATAAAAATCAAAATCAAAGTCTTGATTTTCAAAAATGCAATTTCGAACTTGAAGCTGAAAGCCTTTTTTTGAAACATATACCTCAGCCTGTTCACATCCCAGGCTATCAGTATATAATGCTGAATATTTTAATTTGACCATATTAAATTTTATGTCCCCCTTTATTTCTCAATCTCTATTTCCCTATTTTTTAAACCACCTTTCAATAATACCATATAATACCATCAATTACAAAGGTTAAATTTTACAATCACTTTTAAATTTAGTAATAAATTTATCAAGGAAATCTGAGCTTATTAAAAATTTATTTATTATTTATACATAATTTATTATTTCGTAACATAATCGTAACATTAATTGGTTATAATAATGTTTGAAAAGTAGTTTAAAGCATTATTATCCCTTAAAAAAATACTTTCAACAAAAGAATGACTTATTCCCCTAAGTAAGTCATTCTTTTCATATGTAAAATTATATTTTAAATATTAAGGTTGTAAAATTATATATTTGATTACATGAAACACATTATTTCATTTGAATAAAAAAGATAACTTGTTTAATTAACAAGCTACCTTGTGCATTTTTATAATTTCATAATAATATTATTTTCTAATGCAGTTACGCCTTCAGGAGTGTGAGTGCTTAAGTATACTGTGTCATTTTCTTTTATGAAAGTTCTTACAATTTCTAATGTTTCTTTAGCTAATTCTTTATCTTCAAATACCACAGATAATTGATTTTGTCTTAATGCTTCATCTGTATAAGTAACATCACCATGGATCATATAACGAATCTCATTATCCTCTACAACAACTAATGAATTTCCAGTAGTATGCCCATATGCTGGAAGCATCACAATATTGTCTGCTATAATTTGACTCTTTTCAAAATTTTTATATTCTCCATCAGTAAAATCAACCTTAACTATATTTTCACTTGTTAATTTCATAGCTTCTGCTTCTATTCTTGACATAAATATTTTTGCGTGATCAAATAATCTTAATTCTCCCGCATGATCTGGATGTTTATGAGTTAATATTATCTTACTAACATCTTCTATTTTATATCCAACATTTTTTAAGGCTTGTTTAAAATCAGCAACTTTTTCTCCCATAAACATTGCTTGATCTGGTTTATCTTCAAAATCTGGTGTTTCGATCGGAAGTCCAGTATCTACCAAGATAACTTCTTTACCTGTATCTATTAAATAATTCTGCAAACTAGCAGGATATTTTTTATTCACATTAATTTTTTCTTTTTCTAAACTTCCTCCTAAAGCAAAGGATTCATTCATTCTTCCATTTTTATAAAATTCTAAAGCTACTATTTTCATAATTTGCTCCCCCTTAATATATAACATCTATTTTTTCTAAAAGTAATAATATTTAACAACTAATAACTGTTATTATATAGAACCTTCTTTTGTTTGTCAATTTCTAAATTTTCAGATATTTCCAAAGTCCTATTTTATCTTTTAAGCATTCGATAAATCAATTCATTTCAATTACTTTCTCTTAAGTAATCACCTTTTACAATTTCTTTATCACAGATTATTTTAGATGTATTGTATTTAACATAACACTCTCCTTTTAATGCCAAAATACATATAATTTCTCCAGTTCTATCCTTTCCTATATTATTTTTGCAATTAGGGCAATCCATATTAATCAACCACCTTTCTTTTTTTAATATTATATCTTCTCAATTTCTTCGACTTTGCAACTTACTGGAGTTGATGCTTTTTCATTAACTCTTACCTGTATTATATTTATTTTACGTAATATATCAACTACTCTTCCTTCAATAATATTCCCATCTACATCAGTCCCCCTCACAACATCTCCAATCTCAACCTTCATACGAATCCCCTCCACAGATACATTTCCATCATAAATTTCTATCATTCGGCTATTGAAATATATTCCTCCACAATTACTTCCGGTAACTCTTTATAATCAAATGGAGATATATCATCAATTTTGAACTTAGTTAATTCCATTATTTTAATCAAAACTTGATCCATTTTGCATAAAAATTCTTCTTTTTCTTCTGCCTTTATAACAAAACTATTAAAAGGTATATTATATTTCTCAACAAAACTTAAATTTAAATTTACAGTCCAACACCTCATTTTATCACCATACCCTTTTTATATATTTTTATTTCAATTAAAATTCAAACAGCAATCTAATCACATTACCATTTATAATATAATTATATATTTACTTACATTTTACTATTTTTCATTAATATTCTCACTTATTTTCATTTTGCCTATTATTCATTTTTAAGCCATTTTATTTATTTTTTTCTTTTAATATTTTATAATCTGACATAAGTTTTAGAATATTTTAATCTTTTTTGTAATTTGTTGTAGTTTTATATTTATTAACTTTTGAGATATTTAACCATATTGAATTATTAATTCAAATATACTTTTCGATAAAAAAATAAGAATGATAAACAATATTTCTACTGCTTATCATTCTTATAAAAAATTAATGCTTAAAAAAGATTTTTTGTAATTATCCTTGGGAATCTAATGTTTGAATTAATAATAACATAATAAAGAAAATAATACAAGACTATTTCTATCTGATTTATCTACTTTTATATAATTTTAACTTTTATCAATATTTCTCTAGAAACTCATTATTTTATTATACACATAATAAAATGTGGTATAATTTTTATATAGATAAGGAGGGATATTGTATGGATAAATTTGTAATTGCTATAACCAGAACTTGCGGCAGCGGAGGAACTACTATAGGGAAAATGCTTTCAAAAGATTTAGGAATTAACATTTATGATAGAGAGTTATTACGTTTAGCTTCAGACGATAGCGGTATCAACGAAGCCTTATTCGCTAATGCAGATGAAGATGTAAAAAACAGTTTACTTTATAAGGTTTCAAAACATGTATATAATGGTGAACTTATTCCACCAGAAAATAATGATTTCACTTCAAATGATAATCTATTCAATTATCAAGCAAAAATCTTAAGAGAACTTTCTGAAAGAGAATCATATGTTGTAATAGGACGATGTGCTGATTATATTTTAAAAGATAAGCAAAATGTATTCAAAATTTTTATCCACTCATCTGAGGAATTCTGTATTAAACATGAAATGTCTATTCTTGGTACTTCAGAAAAGGAAACGATAAAAGAAATAAAGAGACTAAATAAATATAGAAGTGATTACTATTATTATCACACAGGAAATAAGTGGGAAGATGTAAGAAATTATGATTTGTCCCTTGATACTAGTAGATTTGGTTTTGAAAAATCTGTAAAATACATTAAAGAATATATAGCATTGAGAATGAACTTATAAAGATAAATTTCATTTATCAAAAAATATTCTCCTTTTATTAAGTTGTTCGCTTTTACTTAGTTAAATTTTGAAGATTAAATTAAGTAAATCGAGCAACTTTTGTTTTAAGTCTCCTCCAATACCTATTTTAAAAACTTTCTTACAAAAACTGCTCACTTTTCCTTCGATTATTATTTTTCGTTCTATTTGAGTTTATTTTCATCTTATAATTTCCTCAAAATAAATTAATATATTTTTAATTCATAGTTCTTTTGTGTATGTTTACTTCTACCATACTTGTATGGTAGAATATTATATAACATTTACCATATAATTCATAACATCAAAAATACTAACTTATCTTACTTAATTTCAATATATTAGCTAATAATAACATTTTGTATTGATTGGAAGATATTTTATTTTTTTGTTGCGCCAAATCGTTTTTTAGATTTTCTAATTTACGATCTTTTATGAATATGGAATATATTACATATAAGGGAGAGAAAAATATGCTGAAAAACATCAAAATTATTAACAGTATTGTATTAATGGTTATTCTATCAACAATTGTCTCGTTAGCCATAGCTATTGTCGGGTACAGTAATATGAAAGCTATTAATAATAATTCTTCATCAATGTATGAAAACGCTCTAGTTAGAATCGTAAAAACCGAAGAGATCAGGCAAACATTTTCTAATATCAGATTAAATGCCAATAGAATATCTATTTCTGACTTTAATGCTGATGATGTGTCTGCTATAGATGCTAATTACAGTAAAATGAGTGACTTATTGAATGACTATGAAAACTTATCTTTGAGCTCTTTAGAAAAGAATAATTTGGCTGAATTTAAAAGTGACTCTGAAAAATATTATTCTCAAATAAAGAATCTTGAAAAAGGTAATAAACTTTATGGAATAGACTTAGAACAATTTAATCAGCTTGGAGTTGAAGCACAGCTTTTCCTTGATAATCTAGTAACTTATAGTTCAAATATGGCTAATACTCTTCAAAATGATAATATTAATTTGTATCTTAGAAGTACTAAAATTTTCTTTGCAACATTCATTATAGGATTCATATTAATGATTTTTGTTTCATCTGCAATAGTTTCAGTAATAAAGAAATCTATGAAAGAAATAATATCTGTATTAAACTACGTTGCTGACGGAGATTTTAGCATAAAAATGGACTCTGAATATAAAAATGAATTTGGAATAATGAAGAGATCAATTAAAAAGACAATTTCAAATATCTCTTTAATGCTAGAATCTGTTAAGCAATCAACAAATGTTGTAAATGTTCAAGCAACAAATCTTTTGGAGGCTTCTGATCAAATGTCCTCATCTGCACAAGAAATTAATGCAGCAGTTCAAGAAGTTGCAAGCGCTGCCAATGATCAATCTAGTGATTTAATAAATGTAAAAACTTCCCTTGATAATTTTGCTGATTCCTTAAATCAAATTACACTATCAATTAATGATGTAAATTCTAATCTTAATAACATTAATTCAATGGCTGAAGACGGAAACTCAAAATTAAAATTTTTATTTGATTCAGTAAAAGATGTAAATAACTCTTTCAATACTATAAAAGATAAAGTCGTTACATTAGATCAACATGTAGTAAAAGTTAATAATATAACAACCATTATTAATTCTATTGCTGACGAAACTGATTTATTAGCTCTAAACGCAGCAATCGAATCTGCCCGTGCTGGAGAAGTTGGAAAAGGATTTTCCGTTGTTGCAGAAGAAATCAGAAAATTAGCTGAACAGTCTAAAATATCTGCTAATGATATAACAAATCTAATTTCAAGTATTAATAAAGAGGCTCAAGTCGCTGTTAAAACTACTGATTTAGGAAAAAACAGTTTGAATAATCAATCAGAACTTATTGAGGACTCAATAAAATCCTTCGCATTAATATTTAATGCAATAAATACGATTTTACCTAAGGTTAATAGTATAAACAAGTCAATTGAAAATATAAATGTTGAAAAAGATCTTATACTTTCTAAAGCATTAAATATTTCCGGGGTGTCAGAAGAAAATGCAGCTTCGGCTGAAGAAATATCAGCTTCAGTACAACAAATAAACATATCATTTTCTGAAGTGTCATCTTCTGCACAAACTCTATCAAATTTAACAAACTCTATGATAGACGAAGTTGCTAAATTTAAACTATAGGAAAGACGTTCATCTCGAGTTAAAAATGGAGGATAATTATGAAAAAGTTGAAATTTTTAAGTATTGTACTAACAACAGTTTTTACTGTAAGTATTTTTACAGGTTGTGGTTCAAAAAATAATTCTAAATCCAATGAACCTATAACATTAAATATAATTGATGTTTCTGGTTCAATGCAATTAGTTGGAGATTCCATTGATCAATTTAAAGCTGCAAATCCGGACTTAATAAGTGATATAAAAATTACTAAAGCAACTTCTCTAGAAGTTCCATCTTTGCTAAAAGCTCAAATTCTATCAGAGAATGTACAAACTGGTTTAGTTTTTACAGGAATTGATGGTATGTCTACATGTATTAAAAAAGATGTTATAGAAAATATTATGCCTCAGTATAGCAGCAGCTTTCCTGACTTAGAAAATAATTATACAGCTGGTGCTAAAGCAACATATAACTTAGTGAAAGGTTACGGTATTACATATGTTTACTCTCCTAGTGGACCGCTTTTTACATATAATCCGGACACAGTTAAAAATATTCCCAAATCACCAAGCGACCTTGTAGAGTTTGCAAAAGCAAATCCTGGGAAATTTACCTACGCTAGACCAGCTAATTCAGGTCCCGGAAGAACGTTTCTTTTAGGATTACCGTACATTCTTGGAGATAAAAATCCAAAGGATCCAAAAACATGGGATAAAACATGGGCTTATCTTAAAGAACTTGATCAATACATTGATTACTATCCAGGAAAAACTGGTCCTACTTTTTCAGAATTAAATTTAGGTAAAAGGTGGATTGTCTCAAGTCAACTAGGATGGGATATAAATCAAAGAATTACTGGAGGTATTCCTCAAAACTATCAAGGTTTTATGTTAGATAATACTACTTTAGTTGCAGATGCCCAATATATGGCTATGCCAAAAGGACTTAATGATAGACAAAAAGAAGTTGTTTTAAAATTAATGGAATGGCTTATGACTCCAAAAATGCAAGCTAAAACATATGATAGTGGTTATTTCTATCCAGGTCCTTCAGTTAAGGATGTTCCACTTGATGCAGCTCCTAAAGAGAGCCAAGATAAAATAAAACCTGCTATAAGACAATCATATGATGACGCTATTAAGTCTCTCCCAACTACAACACAATTAGATACAGATACATTCATGGAAGCATTAAATATGTGGGATCAGTTGTTTGGAGCAAAAGTAAAAAGATAGATAAAAAAATCGCAGGCGACTGTGGAGCCGTAGATTTTTTTTACGCATCTGCCTTTTCGAACGCATGTGAGAAAAATGTGCACCTTAGAAAAGGCAGCTATGCTGCATATAAGAACATTTTATGCAGGCGAATATGATTTATTTTTTATTCTTTTAAAATATTAAACCTAGTTGATTAGTCTGTTTCAAAAGTTATCCACAGATTGTCCAACAATATAATTTCCTAAAGAATAAAAAAAATACTTCATCGTGTAGCACACGATGAAGTATTTTTTTATCTATTTATTATATATTACATTATTGCAAATAATATACCAAATGCTATAGCTATAAAATACATTGGAACAGGAATATCTTTTGATTTACCTGTAAATAATTTTATTAATACATAAGAGATAAATCCAAATGCTAAACCATCTGTAATTGAATATGTTAAAAGTGTTAATACTAATGTTAAGAATACTGGTAATCCTTCTGTAAAATCTGAAAAATCAACCTTAGCTATTGGTTCCATCATTACTGCTCCAAGAACTATTAAAACTGGTCCAGTAGCAAATCCTGGTATAGCAGTTAATACTGGTGAGAAAAATAATGATAAGAAGAATAATCCAGCTATTGTAAGACCTGCAAGTCCAGTTCTTCCACCTTCAGCAATACCTGAAGCTGATTCTACGAATGCTACTGGTGTAGAAGTTCCTAAACATGCACCAACTACTGATCCAACAGCATCAGCTGTTAAAACTTTATCTGCATTTAAAACATTACCATTTTCATCTAAATATCCAGCCTTTGAAGCTAATCCAATTAAAGTTCCTATACTATCAAATACATCTATAAACAACATAGAAAGAATAGCTGGAATTATTCCAATAACCATAGCACTCTTAAAATCAAATTGCATAAAGATCGGAGCAACTGATGGAGGCATAGATACTATTTGACTTGGTAATTGAGCAACACCAAATGCTGCACCAAGTGCATACACAACAATCATTCCGATAATAAATGAACCTCTAATATTTTTATAATAAAGTATTGCTATTATAACTACTCCTAAGCAAGCTAAAAGAACTGAAGGATCTTTCAAATTTCCAATTGTAGTTAATGTTGCTTCACTACCAACAATCACTTTAGCATCTTGGAAGCCGATAAATGTTATAAAGAAACCAATACCAATACTTATTGCATGTTTTAGTGTTTGAGGAACACTATCTATAATAACTTGTCTAATCTTAAATACATTAAGTAATAAGAATATAACACCTTCTATTAATGAAGCTGCTAAAGCTGTTTGCCACGAAAACTTCATTCCTAAACATATTGTAAATGTAAAAAGTGCATTTAATCCCATACCTGGTGCCATACCAAAAGGATAATTAGCCATTAATGCCATAATTACAGTACCTATAACAGAAGCTAATGCTGTTGCTGTAAATACAGCTGATTTATCCATTCCTGTTTGACTTAAAATACTTGGATTTACAACTAGTATGTATGCCATAGTTAAAAATGTAGTTAATCCTGCTAACATTTCTGTTTTTACATTTGTTTTGTTTTTTGATAAATGAAATATTCTTTCAAGTATGCCATTTTCTGCCGTGTTTACCATTTTGTTTGATACATTATCCAATCTAAATTCCTCCTATATTTCGAGTTACACCAATACACGGGTACTCTAAAATAAAAATAATATCTTAGTTAGTATCTTCACTAACTGAATAAAATATAAAAGAATAATAACAAGAATTTATAAATATTTACTCAAGAAAAACTGAAACCCCTTTGTTATTTACAAAGGGGTTTATAAGCAAAATACCTATAAACACCCATAGTCAGACAATTTACGGTAGTCCGGTAGAGACACTTAGACCTTATTACTAAGCATATACGGGTAAAATTTTCAAAAATTACATTTGATCTGATCACTTATTATATCTCAGATTTTACAAATAGAGAAATATAATAAATCATTCGTGTAATATATAGCTCTCTCTTTACATACATAATCCTACAACAAATTTATTCATAAATCAATAGTAATTTTAATTTTTTCTGTATTTTTTTTAATTTTAAAGCTTAAATGTTCGTCTTTTTGAAATGTAAACGTAATTCTAGATTGGACTATTTTCATTAATTTATTAAATTGTATAATTTTTCAATTTCATTTGTAATTATACAATCAGGTTTTACTCTAATAACCATTTTCATATGTTCTTCTTCATTTACAGTATATGGATTTACCATTATTCCTGCTTCTTTAATTTCTCTCATATATTCTTCTATTAATATACTTGGGAAACAAGGATGATAGCATTGTACCTTAATATCTTTTAAATATTTTGGAACATTGGCAAGAGTTGAATCTGTCAATGCTCCTAGTTTTATTTTATCATCTAAGCTTCTAATTTTAACCAAACTCAAATGATTAAAACTTGAAATAATAATCTTTTCTTTTAAATTATATTGCTCAATCATTTCTAAAACTTTTTCTTCAAGACCTTGATAAGAAAATATGCTATTTTTCAATTCTAAATTCAATACTTTTAAATTTGATTTTGCCACAAGCTCTAAAAGCTCTTTTAAAGTCGGTATTTTCTCACCATTCTTAGTTTTAAACATCTTGAGCTCAGCCAAAGTATAATCTTTAACATACCCTATTCCATTTGTTGTTCTTTCTAAGGTTTCATCATGTATTATGACTGGTATATTGTCTTGAGATAGCTGGACATCCGTCTCTATACCATCAGCCTTATATTCAATGGCTTTTTTAAATGCAAGCATTGTATTCTCATCAAATTTTCCACTATATCCTCTATGAGCTATGTTTAAAATTTTCAAATTGCACACCTTCCTTTATAAGTAAGAAACCAAATCTTGGATTTGGTTTCTCAAACTTAGTTAAATTGCGAATGCAATTTAACCTACTTTATATTTATTAGCTTTATTATATTTTTCTATTGCTGAATTTATTGATTTTTCACTGGCATCTATAGCATCTTCTGGTGATGCTTTGCCTTGAAGCATTGCTTCAATATTAGTTTCAATTGTTTGTCTTGCTTCTGGGAACACACCAAGTAATGCACCCTTAGATTCAGCTGGTGATGCATGTAATTGATCAATAGCTGTTTTAAATTGTGGAGTTTTTGCTAAATGGTCTTTCATTTCTTGTAAATCATAAGCTTTAGTAGTTACTGGGAAATAACCTGTTTGTTCATTCCAATAAACTTGTTGTTCTGGCGCCACCATAAATTTAATAAATTCAAAAGCTGCTTTTTGTTTTTCTTGATCATCCTTATTTAAAATCCATAAAGATGCTCCCCCAATTGATACTCCACCTTTGTCATCTTTATTGATTTTTGGTAAAAATGCTGTTCCAACTTCAAATTTTCCTTTAACACCATCTAATACACTACTTAAACTTGCTGTTGAATCAATAAACATTGCTGTTTTTCCAGCCATAAAAGCTTGTTGTGTATCTGCTGGTTTTCTTCCAAAGTTACCAAGTAGCCCTTGATCATAAAGACTCTTCCAAGCATTTAGTATTTTTACTCCACCACCATTATTTTTAAAATCTACACTTGTAGCACTAGAATCTCTACCATTTCCATTATTTACATATAGCTTTAATTGTTCAGCTAGGAATTGTTCAAAGAACCATCCATAAATAGCCATTGAGTAACCATATTGAGAAACATTTCCGCCATCTTTCTTAGTTAACTTTTCTGAATATGTTTTTATTTCATCAAAATTTGCTGGAGCTTTTTCTGGATCTACCCCTGCTTCTTTGAATGCATTTTTATTATAATACAAAATAGGCGTTGATGAATTAAATGGCATTGAATTTAATTTATTATCTACAGTATAATACGCTAAAAGGTTCGGTTCAAGTGATGAAGTGTCATATTTATCATCATCTATAAATTTTTGCATAGGAGTTGACAATTTTGAATCTATCATCCACCTAGTTCCCAAGTCATAAAGCTGCATTATATCTGGATAGCCGCTTTTATCTTTTGAACTTTTTATTTTATTTATAGCATCATCATATTCACCTTGATATTGTGCTTTAACTACAATGTTACTTTTATTCTCCTTATTGAATTTATCCACTAATGAATTTATAGCATCGCCGCCTTTACCACCCATAGAGTGCCAAAAGACAATTTCTTTTTTCCCATCTGCTTTTGCGTCTGTTGTTTTACTGCTACCAGTTGCTCCACAACCTGCTAATACCGAAATGCACATGCAGGTAGTAACCATTAATGATAAAATCTTCTTTTTCATAACTAAACCTCACATTCTTTTTTATTCTACATTTATTACGACTTTTATTTGATGTATATATTGCAACTATCAATGCTTAATGTTCAATGATAAATAATTGAACGTTGATAATTGATAATTTTCGTTTTAACCTTTTACAGCTCCTGAAGTAATGCCTTCTACCAATTGCTTTTGACCTATTATAAAAATCACTATGGAAGGCAAAATAATCATTATAACTCCTGCAAAAACCACTCCTATATTTTGACTTTCTGCAAATTGAAGCATACTAATACCTATTTGAACAGTTCTCATTTCTGGTGCATTTGTTACAAGCAATGGCCACATATATTGATTCCAGGTATTTAAAAATGTATAAACTCCAAGTGAAGCAATTACAGGTTTAGACATAGGAAGTAATACCCTTATAAAAAATCTCAAATTACTACAACCATCTATAGTTGATGCTTCCTTCAATTCTTTAGGGACTGTCAAATAAAATTGTCTTATTAAAAATATGCCCATAGCAGAAACTAAAAACGGCACTATTAGTCCAGAATAGCTATCTGTCCAACCAAGCTTCGCTATTGTCAAATAATTAGCTATTATGGTTGACTCACTTGGAATCATTAAAGTAGACAAACTCAAAATAAATAATAAACTCTTCCCTTTAAAATCAAAATAAGAAAAAGCATATGCTGCTAAACATGAAGTTATTATTTGTCCTATAGTAACCATTAGTGAAACGAAGACACTATTAAATATAAAGCCTAAAATTGGTACAGTTTCAATTACCTGTCTATAATTATCTAAATTAATACCTGAAGGCAGTAATTTAGGAGGATACGAAAAAATTTCATCAGAGCTCATTAAACTTATACTAAAACCATAAAGTATTGGAGATATAATAATAATTCCAATTATGATATTTAATATTAATAATACGTATTTTCTTGCTTTATTCTCCATTATGAATAATAAACTCCTTTCTTTTCAAACTTTAACTGAATTAAGGTTATAATAAGTATTATAAAAAATAATACTATTGATTCTGCACATGCAGTTTCAAACCTATTATTGAAAAATGCTTCCCTATAAATCTCGTGAACTATTACATTAGTTGAGTTAGCTGGCCCACCTAAAGTTAATAGTTTAATTTGTCCAAAGGCCTGAAAAGAATTAATCATATTTATAAATACAACAAAAAACAATGTTGGAGAAATAAGCGGTATTGTTAATCTAAAAAACTTCCTTCCCATTTTAGCCCCATCAATTTGTGCACTTTCATTCATTTCCTTTGGAATATTTTTAAGCCCTGTAAGAATAAATATAAAATTCAAACCTATATTTAGCCATACGGTAACAAGCGCTACTGAAAATAGTGCAATTTTCTCATCAGTTAACCAACCTATTTGTGCTTTTAATAAATAATTCAATAGCCCTATTGATGGATGATATAAAAGCATCCAAATTATAGCGGCAGCTGCAGATGAAACTGCCATTGGCATTGCAAACATTACTTCATAAAGCCTGCTGCCTTTAAGTTTATTGTTAGCAAGAATAGCTAATGCTAGGCCAATTAATATTGCTGGTACAGCTGTCATAACAACAAATTTTAAGGTTACTCCAATGCTTCCAATAAAGTCTGGTGATAAGAACAATTCTTTATAATTATCTAAACCCACAAATTCAACTGCTTCTCCATTAGCATTAGTTATATTGAAACTTAAGAAAATAGTCTTTATAAATGGAAAAAACATAAATATGCAAAACCCTAATAGGCAAGGAATTAAATATAAATAAGGCTCTATCTTTCTAAGCAAGCTTTTCATTATAATTCCTCCTGCTCAATTCTCATTTCACTATCTTTGTCAAAGAAATGTGCTTTTTTAAAATCAAATCTGACTTTTAAATAATCTCCTTCTTTTCCTCTAAATACTCCGTTAACCCTACAAATTATATTGTTATCCTTAAGCTTTAAATGAATATACGTTTCTGATCCAAGAATTTCAACAAATTCTATTTCACCCATTACTACATCAGATTTAATTCTTTCATGATTTTCCATTACTTTTTCTTTTTCTTCTATATTAATACCCTCATCAATTTCTCTCTTACCCTCTTGAATAACCTTAATATCCTCTGCTCTCAACCCAATTATTACTTCACTTCTAATATATTTTTCTTCAAGCATTGTCTTAAGTTTCTTATTTTTGATGCTATGTTTCAAAAATTCATTTTCTATGAATACATCATTGTCAATTCTATCAACTCTCACATTTATAAAATTCATTTGAGGCGATCCAATAAAACTAGCTACAAATTTGTTACTTGGTTTTTCATATATAGTTATAGGATCTGCAACCTGCTGAATTTCACCTTTATTCATAACAACAATTGTACTTCCCATAGTCATGGCTTCTGTCTGGTCATGTGTTACATAAATGAAAGTCGTTTTAAGCCTTTGATGAAGTTTAATTATTTCACTTCTCATAGAAACTCTTAGTTTTGCATCCAAATTTGACAATGGCTCATCCATTAAAAACACTTTAGGCTTCCTCACAATTGCTCGTCCAAGTGCAACTCTCTGTCTCTGTCCACCAGATAACTCCTTTGGCTTTCTATTTAACAAATCCTCAATTTCAAGTATTTTAGCTGTTTCTCGTATTTTCTTTTCAATTTCTAGCTTATTCATCTTTTTTATTCTCAGAGCAAATGCCATATTCTCATATACTGAAAAGTGTGGATATAATGCATAATTTTGAAATACCATAGCTATATCTCTATCTACTGGTTCTACTTTATTCACTAACCTTTCATCAATATATAATTCACCTGAGGATATCTCTTCAAGGCCTGCAATCATCCTTAGTGTTGTGGACTTTCCACATCCAGACGGACCAACTAAAACCACGAATTCCCCATCCTCAATGTTTAAGTTAATATCATTTGCTGCTTTAAAATCATTTGTATATCTCTTGTTCAGATGTTTTAGTATAACTTTTGCCATTAATTTACCTGCTTTCCAAACTAAATATAAGATCTTACATCATTATCTTTACCCATATAAATATACTAGTTAAATATTAAATCACCATTTGCTTTGGGTTAATTTATGTTAATTGGAAGTTAAATACTAACCTGTTAAAAAATCATTTCTTTAATCTAAAGTAATGAACGCTCTTTCAGTAATTCTTGTAATTCAGCGTCAGTCATTGATAATTAAAGTATTTATATATTATTTCGATAAAAACTTATAGCAAACTATATGAAAATGAAAGGATTTGAGTATATGGATATTGCAGCTATGTCAATGAATTTGAGTCAAACTTCTGTTCAAGATGCCGCTTCTGTTTCAGTACTAAAGATGGCAATGAACAATTCAAGTGATACTGCTACTCAAATGACTGAAATGATGGCTATTGATACTACAAGAGGATCAGTCATAGACGCAAGAGCATAAGACAAAGGACTTGGTATTATTCAAAATACCAAGTCCTTTGTTTATTTTTTAATATTTTATAAGTGTGCCTTTACTTTATTTGTTATATTTTCCTTTGGCATAAAACCTGTTAGGTTTTCTACCGGAACTCCATCTTTAAAGATAATCATAGTCGGAACAGCTGATATTCCATATTTTTGTGCTATTCTTCCACCTTCATCGATATCCAGCTTAAAAAATTTAGCCTTATCACCTATTTCATTACTGACTCCTTCAAAAACTGGCGCTAACATCTTGCATGGTCCACACCAGTTTGCAAAGAAATCCACGACAACGACTCCTTCAGTATTTTCAACATTTTCAAAAAATTCGTTACTATCAATTATTTTTGCCATCTCTAATCACTCCTAGCAATTAAAATTCAAATGTGTATATTTTAATAATATTCCAAATTCATTCCATTTTCTGTGACTTAATCACCTTTAAGTCTGTAATTAATCTCCTTTAAATTTAAAATTACATACTTCTTATTATATTCTTTTCATTATTAATTGTAGATAAATTATTTCCTTTTTGTTCCCACATATGAACCCATTCCACCAGCAACATTAACTACCTTGAAACCTTGGCTTAAAAGTGTATTGCAAGTCCTTGCGCTTCTTCCACCAGATTGACACATTATGTAATATTCCTTGTCTTTATTCAAATATTTTTCTGGCTCATTTAAAAGTTCACCCATTGGAATGTTTTTTGCACTTACTATGCTTCCTCCTGAATATTCATATTTTTCTCTTATATCTATTAATTCAACCTTGCCAATCAAATCTTCCATATCATTTACATTTATTACTTTTCCTTGATTTTTATTAAATAATCCAAACATATAGTATTTCTCCTCAAAATCATCTTAATTCTTTTCTAATAATTCAGTTAAATCTCTGAGTATAGAGATTTTTCCTCTCTCAAGTTTTATATATCCTAATTTCTCTATATTTTTAAGTTTTCTACTAACAACTTCACGAACAGAGTCAATTTCAAAAGCCAATTCATTATGAGTTCCATAAATTATATTACTTTTTTTGCTCATGAGTAATTTTATCAGTCTTGTTTCTAAGGATTCGTGAATCATTTCCTCTTTATTTCCTATTACAGTATTAAATTTATAATACAAGTCTCTATACATGTATAATAAAAACTCTTTATCTTCAATTAGATGCTTTCTAACAACGTCAAATGGAATTATGCAAACTTTAGAGTCTTGAATTGCTTTACCTGTAATATTTAAAGATTCAAAATTTGCCAAACAACTTAATGCCTCATGGCAAAATTCTCCTTGTTTTATATTATAAAGATTGGTTTCTTCTCCATCTTCATTAACCTTTTGTATCTTAACAGTTCCTTTTATCACAAATAAAATTCCATTGCAGGCTTCATCTGCGCCAGCTACAAACTCGTCAGAATATACCGTTTTGAAAACTGCAAGTTCATTTATTATCTGGTTGTTACTATCATTTACTTTCTTTAGAACCGGATATACCTCATATAGGGAATTTAAATCCTTCATCCGGTTTTTCATAGTACTTTCTTGATTTACCATCCACACCCCTCCATGATTATATTATATAATAATTTTCTAAAGATATATGTGACTTAATCACATATATCCAATTATTAAGATTATTAAATATAAAAAGGGCTCCAACCTCTAACTAGTTAGCACCCATAAAATAGCCTTATTTTAATTCAACTCATTTAGAAAAAATCATCTTTAATGACATTAAAATCATTAGTACTCCAAAAGATTTTTTTAATATTGACATAGGAATATAATGCGCTATTCTAGCACCAAACATTGAACCTATAACTAAGAATATACAAATTAAAATTCCTGCCTTCAAATCCACTTGCCCTTGTTTATAATAATAAATAAACGCTGCAATTCCAACTGGTGGAAGCATTATAGCCAGAGAAGTTCCCTGAGCTTTTAATTGACTAAAGCCACATAAGTAAACTAATGCTGGCACAATAACTATACCTCCACCAATTCCAAACATTCCACTTAATATTCCTGCCAATAATCCTACTCCTATAAATATAGCTACATCCATACAATTATTCCTTCTTTCCAATTAATTTGAATATATTGTAATTATCAATGTTCAATTATTAATTGTCAATCAGGGTATTATATGAAAATAAGGAAATTTTAAGTTAACTAATTTCTTTTTAGATTAAATAGAATTATTCTAATTAAAAGCATATAATACTTAAATCAATAATTTCATGTGATAATATGAGATACGTTTTAGATATTAAAAAATGCGAATTTTTAGGAAAAGGTAAGGAAGGTGCTGTTTATTTAACACCTGAAGGATATGCTTTAAAAGTTTTTAATAGCAAGAAGAAAGCAGAAAGTGAAGTTTCCATTTTAGAAAAAGTCAATGGAAGTAGATTCTTTCCAAAAGTTCTGTTTATTGCTAACAATATGGTAGTAAGAGACTATGTTGAAGGAGCTAATTTATATGAATATATTAATTTCAACGGATTATCCTATAAACTCTCCATTGAAATCGCAGATCTTATAGAAGAGTTCAAAGTTCTGAATTTTAAAAGACTTGATATTAGAAATGCACATATATTTGTTAATAAAAATGAAAAAATACAAGTAATAGATCCAAGAAAAGTTTATGAAAAAAATACACCATACCCAAAAGAAATAATAAAAGTATTAATTAAACTTAACGTTTTTGATGTTTTTTTAAGATATCTTTTAGACTATAAACCAGAACTTATAAGTTATTGGATTAATGGATATAAATATTTTAAATATATGTCCAAAAAAACCTTTGTAATTAACATGAATGTTTCTTAGCTTTGTTCATTATTAAATATCATACTTGTATCTGAAATAGTGATAGTGGTAAATTTATAGATATCCAATTTAAGAATTTAACTTATAAATGGAATATGTATACACTCTTGAGAATTTAAAATTACAACTCTACACTAGAAATATGATACATTTTTTCTGGAGCAGGCATGTGAAATTGAGCTGTTGAAGGTTGTTAATGTGGGCTTGTTTCATTTACAGCTTGTCTAGATTTTATATCTGGAACACGCTGAAATGACGACAAGCCCACATTTAGAACCTTCCAGCGAAAATTTCACTAGTCCTGCGGAAGATAAATGTATCATATTCGGTAATTGTTGCATAAATCTAATTCTTTGCTTGGCTATCTATATTATAATTTAGTATGAAATCAATTCCACATTTTGTTGACTATACTTACTATACATAATATAATTACATTAATTATACTAAAACATATTTTTAGCTTAATTTATAACTTTAGGAGGTATTTATGTTTAAGTTATTTAATAAAAAGCAAATATCCGATTTAATTTTACTTGCCCCAGCTGATGGCGCAGCAATTGATTTATCTAAAGTTCCAGACCCAGTTTTTGCACAAAAAATGGCAGGAGACGGAATTGCTATTGATATAACTGGTGATACAATTGTAGCTCCAGCTGATGGTACAGTATCAATGATTTTCAAAACAAAGCATGCTTTTGCACTATCACTTGACAATGGCATTGAACTTCTAATACATATAGGAATAGACACTGTTTCCTTAAAAGGTGACGGATTCGAACAACTTGTTGAAGAAGGAACTTCTGTAAAAGCTGGAACTCCTATAATTAAAATAGATAGAGATTTCATTTTAAAAGAAGGTTTTTCACTGATTTCTCCTGTTTTAATTACGAATCCTGATATTGTGTCTGAAATTGTTACAATGGTAGATAAAAACGTAATAGCTGGACAGGACGAAGTTGCTATTTGCAAATTTCCACAAGTTTAAAAAGTGATCTGTTAAAGGCAAATATATTGTTTTAGCAGAGCTATTAAAATTTTGCTTTAACTATATTCCACTACAATCATAAATATTTTTGAAAATGAGCTGTTAAAAATTAGACTTACGCGAAAATTACCGAAATCCAATACATTTGTCTTCCACAGGACTAGTGAAATTTTCGCTGGAAAGTTCTAAATGTGGGCTTGCCATCATTTCAGCGTGTTCCAGATGTAAAATCTGGACAATCTGAAATGAAACAAGCCCCCATTAAGAACCATCAGCAGCTCAATTTCACATGCCTGATTCCAGAAAAATGTATCTGATTTCTAGTGTAGTGTTACGATTATAATTTCTCAATGATGTATGTATATTCCATTTATAAGTTTAATTATCAATTTGGATATCTATATGTACATTACTAAACTTTAATATTTCTCTTCCTTTTTACATAAAGTATAAGTCCTATTCCTAATATCATACCTGCAATGCTTACTAGTTGAGCAACTCTTAGACTTCCTAACATTAGGCTGTCTGTTCTAAGCCCCTCAATAAATACTCTACCTAATGAATAGAGAGTTATGTAACTTCCTATTACGATTCCATTCTCCTCATTATTTTTCTTATACAGGATTATCAACAATATAATGCACACCAAAATATTCCATATAGATTCATATAAGAATGTTGGATGATAATAGATCCCCCCAATATTCATTCCCTTTTGAATAAAAGCTGGGAAATGACTAATAAATTCGTAAGAAACCTCACCACCATGTGCTTCTCCATTCATAAAATTTCCCCATCTTCCAATTGCTTGAGCTAAAATAATAGCTGGTGCTACTATATCTAAATACTTTAACAACTCTATTTTCTTTATCTTTGAAAATATGTAAACAGCTATGAATGCACCAATCAATCCTCCATGAATGGCCAAGCCACCTTTTCTTATATTAAATACATCAATTAAATTATTCTTATAATTTTCAAATTCAAAGATTACATAATATGCCCTAGCTCCAACAATTGCAGTTGGAAATGCTATAAAAAAAGCATCTAAAATAACATCAAAATCTAAATTTTTCTTCCTACAATTATATCCAGTCAATATAATTGCTGCAATTACTCCAAAAGCTATTAATATTCCATACCATCTAACTTCAAAACTTCCTATTTGAAATGCTACTGGATTCATTTAAACATCGCCTCTCTTCTTTAGCATATATCATTTTATTTTATAACAATACTCTTACTTTCCAGTAGTAAGAATTATTATCTTTTATTATATATTAATTTATATATTATTCAATGTTTATGAAATAAATAAAGCAAACAAAAAAATTTTGTGCATCTATTGATTTTCAATATTACCTGCACAAAATATTCTTGCTTTAATATATTATTTTAATCATTAGCTAAAAAATTTATATCTTCCTTAATATTACTTTCTAAGCTTCTATTTTCGATATTGATGTATTTACAGTTACTCCTTCAAGCTCTTCAAGTTCTTTTGTAAAATTACATATATCATCATATTCACCAACAAGCGCAATAGAAATAATTGATAATTCATCAGTAAATGGTATCCCCATTCTTCCTTTTATACTTCCTCTAAATGATGCTACCACATCATTATATTTATCTTGTATATCTTTTGGATGTTCTAATATTGTGCTAACTACTCCTATTTTAGACATTTCAATTCCTCCATTATATATTATGTAAAAATAAAACCTTTTGAAATATATGAAGATTTTATTTCATATTAATATATATTGTGTACTAATTTTCACATCTTATTCTTTAGAAAGTGGCTGCATTATTATGATTTCTAAAGCTTCCCTTAATCTAACTTATTTTTATACAATTTATTATTTTCTCTAGAAATTACTCCCTTTGAATAAGATTGAACTAATTCCCCTTTATACTTTATGGATTTATTAGTTGTTAATTCTGCTAAACTTTTCTTAGCTTTATTATTAACATATACTTTACCAGAATAATCTACTATAATATCTTCCTTTTCAGTTGGTTCTGGCAGTTTAAATTCATTCCACTTTCTATTTTTATCAGATAGTACAGTATAATAAATCTTTTCAATCTTATCTCCTGAAGCTTCTCCAAAATATACATTGTCATTAACATCTGCCCCTAATATTTTAGGAGTTTTAACATTTGGTATTAATAAATTTCCTTTTGTATTTAATACAGATAAATTATTTCCTTCTTCAACTACAGCATTAGCATTTGTAGTAGGAACGACTATATCAGTTATATTTCTGTCACTCTTAACCTTTTTCATTTCACTCATTATATTTGCATAGTATAAATCACATTTTTCAGAACTCTTTTTAACTTCAATATATAAGCTATGAGTTAAATTTGAAAATGCAACATTATTTACTTCATCTTTTGAACTGTTGAGTTTAATTTTCACTATATTCCGGTCAAAATTTGCGATATCTGATGTTTCTCCTTTTTTAGCATCAAAAGATATAGGTTCCAAATAATATGCACCTTTTTCTTTTACCTTTTGTATTACAAGAACTTTATTCTCACCATTTAACCATTTATAAAATACAATTTCATTGCCACTATCAGTATCACATTGCTTTTCTTTATCATCACTACCATCTAATACTTTAAGTTTTCCACCCTCAACATAGGCCACATATCTCCCATCTGAAGATACTTTAACCTCATCTATTCCATTTTTTATATTAATTTCTGTTTTCTTATCTGCTGGATTTTCTTGTTCTTCAACTTTTTCAACTTTAAAATTTGAATCTGAAGCTAAATATATTTTGTCAATAAATAAAAACATAAATTGCTGCACTACAAAAGCAATAGCAAACCAAGCCAATTTTCTCTTAATATTTCTCATTAATTATGTCTCCTTTACTGCTCTACATAAAATGCTGTGGCAACAGTTCTTTCTCCATCCCAAGCATTAGGGGAATTAATAACATTTCCTTTATAATACATAGTTGAGGAATATCCACCATCAAGGGCTCCAGCATTTACAGCCCCTTGTTTCATCATAATTTCTTGAACATCGTATAAGCTTGCTCCAGGCGTTGTTATCTTTCTACCATCTATAACCAAGAAAATTATAGTTCCATCTGCCTTTTGGCCAACAGCTGTCCTAGGATTGTACCCTTCTGTTGCCTTGTCTTTCACTTGCCTTACGCCATTAATAATAATATTAGGTTTTCTAAAACACATTGCTTCTTTAACTTTATATTTTTTTAATTCTGATATTGAATGATCCCCAACAATTAATTCTCCACCTTCTGTAAAGGCAACAACATTTTCCACTGCCTTTTCATTTATATTCGCAGTTGGGTAGACAACTTTTCCGTCAGATATAACAAATCCACCTGGTTCGGCACCTGTTCCTGCATACGTAGTTCCATCAGAGGATTGATCAATAAAAGACCCACCATTAATTGCAGCAACCGCATTGTGGTCTTCTGCCATTTCACTTGTCTTTTGCCCTCTTTTCTTTAAATATCTTGTCATGGCAACCTTCACTTTTAATGGATTCTTTATTTCTAAAACATAAGCCTCATATCTCTTATCGGATATATGGTATTCAGTTATTTCATTTCCAATCTTGTATTTTACATTTATCTTTTTCATATCTTGAAAAACTTCTTGACTATTATTTGCTTCATCTCTTCCAAGAAGCTTATCTAACAATGTTTTTGGTATTAGATCTTCTACCAAATATGCATGTCTTGTTGCTAGAACAGTTTCTAGAACTGCTTTTCTCGTATCTTTATATGGTCCAAAAAAGAACACTAGAGGTGTAGTAATTATAAAAAAAAGAAGTGCATCTCTTATACCTCTCAAAAGAATTCTTGGATTTGACTGTCTCTTCTTTTTCTTTCTTCTATTAACTTGGGATTTATTTACCGATCTATTTACAGACCTATGGTTAACCTTCCTATCCATATAATCCTCCGATATTTTTATTAATATTATAATTATTTCCTATTATAAAAGAAATAATCCATATATGGTTTTTATATCAATTAAAATATAGTTTCAAAAATAAAATTAATATATATGTTTTAAAAGAATTGTTCAAAACCTAAAGATTTCCAAAGGAAATCAAAGTTGAACATTGATAATTGGAATATATATAAATTATACTTATAAAAACAATAATATGGCATAAATATATTTTTAATATGCCATATTATTGTAACATATACATTTTCACTTTGTGAAATTAAACTAAATTTTTGAGCCATACTCTTTGATTATATCTTCTCAATCCTAATATAAATTTATATACTTCCTCAAAAGTAACCATTGCATATACAAAATATATTGGAAGTCCAAGTAAAATTCCTCCAAGATAAGCAAATGGAATTCCAACAAGCCATACACCTGTAATATCCAATAGTAAAGCAGCCTTAGTATCTCCACCACTTCTAAGTATACCTACTATATTAACCCAGTTAAATACTTTAAATGGTAAATAACAAGAGAAAACCAATAGACATTTTCTTATATCCATTCCAACTCCTTCAGTTACATTAAATAAAGTAATTATTGGAGTTCTAATACCTAAACAAGTTGCAGCCATTATTAAGGCAGCTATAAATTGAAGTATAATAAAATATTTTGCATGTATTTTTGCTTCCTCAAGTTTATTGGCTCCTAATTCATTTCCTAAAATAACTGCTGTAGCAGCACTAATTCCTTGGAAAATAACCGTTATAATTTGTTCAACAGTTTGAGTTATAGTAATTGCAGCTACTGCCCCATCTCCCATTCTTCCATAGACTAAAGAATACATTGTAACACCTAAGCCCCACATAAATTCATTTAAAATAACTGGAGATACTGTAACAAAAAATAATTTTACAAATTTATTATCAAAAGATATAAGTTCTTTAAGCTTTGCGGCAGCAGGTCCTTTTTGAATATATACTATTGATAAAATTAAAGTACACTCAATTGTTCTAGCTATCAAAGTTGCTATGGCTTCACCACGAACCCCAAAGGCTGGAACTCCAAAGTGCCCAAATATTAATGTATAGTTTAATATCACCTTTATTACAATAGAAAACAATGTAACAAATACTGGAGCCTTTACTTGATTAACACCTCTTAAAAGTGCCACATAAACATTTGTTACTGCTGTTAAAGGATAACTTATAGCAGCTATTGATAAGTAGGTTGCCCCTATTTTTATAGTTTCTGTACTTGGAGTAAAAATGCTCATTACAATTTCAGGACATAACAAGCTTGGAATTACGAAAAAAATAGCACCAATCAGTCCCATTACCAAAGACATTCCTAACACTTTTCTTATGTTTTTAATATCTTTTTTACCAAAATATTGGGCAGTCAAAATAGATGAACCACTTACAATACCAAACAATAGTAAAGTAAAAACAAAAAATACTTTGTTTGCAAGTCCAACTGCAGCAATAGATGTTTGCCCTAAACTGCCGATCATTACATTATCAACAAGATTCAAACTTGTATTTAATAAAGCCTGCAATGTTATTGGTGTAGTTATAGCAATTACTTTACGCAAAAATTTTTTATCTTGTCCCATGTTATTTAAAGTTTTAATAATTGTCATAATTTTAGTACCTCATCATTCTTTGATCAATTGTTGATTTTCAATTATCAATGGTCAATTTGAATCCATAGTTAATAATGACCAATTTACTATTGTCCTCATCATTGATCATTGTTAATACACCTTATTCTATTTTACTTACTAAAATTTATTGTGTCTACAAATAATTATACTATATCATTTATAAATTCAATCTGATATAATTATCTAATGTTTGAATGAAAAATATAAATTGGCAATACCTTGAAAAATATATGATTTTGTGATATTTTTCAAATATGATTGATTATTTTATTTTTTTCCAAAAACATAAAATCAAGAAAGAGGTGCTTAACCATAAAAACAAATTATAAAACTCAAGAAAACAAATATAATACTAAAGGTAATCTAACTGAAATTACAGTTTTAAAGAAAGACGGCAGCGAATTAATTTGCAAAATAGATACATTTGACACTGAAAAAGTTCAAAAGGCTGGAACTTGGTTTGCTGAATGGCATAAGGATTTTAATAACTATCTTGTTCAAACATTAACTACTTCTAAAGTTAATGGTAAAACAGTATCTACTAAGGTAACTATACAATCTGTAATCTTAGATGTTAACCCTAAAGCTCCAATTAAACACTTAAATGGAAATACTTTAGACAACAGAAAAGAAAATCTAGAATTATACAATAGAAATTCTAAAAATGATTGTACAAAAATAGATCATTACACTATGGGAATAATATTAAGAGACAAATTTGGAAATCATAAAGACACTGCTTTAATTTCAATGGATGATGTAGATCAAGTAATAAAAGACGGTTACAATTGGGTTACATATAAAAAGGGCTCTGAAATAATGGTTGTAGCAAATACTCCAGAAGGCAGAATTCGTTTAGATGAACTAATCATGTCACCTGATGAAACAATGAAAGTACATCACATTAATTTAAATCCATTAGATAATAGAAGATCTAATTTAGAAAACCAACCACTTTAATTTTATAATTAATAATTATAAATAAAAATACTTATTTTACATAAAATGTTAAATAAGTATTTTTATTTATATTAATTAGGTGTAAACTATTAAAGTAAGAGATTTTATGACTAATATGAGGTGATTAACTTGACTAAATTAGAAATATTGTTTGGCGATATAACAAAAATTAAATTTGATGCCATTGTAAATGCAGCAAATACTTCCTTGCTTGGTGGTGGAGGTGTTGATGGTGCAATTCACAAAGCCTGTGGTGATAAATTATTAGAGGAATGTCGTCATTTAAATGGATGCATGACAGGTAAGGCAAAACTAACTAAATCCTATAACTTATTTGATTCAGGTGTATATTGGGTAATTCATACTGTTGGTCCAATTTTTAGGAATAATGGCACAGAAGAAAAATATCTAAGAAACGCTTATCACTCTTCCCTTCTGCTAGCAGCTAACTATGTAGAAGTCTACTCTAAGCAATGCAATGAATTTCTAAATCAAAACCTTTATAAATTAGGTGGTAAACAAAAAGACTTTTTTCTTAAGGAGCTCAATGATTATATTGAAGAACATCCAATTAAAACTATTGCTTTTCCATCAATAAGTACTGGGGCATACTCTTACCCTTTAGAAGATGCATGTAATATAGCCTTAGATGAAATTTTAACCTTTATTCAAAACTCACCAGATACTTTCGAAAAAATTGCAATGGTTTGTTTTGAAGAAAAGACTTATAATACTTATAAAACTTTATATGAAAACAGATTAGAAAAATCAGAACACAACATCTAATATATATATGTTCTAATTAACATTACTAAATTATAAATTACTTACGAAAGCAACACATTAAAAGGTTTATGTATCCAAATATTAAAGCATAGGTTTAAGTTAAAGCCTATGCTTATTAATTCTTTGTAATAACGAAACTTTCTTTACGTTAGCTATTGTTTTTCTCACTTCTATATTCATTAAATTCCTCAATAAAATTAGGATTATCATAAAAAAAATTCACTAAATCCCCTATTCCATATAATACATTACTGCAAATTGTATGTTCTATCTTTTCTGTCTCCTCCAATAATCCATCTTCTACATTTAATAATTTTAAGAACTTTTCAATTAAATTATGACGTTGTAATAAATATTCCCCTAGTTTTAATCCATCATTTTTAAGAATAATTACTCCATACTTTTCATATTTAATCAAATTTACTTCTGCTAATTTCTTAATCATTCTCGTAACTGATGGTGGTTGTACATTTAATGCTGTTGCCAGATCATTAACACGAATAAATCCTGTTTTACTTGAAAGTCTATATATCATTTCCATGTAATCCTCTGCTGAAGGAGATAGGATATTCTGATTTTTTCTCATATATTCTCTAAATGTAAAAAATTCATTTTCTATCATTTTTCTGATACCCTTCATTTATTATTTATTACTTTAATTATATTGCTAATACTTACAAAATATATTTACTATTCTAATAAATATACATCAATTAATATTCTCATAAAAGAACTTATAAAAATTTGATAAGTTCTTATAGTTTATAATGTCACATTATTGAATCTATTATCATAACTTGTATTAAAGTTAGTTTATAGAAACATTCTTAGGCGATTAAAAATAATTTACTTTTATGAAACTTTAATAAGATCTTTTAATGGAGGCGATAAAATGATAAATCTTAATAATATATCAGTAGGGAAATTTGTTAAAGTTAATGAACTGTCAGCATCAGGAATGCTAAGAGAAAGGATGTTGGCACTTGGTCTCACAAGAGGTGCAAAGATTGAGGTTATAAGAAAAGGTCCTTCTGGAGATCCAACAGTTTATAATATACGCGGTGCTATGATAGCACTTAGAAACGAAGAAGCATCTTTAATATCTGTTGATGAATAATTAATATTAATCATTCATTTTTAATATATAAGTTCTAATTAATTAACTTTAGTAATATTCTAACTTATGTAAGAAGTAATAGGTAATAGTTCCGGTTAAAATAACTTTAGATCTTTTTAATAAATCTAATTTAGGATAAAACAATAGTTTTTCTCCAAAATTATTGCCTCTTCACTCTTATTTCTAACTTAAATACAACTTCTAGATTATTGAGCAATATTTCTTAGATTTTATGTAATATATTTTAGGAGGTAATAATGGGGCTAACATATGAATCAACCAAAAATAATGCCATGACAGATATATTTAAGATTGAAAAAAAAGATGGACAATTCATTATTGCTCTTGCTGGCAACCCAAATACAGGTAAAAGCACAGTATTCAACTCATTAACAGGGCTGCATCAACATACTGGAAATTGGCCAGGTAAAACAGTAGTCAATGCACGCGGTGAATTTACTTATAAAAACAGAGAAAATATATTAGTTGATCTTCCTGGTACTTATTCATTATTTGCCTCCTCTGTAGAAGAGGAGGTAGCAAGAGATTTCATTTGTTTTGGTAATTCAGATGCTGTAATAGTTGTTACAGATGCAACTTGTCTCGAAAGAAATTTAAATCTTGTTTATCAAGTTATGGAATTAACTGATAATGTTATATTATGCATAAATCTTATTGATGAAGCAAAAAAGAAAAACATAGTTATAGACGGTAAAGGTATAGAAAAAGAGCTTGGTATTCCTACAGTTTTATGTGCAGCTAGAAGTGGCCAAGGAATAAATGAACTGAAAGAAAAGGTATATGAAATAACTACTGAAGAAATCAAGTCAAAACCTAAAACTGTAATATACAATGATTATATAGAAGAGAAAATAAAATCCCTTCAACCTATTATTGAAAAAAGCATAGTCGGAATAAATTCTAGATGGTTGGCCTTAAGAATCATAGATGGTGATAAAAAGTTAATGGATTCTATTTTTAACAATGTAGATAAAAAATTATTAGAAGAAATCCTTGAAAAAACTGAGTCCCATGAAAACTATGATAAGAAGAGAAACCTACGAGATGATATTTCAGAACAGATTTATATAAAAGCTGAAGAAGTTAGAGATAAATATGTTAAAGAAGATAAAGCAAAAATTAATAGAGATAGAGTTATAGATAATTATATTACTTCCAAAATATTTGGAATTCCATTAATGCTTCTGGTTTTAGCATTAGTCTTTTGGATTACAATTACTGGGGCTAACATACCTTCTGACATAATTGCTAATGTTCTTTTCAAATTTGAGGATACGCTTACTTTATGGTTTACCAGCATCAATGCACCAAGCTGGCTTCATGGAATTCTTATTCTTGGACTATATAGAACCTTAGCATGGGTAATCTCTGTAATGCTCCCTCCTATGGCTATATTTTTCCCTATCTTCACAATCCTAGAAGACTTAGGCTATTTACCTAGAGTAGCTTTTAACCTTGATCACTTATTTAAAAAAGCTTGCGCACATGGTAAGCAGTGCTTGACTATGTGCATGGGGTTTGGTTGTAATGCTGCTGGAATAATTTCCTGCAGAATAATCGAATCTCCTAGAGAAAGGCTTATAGCCATATTAACCAATAACTTCGTCCCTTGTAATGGAAGATTCCCAACCCTAATAGCCATTGCTACAGTTTTCCTCGTTTCTCAGAGTGAAAGTAAAGTAAGTTTCCTCCCTACTTTGACTATAACAGGACTGGTTGTTATAGGGATAGGTATAACTTTATTAGTATCTTATGGTTTATCAAAAACAATTTTAAAAGGAGTCCCATCAACTTTTACTTTAGAACTTCCTCCTTATAGGGTTCCTAAGATTGGACGTGTCTTATATACTTCTATAATTGACCGAACTGTTTTTGTTCTCTGGAGGGCCGCAGTTGTAGCTGCACCAGCAGGTGCATTAACTTGGATACTTGCTAATGTATATATAGGTGATTTAAGTATTACTAATCATATAGCTGCTTTCCTCAATCCTTTTGCACAACTTATAGGTTTAGATGGCTTTATCTTAATGGCTTTTATATTAGGACTTCCAGCAAATGAGATTGTGCTTCCAATACTGATTATGAGTTATCTTTCAACTGGCTCTATGATTGAATTCGATAGTATAGATTCTCTAAGACAGATATTATTATCTCATCATTGGACTTATCTTACAGCTTTAAACACTATGTTATTTAGTTTATTACACTGGCCATGTGCCACAACGCTTTTAACTATAAAAAAAGAAACTGGAAGTTTAAAATGGACAGGACTCGCAGTACTTATTCCTACTTGTATTGCCATTTGCGTATGTTTTATTACCAGCACTTTATTCCATCTTTTCAACTAACTCTATATAACAGCTAAAAAGGTTAGAAACAACGATATTTCTAACCTTTTTTCATTTCATTTATACTTAAATATGCTTGTCTATTATATTTTCAGGTATTTTTCCTTCTAAGGATAAATAATAGCTATCTATAGGTGCTAGATTTTCATCTAATTCATATACTAAAGGTGTACCTGTAGGTATATTTAAATTAGCTATTCCATCACTAGAAATATTATCTAGATATTTTACTAGAGCTCTTAGAGTGTTTCCATGAGCTGCTATTATAATTTTTTTACCTTCTTTTAATTTTGGAGCTATATTTTCATTCCATTCCTCTAAAACTCTTTTTTCTGTATCTGCTAAATTTTCTGTTAATGGAATTTCACCTTCTTTTAAATCTTTATATCTCAAATCATGTCCACCATATCTTGGATCATCTTTTGTTAATTCTGGTGGTCTTACATTTACAAATCTTCTCCACTTATGAACTTGTTCTTCTCCATATTTTTCTGCAGTTTCTGCCTTATTTAAGCCTTGGAGTGCTCCATAATGTCTTTCGTTAAGCTTCCAAGATTTATTTACTGGTATCCACATTAAATCCATCTCATGCAATATTATATCTAATGTCCTTATTGCTCTTTTTAAAACAGAAGTATAGGCTATATCAAAAGCAAATCCATTTTTTTTAAGTATTTCCCCAGCCAATCTTGCTTCCTTAAGTCCATTTTCAGATAAATCCACATCAGTCCAGCCAGTAAATTTATTTTCTAAATTCCAAATACTTTCCCCATGTCTTATCAATACTAATTTAATCATATATATATCAATCCTCTCTTAATATCAATCATTTAAATTTTTATTTATTAATAATTATTATCTTTTAATATATTATACTACTTTATATTGGACATGTATACTTATTTGAAAATTATTATCAATAACTTATTAATAACTTATTAATAAAAGCTACAATTATAAATCCTACGACAAAAAAACACCTATATTCACTCTATAGATGTTCTTAGACTTTACTTAACCAATTGAAACTTCTAAATTTATATTCTCTGCAAACTTATATTATTTTTTACTTTAAAATGTTATTCACCACATAAATCCAATCATCTAGACGAAAATTAAATTAACTTATTTAATTCTTCCATATTAGGTATATTAATTTTCATTTCTTTTCCAAGCTTAAGCATTTGTATAAAATTATCTTTCATCTCATCAATTGCAAGTAATGCATGAGCGGTATAACGCTGCATTATCGGGTTTTCTTCAAAATTTCTTTTAAACATTGGATATAAAGTAGAAAATGGCATTTTAATCATTTGGACTTCTGGAAATTCATTTAGATTAACTCCTCGCTTTTCACACAAACTATACCCTTCATTCATTGCTTTAAAACATGTTTCTACTAGCTTTTCATCCTTTAAAAACTCACCTAGATCATTATATTTTGAAAGACCTATTCCTACAGGACTTGCTCCTACATTGTGTATCCATAACCAATGTAGCACATTACATGGAACCTCAGGCACAATCCCACACTCTTTAAAGATGTCAATTGTCTTGCTAAGTAATGGCTTTTGATCTTCATATACTGTCCCTAAGGTAATATCTTGTCCTATATTTCCCCAAAGCAGATTATCTCTAAAGGTACCTCCTCCTCCAGCATAACCCATAATGTATTGTTCTTTTTTTAGAATCTTATCAATCTCTTCTGTTCCATTCCAATTCAATGTGAATAGTACATAATCAGAATTAGGCACCTGTTTAATAAGTGTTTCAAGTACCCCCTTTAATTGATATGAATTTACAGGAACAATAATCAAATCATATTCACACTCTACATTAATTACACATTTGTAAGTATATTCTCCTGTTGTATACATACGCTCTTCCGTTTCACGTTCATCTATAATATCATATGTTATAGTTTTATTATTCATAATGCTAAACTTATTTTCACGTACAAAATGAGTAACTTCATTACATTTTGAAAGTGAATGTCCATACAAAGTTCCAATTACTCCTGTACCAACTATTAATATCTTCATTATTTCTCCTCCAATTCAAATAAATTAGCAATAAAACTAAATGTATTTTTTTCAGACCCCAAACTTTGTGTGAGAATTTCTTCAAACGCACAAACTTTTGATGCTATTGTCTCTCTATCCCACTTAAATAAATTCATATCTAGGTAAAAATTAGATAAAGTTAAAATCATCTCTGCTGTTTCGAGTGGGTATTTTGCATGAAAAATTCCTTCTTTAATTCCTTGCAATATTATATCAGCATAAAAAGGTGCAAATCTCTTAGTAATACTAACCATCAATTTCTGATGAAATACTGCATTTGCTGGAGTATCCATTTTTTCATTCTGACTCCTATTACTATTTACAGCCTTTATTCCATTTAAAATTATTTCTTTAAATCTTGCATCAGCTTTTAATTCTTTTGAATCATGCTTTTCTATTTCGTCAATCCAAAGTTCCACCTGCATTTCTATTGCAGCATCTGCGCATTCTTCTTTTGAAGAAAAATAATGATAAAAAGCCCCCTTTGATATATTTAAAGTTTTAATAATAAATGCAATTGTAGTATTCTCATAACCATTTGCAATAAATATATCCCATATTGATTTTAGTAATTCATTTCTCTTGTTATCAAACTCTTTATTTGTTCTTGCCATTTTACTCTCCTTATAATTAAACCGACCGTTGGTTTAATTATAAGTAACACTAATCAACTTTGTCAATATATTCTAATATTTCTTATAAAATACAATACATTTCTTTATGTATAAAATTATTCTTAAATTATATAGCTAAACATAGTTTTTAAGTTAAACTTTTATTTAATAGAGCCTTGTCCAATATAATGCTGAACAAGGCTCTGCATGATCCTATTCTCACAGGATATCATTTTTTTATATTTTATATTCTAAAGCTATTATTAAATTTTGTTTTTCTCATTTTCTATTTTCTTTCTCTCTACGAATCTTCCCATAAAAAAGGCAATTATACCAACTCCAATGCCTGTCTGTACGCAAAAAAGTAAACTTTCAACTTCGCCTGGTAATTCTCCACCAATCCAAGTTTCCATAACTGGCTTAAACCAAGGCTCATATTCAGTTCCCGTAATTTCAGAAACCACCTTACTTCCCGCATCATCAGAACCTCCGAATTCAGCACCTTTCAACGTAAATAATGGTATAAGAGCAATTAATGCTGCAATAATTAATAAACTTACAACTGTTTTTTTAGTTTTTGTCATTAATTTTCGCCTCCCATCACTACTCCAAGTTCTTTTAATTCAGGTTTTGCATATGTTTCAAGACCAATTATAATAACAACTGTCAAAATACCTTCAATAATTGCTAATGGAACTTGCGTTGGTGCAAATACTGCAAGAAATTTAATTGCTGACACAATTATACCTCCACTTTCAGATGGATACGCAAGTGCAAGTTGAATACTTGTGACACAATAAGTAAATAAGTCTCCAATTGCTGCTGCCAAGAAAATACCTACATATTTGTTTATTTTCAAAACCTTACACAATTTATATATTCCATATGAAACAAATGGTCCTGCAATAGCCATCGAAAATGTATTAGCACCAAGAGTAGTAATCCCACCATGCGCTAGCAGAATTGCTTGAAAAATAAGTACAATTATTCCTAAGATACTAACTGCACTTGGTCCAAATAGTATTGCTCCAAGCCCAGTACCAGTCATATGTGAACAGCTTCCTGTTACTGATGGAATCTTTAAAGATGAAAGTACAAAAACAAATGCTCCTGCCATAGCTAAAATAGTAATTGCTCTACGATGCTCTGACAAAGTCTTCTTAATAGATAAATAACCTGCTACTATGAATGGGATACATACAACACCCCATATAATACAAAACTGTGGTGGAAGATACCCCTCCATAATATGCATTGCATTTGCTGCTGGTGCCACTCCAAAAAACATAGCAAATGCTGCTGCTAAACCAATAATTCTCTTTTCTTTTTTATTCATTTTTATCCTCCCCTAACATTTAAATACTCATGTAAAAATCAAATAACATATGAGCCAATTATAGATGTTCAATTATCATTTTTAAGTTAATGCCAAAGCTTAGAAAGAAATCTCGGTCACATAAATATAGCTAACTCACTTTTTTTATATGTCAAAAGATCTTAGTTGTGCTATCGCACTTTTTTTATATGTGTATATTTTTAAATTCTTGTATACTTTTAGGATATTGCTTTATATCTTTTAAAATATTTTTTTCAACTAAAAATTCATATACTTCAAGCAAAGTTGGTTGCCTTAAATTCGCCTGCTTCAAAATTTTCTTATTTTGAAAAATTTCCAGTGGGGATCCATCTGCAATAATTTTTCCTTCTGAAAATACAAGAACTCTTTCAGCCCATCTATAGGTAAAATCTACATCATGGGTAGATATTAGCATTGTCTTTCCCTCAGCTCCAAGTTTACTTAAAACTTCTTCTAACATAATGGCATTTACTGGATCTAGTGCTGCCGTTGGTTCATCAAAAATAATAATTTCTGATTTCATAGCTATTATATCGGCAATACTTACACGTTTCTTCTCACCACCGCTTAAATAGTGTGGTGGACGATCTTTTAAATGTGAAATATTCATATATTCTAAAGCTTCATCAACTCGTTCTAATACTTCTTCTTTTGAAAGCTTTAAATTCATCGGTCCAAAACCAACTTCCGCTTTAACTGTAGATGCAATAATTTGATTGTCTGCATCTTGAAATACAATTCCTATATTTTTTCTAAGCTCCTTTAAATTCTTTTTATTAATAAGTGTATCTCTATAAAAAATTTTTCCTTGTTCTGGGGTAAGTACACCATCTACGTTTAGGAAGAATGTAGATTTTCCTGAACCATTAGAACCAATAACAGCAATTTTCTCACCTTCATAAAGATCCACACTTACTCCAGCTAATGCAGCTTTTCCATTTCCATAGGTATAGGCTAAATCCTCAATTTTTAAAATCAATTTTTTCATAATTGTTCCTTTCTATCTTGTAAAACTCCCAAGCAATATTAAAAAACTTATAAATGCTGCTGCCACAACAAGCTGCATTTTATCAATATCTTTGTCTTCCTCTAAAAAGACAAGCTCTCCATCATAACACCGAGCTTCCATAGCGTCATAATATGCATTTGCTTTCTTAAGAGAAATAATAAGCATATTACTTGCAATATTGCCAAAAGTATAGCAAGAAGTTTTAAAATCGCAGTAACCCTGACGTGATTTTGCTGAATTTTTCATCTTAGTAGCTACATCCATTAAAATAAATATATAACGATAAATAAGACTCATTAATTCTATAATAATCTTAGGTACACAAGCTTTACGTAACACATAAATAATCTCAGAAGACGGAGTTGATAATGTTAGCATTTGTAAAGCGCTAATAGCTGCAAAAATTTTCAAAATCAAAACTATCATTTTCTTAAGTTGCATTATTGAAGTAAAAACATAACCAAATCCAAGATATAAATTATACTGTCCTATAGGATCTTTAGAAAAATCAATTGCAATAGTAAAAGTACTTAGTAAAATAAACGCAATTGGAATTGCTAATATTGATAAGTATGCTCTTAAGGGAATTTCTCCTTTAATTACTGTCAGATAAGCCATAGCTGTTATAACAACAATAGATACATAGGGATTGTCCAATGTAATGCAACTAATCAAGGTTAATAGAGCTAGCCCTACTTTAAAAGTTGCATTCCATTGTCTGATTTTTGATGCATAAGCATAAAAATCAATAGAATATCCTTCTCCTTGCTTATGACCTATTTTATGTTTATTAATTATTTCAAATCACCTCTCCTTAATTTTATGAAAAATAAAAAGCCCTTCTAACAAAAGTGTTAAAAAGACATAATAATCAAACATACTTACTCATACAAAATCAGCAAATAAATTTTCATTAAACGCCCCCTCTATCACTCGTAGAGTTACTGGTGCAAAATATAGGCAGGTCTTCTGACTTAAGAATCTTCGTTTAAATACGTCTTCCCTGCTCGCAAGTGACTTAATTGCATTTAAACTCCTCTAATACAGCTACGGGATAGTTTAGGACTTTCACCTAATTCCCTTTTAATTAATTAAAAGCAATATAAAATATAATTTTAATTAAACCCATATTTTATTATTAATTTGTAGTTTATAATTTCTTCCATGTATAACATAACATTTTTATTACGAAAAAGTCAATTATATTAGTCGACTTTCAAATTATTGTTGTAATTTCATATACAAAAAGGGTTAAGATACAACTCTCAACCCTCACCATATATATTATCTTTTCATAACATAAACATGTAATTAGCTAAAAATAAATATAAAATGTTTCCTCTACTAAGATTCAATACACTATTTACTAATTGGAAAACATACCTCAGTTATAAATTCTTCTGGACTTCCAACACTTTGAGGACTATTTAAATAAATATCAAAAGGTGCAGCCACGCTTTTATATCCATTCTCATCAATCCATTTTACAATGGTACCATAAGCTTCTCCAAGTCTTGAATATGGCCCTATAAATGTTATGGCTGCAACCAAACCACCCGAAAGCTCTTTTATGTTTTCGCTCTTCTCCATATTTACTTTACTATTTATTGGAATACAGATCTCACAGTCTGCATTTTCAACATCAAATTCTTGTTTGTCATGATAAATTGTCATTACAGGTCCTTCTTGTTTTAGACCAAGCTTGAAGATCTCTTCAAATACCTTTCCTATTACACTGCTTATATTACTCATACTTGTAATTGTTCTCCTGCTAATAACAACTAATGGTTCTCTTTCCTTCAATTCAACTTTTAAATCTTTCTTTGCTTCCATAATATTGCCTCCTAACTCAATTTTCTTAATTTTTTCTTCAATAGAATCTTTGAGTTTCAAATTATTTTGCACTTCTTCATTAATTTCACTAATTTTATTCCTTAGAAACTTTTTTAACAAGTCTGAATCCTGCTTATCCATAACAACTTTAATTTCTTCTAATTTTAATCCATAAGTCTTTAATTCAGATATAAAAATAAGCTTTAAGACTTGTTCATATGAATAATATCTGTATTGAGTATCTTTGTCTACACGCATAGGTTTTAGAAGCTCAATTTCATCATAATACCGAAGTGTCTTAGTTGAAACTCTACCAATTTTAGAAAACTGCCCGATTGTATACACATCAATTCTCCTTTCTGTCGACAAACATAGTATAAACCTTCCAGTTAAGGGTAAGGTCAAGAGGTTTATGAAAAAAATTTATATTTTTTTATTTAAAAATTATATATAGTAAATATTGTTTTTATAGTTTTAAATAAAACATTTTTTAATTTGATTTAATTTTCATATGGATAGTAATGTGGAACTTTAGATTGAAATTCCTTTAAGGTTACTATATAGTTATCATCATTAAATTCAATAAGTGAGACCCCATCAAATTCTCCGACTTCCCCATCATATTTGTATTTAAAATACCATTCAACTACAGATATATTACCTTGATGAACAAACTGCTTTATATCCCAAATCAAGACTTCGCCTCTTTTATTCCAATCCTCAAACCAAGTTTCAATTGTATTTATCCCATGGTATTCAGGTCCATAACATTCGCTATAAATTATATTTCTATCAAAAATATCTTTTAATACTAAACTATTGTTATTTATCCAAGCACCAAAATATTTCTTTATTATTTCTTCTCGATCACTCATCATCATATCTCCATTACTTCTTTTTATGTAAATAATACCATTTCCATTCTATATAAACAATGCTCTTTATTATATTAGATTTTTTTGTTTGAAGAATCTATCTAATAATCCTTTGAATGCTTTACTATGTCTTGCTTCTTCTCGGATATGAGAAGCAACATCCCTACCAAGTAGGGCCTGCACGGAAACTCGTGGGAAAATCCCTTGAGCTTTCCCACGAGTTTTCATATTTGCAAATAAAGTAGTATCAGATAGAGTTAAGCGCGCTCATCAGATTTTCACGCATACCCTGTGTGATATGAATATAATACTTCAAGGTTATTTCCTCTTTACTTGCCCAGTAGAGCAACTTTGCTCTTAAAGCACTGAGCCACATACTCCAATACATTGTCCGGTGACCCATCCCATTTCATCTGAGCAAAGACTTGCAACAACAGGTCCAATATCAGAAGCTTCGCCCATTCTTCCAAGTGTAGTTTGAGAAGCAATCCTATCTTTTAAACCTGGATTTTTGATATAAGTATCTCCACTAAATTCAGTATTAATGGCACCTGGAGCTATAGTATTCGCCCTTATTCTTCTTGCTCCTAATTCCTTAGCTAAATATCTAGTAAAAACTTCTACCGCACCTTTCGCAGAAGCATAAAGCCCAGATCCTGGATATGTAGAACGAGTTAACATTGTAGAAGTGTTTATAATTCTACCTTCGTCTGCAATTAGAGGAATTAATTTTTGTGTTAAAAAGAAAACTCCTTTAAAGTGAACATTAAATGTTTTGTCAAATTCTTCTTCTGTAACTTTTAAAATAGGTGTATGATTTGAAATTCCTGCATTATTAATTAAAAAATTGAAACTCTCTTGATTCCATTTAGCTTTTAAAACATCTGATAACTTAGATACAAAGGAATCAAAGGAAGATATATCACTTACATCAAGCTGAATAGCAGCAGCCTTACCACCACTTACTTCAATTTCCTTTACAACTTCATCTGCCTTTTCTTTTTGATTATTGTAAGTGATAATTACATCTATTCCTTTTTTAGATAATGATAATGCAGAATCTCGACCAATTCCACGACTTCCACCTGTAACTAATGCAATTTTACTATTTTTGTTCATAAAAAATATCTCCTCTAAATTTTTATTAATCATTTAGAAATTAATATTTCATTATTTATACTGCTACTTATACTATTATCTTAATCATTAATTTCTATATACATAAGCATGTATAAATCACTTGAAAATAAATTTCTTATAATTTATACTCATGTTAATACCTAGAGTTATATCGAGGTCAAGTTTTTTTTAAAATTAAATAAATTTAAAGGGGATTTTAGAATTGACATATTCAATAAAAGATATATCACAGATTTTGGGGCTTTCTATATATACAATTCGTTTTTATGACAAAGAAGGGCTTTTACCATTTGTCTCAAGAAATAAATCAGGAAATAGAGAATTTACTGAATCAGATTTAAATTTATTTAAGGTGATTTGTTGTTTAAAGAATTCAGGAATGCAAATTAAAGATATTAAAAGATATATTGATTTCTGTATGGAAGGTGCTAATACTATAGATGCACGAAAAAAATTACTTTTTGAACATCGTAAGGAAATTCTGCAACAGATAGAGGAACTTAATAAAAGTCTAGAAATAGTCGATTTTAAGATTGAAATGTATGAGGCTCCTAATGCCATAGAAATTATTAACGAACAAAGAAGACACGCTTATGAAGAAAAACGTGAGAATAAATTATTACAAACTGATGAAGCTGGTAATATTTGAAATATCTGCCCAATAGTCCATTTAAAGCAGCACCATGACGCGCTTCAACACCGTTGCACACAGCTACTTCCTTACGGCATAGGGTCTGCACGGAATCTCGTAGGATTATCTCTTGAGGTGTTTTTTTACCCCTCATTTTTTACAATTTACCCACGAGTTTTCCCTTGAGTTTGTTAAAAAGCCACAAAAACATTAATCCCTATGGCATATATCTTCCTTCCTCAACCCGTGTACTGCGTACATAGGGTTGGTACATAAAAAAGCTCCCACAAGCCTTTATTTACAAAGGTTTGTGGGAGCTTTGTGAGCCACCAAAGTATATGTGGTCGGTTTATCCAAAATATCTATCTAATAATCCTTTGAATGCTTTACCATGTCTAGCTTCATCTCTAGCCATTTCATGTACTGTATCATGAATAGCATCTAAATTAGCTGCTTTAGCTCTCTTAGCTAAATCGAACTTACCTGCTGTTGCTCCATTTTCAGCTGCAACTCTTAATTCTAAGTTTTTCTTAGTAGAATCTGTAATAACTTCTCCTAATAATTCAGCAAACTTAGCTGCATGTTCTGCTTCTTCATGAGCAGCTTTTTCATAGTATAATCCAATTTCTGGGTATCCTTCTCTATGTGCAACTCTTGACATAGCTAAGTACATTCCAACTTCTGAACATTCTCCTTCAAAGTTAGCTCTTAAATCTGCTAATATATCTTCTGAAACTCCTTGTGCTACTCCAACTACATGTTCTGCAGCCCAAGTCATTTCTCCTGATTGTTCTTTAAATTTTTCTGCTCCAACACCACATACTGGACATTTGTCTGGTGCTGCATCTCCTTCATGAACATATCCACATACTGTACAAACAAATTTTTTCATAATCTCTTCCTCCCAAAATTTAATTATTATTTTTTATATTTTTTATTTTATCCTCATCACAGTTTTTATTATATAATAATTATTATTAGTTGTAAATAGCTATTTATAATTTTTTTATAAATTTTTTATTCATTTCCATAATCCTACTAAAATAACCATATAACCTATGTCAATTATATTTTTGATATAAAAGTTCAACGAAGCACAATCTTCTTAATTTTCTAACATATTCCTACTTATATTATATAACTTATTTTCTAGTTTTAAAATAAAAAATATGAACTTATCATATAATGCTAAAGTTAATTTATGGTATAATACTTACTAAGTTTTAATAATTACCTAGGCACCTACTCTACTTATTTCTAGTTGCCCGTTATAGAAAGAAGGATTTTTATATGATAATAGTTTCAAAAGATGGAAATGGACAATTTAAAACTATTCAAGCAGCAATTGATTCGATTCCTGAAAACAATTCTGAAGAAGTTGAAATATACATTAAAAATGGAGTCTACAAAGAAAAAATATCTATATTGAAGCCATATATTACACTTATTGGTGAAGATAATGAAAAAACTATTTTAACATTTGATGATTATGCTAAAAAATTATTTCCAAATGGTGAAGCATACCGAACTTTTAACACTTATACTATTTTTATAAGAGCTAATGACTTTACTGCAAAAAACCTAACAATCGAAAATTCAGCAGGTCAAGGAGAAATTGTTGGACAAGCTGTTGCTGTGTATGTTGAAGGAGATAAATCAATATTTAAAGACTGTAGATTTCTAGCTAATCAAGATACCTTATTTACTGGTCCTCTTCCACCAAAACCTATAGAAGGCAATAATTTCGGTGGACCAATGGAAGGAAAAGAACGAACCGTAGGTAGACAATATTATGAAAATTGTTATATCGAAGGTGATATCGATTTTATTTTTGGTTCTGCTACAGCTGTATTTAATAAATGTGAAATATTTTCAAAGGATATAAATTCTGAAGTAAACGGCTATGCAACTGCTGCTTCAACCGTTCAAGGCAGAGAATTTGGTTATGTCTTCTTTGATTGTAAATTAACTAGTAACGCACCTGCTCATACTGTTTACCTAGGAAGGCCTTGGAGAGATTATGCAAAAACAATTTTTATAAACTGCTTTATTGGAGAACATATAAAAAAAGAAGGCTGGCATAGCTGGGATAAGCCACTTGCTGAAAAAGAAACTTATTATGCTGAATATAAAAGCTACGGCCCTGGCGCTTCTGATACAACAAGAGTTTCATGGTCTCACATTTTAACTGATGAGGAAGTAAATAAATATACGATTTCCAATATATTAGGTGGAAATGATAATTGGTTAAGCTAGTAAAAAGCTCGACATAACAAAAATTATAAATATTTAAATTATTAAATCCTAAAATATTATAGGTATCATATGTTACATACTTCACTAATAAAAAATACTAAAATATTATAATAAAGGCTTATTATAATATTAAAAGTAGGTGATTTTATTGAACATTAAAACAATAAAAAATAATACATCTAAATGGATAAAAAGAATTACATATAATACTTCTGATGTTATTAAAGAACAAACTAGTCCTCACTGTCCAAATTATGCTACTCGATGTTGCTTAACTTGTAATAAATGTTGGAAGCAAAAAGAATAAGGAAACTGCGATTATATATTTGCAGTTTCCTCTTTGTACTTAACTAGCGCTTTATAATATTTTATAATAAATTATGTATTAAAAAAATTTCACAAATTCGTCAATTGGTTTTCTATATCCTCTGATCTTAGTACTACTCTTGTCCATTTTTCCCATAGTAATCATCAAGGCAGGCACTTCATTATCTGGAATATTCAATAGTTCACTGATTTTATCCTTTTCAAAATATATCATTGGGCAGGTATCCCAGTCTTTATCCTTGGCCAATAACAAAAACATCATTGCTGATAAACATGCATTTCTTATAGCTTCATCATGCTTAAAGTTTTCTCCCCAACCTTCATAAAGATTTTTAATTGTATCAATCATAATGTTATACTGAGTTCTATCAAGCATACCAAGCATCATTGATCCTTCATAGATTTTATCCGCTGAAAGATAAGCATTTTTATCTCCAGTAACTATTATTACTGCTGAAGCAGTCTTTATCTTATATTGTTGAAAAGCAGAATCGTAAACTTTTTCTTGTAAATCCTTATCTTCTACAACATAATATCTCGCATGCTGTAAATTAAATGCTGAAGGAGCCAAAGAAAGTTCTCTAAATATATCATTAAAATCCTCTCTAGGTATTTTAATATTTTCAATAAACTTATCTGCTGATCTTCTTTCTCTAACAATTTTCAAAAACTCATTCATCTATAAACAACCTCTCTTTCAATTTTTTCATCCTATATACAAAATCCTATATTATAATTATCGTTTTTTTAACCATTACTTGTCAAATTTTTTTCTATTTCTATTTAATTTAATAAATATTATCTGTTAATATAATAAAATAAGACTATCTGCACTAAAGAGATATCTTTAATAGTGTACTGCCAAAAACATCTATAAAAAGTTTAATACACTTTAATCATTTAATTTTAGTATCTTAAATTAAACTAAAGCGAATTTACACTTTTTTAGTAACTCTAGCAAACCTATTATCTCTCTTAAAAATGCAGATAGTCCAATATTACTTACTTGCAATTACTTCTTATTTAAATACTCTAATACGATTTTCTAATGGTTGATATTCTTTTGCACTTGGATCTGCAACAGGTTTTCCAAATGGCATTTGACCAATAAGTTTCCATTTATCAGGAATATTCCATTCTTTCTTAACATCATCTACAATAAGTTCATTATAATGTTGCAAAGATGCTCCAAAGCCTTCAATTTCTAATCCAGTCCAAACAACAAATTGATGCATTCCACTTGCTTGTTCTGACCATACTGGGAAATTATCTTTATAAAGTGAGAATTGTTCTTGAAGTGCTTCCACTACACTATAATCTTCAAAGAATAATACTGTACCATATCCATTCTTAAAAGAATTAATTTTTTCTTCAGTAGAACTAAATTGATCTGCTGGCACAATCTTTCTTAAAGCTTCTTTTGTAATATCCCACAATTTATCATGGTGATCTCCTAGCAATAACACTACTCTTGCACTTTGAGAATTGAATGATGATGGAGTATGCTTAACAGCATGTTCTATGATTTCCTTAATTCTATCATCTGAAACCACAGCCTCCTTACTAATTCCATAAAATGAACGTCTATCTGCTACTGCAGCAAAAAAATCTTTTGACATAATTTTTCCCTCCTAAATTTATCTATAATATTTTCTAATTAATTTTCTTTTTTCATTTCTAAAATTAAAAAATGTGAAGTTTCTTTTCCATCAATTAATATATCCTCTTCAACAATTTCTAATGCATCCTGAGCATTTAATTCAATTTCATTTATTATTGAAGTTCCTTCAATTTGAACTAAATACGCTTGCCTTCCTTCATTAACTTCAAAATTAATCTTATTTCCTTTTTCAAGTTCTAAAGAATAAATATTAACATCTTGATTTATTTTTATTGGCGCTTCTCCAGCTTTATCAGAAACCATATGCAGCCATTTATTTTTTCTGTCACTCCAATTAAATCTATAATCACCATAGTTTGGTCTATAACCAGTTTTATCTGGATAAATCCATATCTGCAAAGATCTTTCAATTTCCTTACCAATATTATGCTCACTATGATGAACTCCTGTTCCTGCACTCATATATTGAACTTGTCCTCGTGATATTGAGTTTTCATTTCCCATACTGTCTCCATGTGTTAGTTCACCATCAATTATATAGGTAATTATCTCCATATCCTTGTGAGGATGAGTATCGAAACCTGTATTTGGTGCAATTAAATCATCATTTATAACTCGTAAAGCACCAAATCTTATATTATGAGGATTATAATATTCTGCAAAAGAAAAATGAAATTTACTCTTTAACCAGCCAAGATCACTGCTCCCCATATTATTACTCGCTCTCTTGGTCAACATCTTTAAACCACCTCCATTCCAAATAAACTTATATATCATCATATTCTTACAAAATGTCATCTAAGTTCTTTTTATTACCTAGTTACTTTTAGTAACTTTGTTTAAATTAATTATTACACAATTATCTTTCTAAGTCAACCTTATTTTTATAATAAATGATAATTATTTTCAACTCACAAGGACAATTGTCAGTTATCAATGTTCAATTGTTTGACATCAGTTTAGAATTATTAATCATTTCGTTAGCAAATTATATTTATCATTTCTTAATAATAAAAAAATGACAAGCTCCAAATGATTAATAACAAATTCAAGAGAAAATTCTTAAATAAATTTTCTTCATCAATTCATCATTTATCATTTTTCACTTGTCACTAATTACTATTATAGCCACTTTTCTGCCCATTTTTGAACTTCATCCATGACTAACTGCAATTCCTTACCTTTTTCAGTCAATTCATATTCTATACGCACTGGAGTTTCTGGATAAACTCTTCTAACGATAATTCCTTCCTTCTCCAATTCCTTAAATCTTTCTGTGAGCATACGTGCACTCATATTAGGTATTGCATCTGTTATATCTGAAAATCTATTTTGTCCATTTAACAAGGTTCTTATAATTAAACCAGTCCATCTTTTTCCTAATAATTCAAAAGCATTTTCAAATCTTGGGCACATATGATATTTTTCCATATATATCACCACCTGTTATTATTCTACTATACCTACTAAATAAAAGTAAGTAGATTATATTATTATACTACCACAAAGGCAACATTAAAAGATAGTAGCTAGGAAAATATTAATAGCTCCTACTACTATCTATATATTAATTTATATATATTTCTTTATTCTAATGATTAAATTTAATACAAAATACATTATTGCTGTCTTAATTGGTATAAATATAATATTTGTCACAACCCTTAATGGAAGCACTGCACCAAATCCTTTTCCATATAATAATACTAACCAATATGTATTAAGAAATATATCTATTAGCACTGTTATAATTATTGTAATTATTGCACATCTCTTAATTGTTATTTTTTTATTGTATAATGCAATACCATATAATATTCCAACTAATATCCCTGATATGGTGAATCCAGGGAAAAATGGTCCTGTAGGTTTAATTATGTAATTAATAATATCACTTAAGCCTCCACACAAGCCCCCAACTGCTGGTCCAAACAGCATACCAATTAGTGAAGACACAGCAAACCCCAAACTCAATCGCAAAACTGGTGTAATTTGTATTGTAAAAAAATTAACTATAAAACTAGCTCCCATTAATAGTGCTACAATAACTAAATTTTTTACATTTCTTAATTCCCTTGTTGAACCTAAAAAAAGTTCATAATAATTTTTCATAAAAAAATCCCCCCTTCAAAAGTCCTTATTCTAAAATAAGACTTAATTATTTATTTCAGCTATACTTAAGTGAAAATTCACTTAAGCAAGTTGCTTTATAATTACTTGCTGAAATAAAAGAGAGGTTCTCTTTTAAATAACAGCGGAATGCAATATTTGTACCGCAAATCCCAAAAATTTTTCGTTCAAGAGACAACTTCCCGTCCTCCTGACACTTAACGCACAAATATCTACTCTGTAAAATAATTTTATTATAAACTCACCTTAATATATAAGTATATACTTGTCAATACTTATGACATATTTTTCAACAATATAAAAGCTCCGCACTAGAAATTTAATCTTGAGTGAGGAGCTTTTATAAATACAATATGTGAAATTTTCAATCTAATTGTAGAGTATTTCTATTAATTCATATATAATTTTATCATTTATTTATACTACTAAATTAGTTTTTATTTTTAGCAGCTAATTCTTCAATAATTCGAGGATGGAGTCCATCTAATTTGTAGAATAGTAAAGCTACTATTTGTATTATGCTACAGACTATTGGAACTAAATAATAAAGAACATTAATTCCACTTGCTGCACTTTCAGTAACATTAGCTGCATTATAACCAGTAAATGCTAATACATATCCAACTGCTGCTCCACCAACAGCCATACCAACTTTAGTTGCAAAGCTATATCCAGCATAAAGTGTTCCTTCAGTACGTCTTCCATATTTCCATTCATTATAATCTACTGAATCTGCTATCATTCCAAAAATAGAACCTGTACCAAGTCCTCCAAAAACATTTCCTATAAAATAAATTCCAATAAATACAGGTATGTTTCCTACAAATAAAGGCATTATGCAAAAGGCAGCAATATAAATAACTAAACCAATAATATTAGCTTTTCTATGACCAAATTTCTTAATGAAAATTGGTGTAAGAGGTGCTGTAATAAAAGCTGATACATATAATAAAGGTAGTAAAACTGGAATTAATCCTGGATTTTTCAAAACATACATGCAGAAATAAATTGTTATAGCTACAACTGCACCAATTCTTACAAACATAAAGAATGCAAAAACTATACTTACTACCCAAGGTGTATTTTTCAAAGCATTTTTATATGTTTCACTTGCTTTAGTTTTCTCTTTAGCTTGACCTTCTATATGTTTTTCTAAATAACGTTCTTTACAATTTAAACAAACAATCATAAAGCAAACTAATCCAGCTACTGCAAAAATCATAGAAGTTAATAAAAATCCTGTTCTTTGATTTCCTTTTCCTAAAATATTCACAAGTGCCATACTGCAGGCTGATACAAACACATTTCCAACTGCCATTCCAATCATACGAAAACTTGCTAATTGTGCTTTTTCCTCAGTGTTTCTTGTCATTAATGGCATTAAAGCACCATAAGGAACGTTTACAACAGAATACAAAATACCAACAACAATATAAGTAACATATGCATAAATAAGTTTCCCAGTATCAGATAAATCAAAAGCTGTAAAAGTTAATACAAACATTATACAAAATGGTATTATTCCAAAAAAAATAAACGGACGAGTCCTTCCATATTTTGAATTAGTTCTATCAACAAAATTTCCTATTATAGGATCAATAAATGCATCTAAAACTCTTGCAACAAGAAACAAGGTTGCAGTAGCTGCAGCTGGTATTAATGCTACATCTGTATAAAAATATAGAAGAAAACTTCCAACTAGCCCCCACATTACATTTGATGCCAAATCTCCAAAACCATAACTTATTTTTTCTGAGATTTTCAATTTGTTTTCGTTTTGTGTTGTTTTAATTGTTAAAACTTCATTTACCATATATTTTTTCTCCCTTCAATTTTTATTAAGGAACATGAAATTTTCAAATATTCTTACATACAAATAGTTCCGTATTGCAGCATAGCTGCTTTTTTTATAATATGATCTCATATGCAGCATAGCTGCTCTTTTTATAAGTGCATATTTTTTTCTTTTAAAATATTAATTAGAAGGATATAATAATAGTGTTAATAGTATTAACTGAATGCTGATGTTCTTCATTTAATATCATTGTAGGAGCTTATTATTAAATTTAGAATGTCAGTGTACTTAAAATAACCTTCTGTTTGATATTTATATATTTTTCACCTCCTTTGTTATATTGATTTTATAAAAATCCTATCCTAGCAATATTAAGTAAACATTTTCACGCAATGGAACAGAATCCCAATAAATAAATTAAGATTATAATTATTAATATATTTATTTATACTTTTCTTCTCACTTTTTAATTTCTATTTTTATTTTAGTTATTATTTCATTCACACTATCATTATAAGTATCTATTCATGTAAACGCCTTCCTTTACTTATTCATTTATATTCATATTATTATCTTTATACATACTCTTTATAGTACCTAAAATAAAAGGTTAAAAATTCAATTAATAATTTTAATATTTCTACAACACTAAAAGCACCGAAATAATCGGTGCTAATAAAAATTGAGTTTTCTGTATTCGTGTTATTCAAGTAAAGCAAACTAGCTAAATCATTTCCCTACTCTATTATTTATCTACTTAATCCATGCTCCATTTGATCCTAATACATATCCATCTACTGTTGCATTATATAACATAGCTCCTAGTTCATTACAATAATACCAAGTTCCATTATCATTAATCCAGCCTGTTTGCATTATTCCTGATGAATTTAAGTAGAACCAATTAACCCCATCTTGCAACCAACCAATAGCTTTAGTTCCATCAGCTTTAGCATATGTCCAAGCTCCATCAGAAGCCTTTATCCAACCTATTTTAGCTGCTGTTACTGTTTCAGATTTTCCTGCATCGGCTTTATTCTCTGTAGTAACTGCTTTTTCTTCATTTGAACCTTTAGGAGTAATAACTGAATAAATTTTATCATCTTGATTCCACGCAACTAAGCTACCACCAAAAGCCGCTGAAAAATTATTTAATCCTCCATCTACTTTATATATTTTTTCGAACTTACTATCCTTATTAATCCATTCTTTTATATATCCATTACCTATGCAGAAAAGGTTTCCTCCACCTATGCCCCATGCATCAGCATCTGTATCATCATGATCTCCTATATCTGTATAATAATAACCATTTTTTGATTTGAATTTAATATTTTGTGCATAGTACTTATTATCAACCATATCAAAATAATGACTTGCAAGACCAGTAGGACTACCTGTTATTAATGCAGGCCCCCTAGGATTTGATAAACCTAACTCTGATACATCACCTAATCCAAATATATGTGCTGGAGTACCATCATCACTTGTAAAAAAGTAAGTATTTACAGTTTTAGGATGTTTAATTCCATCTACAGTATCAAAACTTTGAACTTTAGAAAGAGTTTGCATTACAGTTACACTTGCATCAATCTTTCCACTATTATCAATTAGTGTTTGTTTATGATTATTATTTTTTGATCCAAATTCCACATCTTCTGTAACATTTTTATATTCATTACCTGAATTTTTCACTCTCGCAAATATTGAAAGCTTTGCAGTTCTTATTAAATAGTCGCCACCATCATCTATGAATTCTTTATTATTAATTTGTGCCTTTATTTCATAAGTTGTTCCACTAACTGTCGATTCATAAGTATCTTTTGTATTTTCAATAGTAACAGCACCATAAGTAGTTGAATTCACACCTAGTCTCCCCAAATTATAATCAGCATCAATATAAGTTCCATCCTCATTATAATAAATTGTTTCTTTCTCTTTCCTGTAATTTCCACTAGGAACACCATTAATATTAATTACATCGTCTAACTTATATTCAAATTGTCTCCACTTATTTATATCTAATTTTTTATTTCCATGAATCTGATCAGGGTTAACCATTGATCCATTCTCGTAATTGTCTTTTGAAAGCCATCCTGAATTGTCTTTTTTAATTTGTTTTTTTAAAGCTAAAGCAGTATCATCATTTAAATTGCCTATAATATCTTCACCAATTTTTTTTCCTGTTGTGATATCTACATAATAATCTCCATCATTTAATTCTAAATACTTATCCTTAACTATATCCCCTATTTTATCACCTGTTTGAGCATCTTCTAGTTTAGTAAACTTACCATCTTTTACATAATAAATTGCTTCATCTTCACCATTCATTTCTCCATCTACAACGTATGTTCCTGGTCCTTTACAAGAAGCACTATAGATAGTTCCTTCTTCTACTGTATCAGCTTTTTGCACGTCAGCTGCTAAAGCTGGCACCAACGTTATAACAGATGTAGTAGCCATAAGTAATGCTGAAATTTTAGTAAATCTTTTTAACATAATTTTTATTTCCCCTTTTATTATAATTTATCTTTTTAGATTTTTAGTACATTTCTCCATTTCTTTAGTACTTTTGAAATTATTATACTTACAATGTTTTCCTCGATCGATACTTTATAACCATGGTATTTATATATCAATTTTACATTTGTAATCGTTTTTAAAATATATAGTTTTTTATTCAAATCAACTATTTATTTTAATTTCTATTCCTATGATTTTTATTAACAATATATAAATATTAAAATCAGTACTACTGATTTAGTATTTATTTACTCAGCTAAAAAAAATTAGAGTAGATCACATAATGCATCTGCTCTAATTCTTAGCTGTTCTATATTATCCCATTTTGTTCAATAATTCGTTTATACCAATAAAATGATTTTTTCTTAATACGTTTCAAAGTTCCGTTCCCATCATTATCCTTGTCTACATAAATGAAACCATATCTCTTTTTCATTTCTCCACCAGATAAACTTATTAAATCCATGCAGCTCCAAGGAGTATACCCAATTAAATTTACTCCATCTTTAATTGCTTCTTGCATTTGTTCAATATGTCTTCTTAAATATTCAATTCTATAGTCATCACTTACTTGGTTATTTTCATTAACAATATCATCTGCCCCTAATCCATTTTCTACAATCATAATTGGTATTTGATATCTATCATAAACATTGTTTAAAACCCACCTTAAACCTTCTGGGTCTATCTGCCATCCCCATTCACTTGCCTTTAAATATGGATTTTTAAATCCAACAATTAGATTACCAGAAGCCTTATCCTTGCTTTGATCAGTACCAACACAATTAGTCATATAGTAACTTAAAGAATAAAAATCAACAGTTCCATTTTTCAATATTTCAGCATCATTTTCTTCAATAATTATATTGATATTATTTTCTTCAAAATAACGCTTTACAAAGCCTGGATAATATCCTCTAACTTGTACATCCCCACATAACATATTTTTCATTTGATCATACTGTTGAGCTTTTAATATGTCCATTGGATTGCAAGTACTTGGATATCCGCACATATAAGCAATCATACACCCTATTTTGAAATCTGGATTTATTTCATGTCCAAGTTTAACGGCTAAAGCACTTGCAATAAATTGATGATGTAAAGCTTGAAATCTAACCTCTTCTGTATTTTCTTCATCACTTATAACCATAGCTCCAGCAGTTATTGCACCAAAAGAAACTGTTAAGCAATTTATTTCATTAAAAGTTAACCAATGTTTTACTTTATTTTTATATCTTCTAAAAATAGTATCACAATATTTAACATATAAATTAATTAATTCTCTATTTCTCCAACCTCCATATTTAATAGCTAAATTAAGTGGGGCTTCATAATGAGATATTGTTACTATAGGTTCAATATCATATTTCTTCAGTTCAATAAACACATTGTCATAAAATTTTAAGCCTTCTTCATTTGGACTTTCATCATCCCCATTAGGAAATATTCTAGACCATGCAATGGACATTCTAAAACTGTTAAGTCCCATTTCTGAAAATAATTTTATATCTTCTTTATAATTATGATAAAAGTCACTTGCTTCATGGCTAGGATAATAGTATTTATCTGTATCAATTTGTGGAGTTGTTAATCTTAAAAGGCCATCTTTTTGATTTGTAATAATATCAGCAGTATTAACTCCTTTTCCACCTTCATTCCATCCACCTTCAAATTGGTTAGCAGAGCTTGCAGCTCCCCAAAAAAAGCCCTTAGGAAACTTTTTAACATATGACATTCTTCTTCCTCCTAGAAACAGTTTTTATGATTTCTTCACCGGCTGTAACCGTACCAGTTTTAGTTGGTAGAACATCTTTATAATCTGCCGTATTACTTACAACAAACATTGTTGTTAAATCATAGCCTTCTTTTTCAATAGCTTCTTTATCAAATTTAACTAATACATCCCCTATTTTTATTTCATCGCCAACTTTAACTAAAACTTCGAAGAACTTACCTTCAAGTTTAACTGTATCAATACCTACATGAATTAATAATTCTGCACCCTTTTCAGATGTCACACCTATGGCATGCTTTGTAGGAAATACCATCGAAACCTTACCATTTACAGGTGAAACAACTTCATTGCTTGATGGTACTATGGCTACGCCTTTTCCTGCTAACTCTTGTGAAAATACTTCATCATTTACTTGAAATAAATCCTTAACTACACCATTAAGAGGACTAACAATATTTTGTGGTTCTTTACTAGCTACAACCGCAACTTGTTCCTCTGTAGAATTATCTTCCTCTACTTCATCTTTAAAGCCAAACATAAGAGTTAAGATGAAAGGAATTACAAATGATGCGATTACAACTAATAATGTATATACGAAGGAATATGGTTCTTGTCCTATAAATATTGGTAAAGATATTAATGCTGGATTAACAAAGGCATATGCTTTTACTCCTAAGATACCACATAAACATCCAGCTATACCACCACCAAGTAGTACTGCGTAAAATGGCTTATTAAATTTCAAATGTATACCATACATTGCTGGTTCAGTTATTCCAACTAATGCTGAAATAGTACCTGAGAAAGCAACACCTCTTACATTTCTATTTTTTGTTTTAACACCTACTGCAAATGCTGCTCCTGCTTGAGCTATATTAGCAGCTAATGCTGATGGTACTAATATAGGGTCAAAATGTAATGTGGCAAACATCATTATTATTACCCCTATCATTCCATTATGCATACCAGTAAGTACAAGAAGTGGATATGTTGCGGCGGAAATACCAACACCTAGCCAACCTGCTTTAGCATATATAAATTGAACTGCTTCAATAAAATAATCTCCTATATAAGTCCCTAAAGGTCCTAGAACTATTAAAACAACTGGCATTGTTATTACAATAACTATTAATGGTTTAAAGAATATTTTTATTAGATTTGGCGAAACCTTTTCAGCAAATTTATCAACATAAGACATAAACCAAACACCTAACAATACTGGAACTACACCATTTGAATATACTGCTAATCTAACAGGAATTCCAAAAAAGTCAACATACTGAATTCCATCCTTCGATAATCCAATAAAATTTGGATGTACCAATACTCCAGCTATTATCATTGCAAAAAATGGATTTGTTTTCATTTTTACTGCTGATGTATATGCTACAAAGAATGGTAAAAAGTAAAACACTGCATCTGCCATTACTGTAAGTAACTTGAAGGTTGAGCTATCCTGTGGCATAAGATTAAAAGTTGTAACTAAAGTTAATAATACCTTTAACATACCAGCCCCAGCAATTGCAGGAATAAGTGGTGCAAAAGATCCTGTTATTATATCTATTATTCTATTGCCTATGCTTTGCTTTTCACTATTTTCTTTATTTATAGAAGCTTTTGATAAATCACCTAATTTTATCATTTCATTGTAAACATTACCTACTTCACTTCCAATAACAACTTGAAACTGACCACCTTTATTTATTGATCCCATAACACCATCAATTTTTTTTAGTCCTTCTTCATCTACATTTTTAGCATCTACTAAGGAAAATCTTAATCTAGTTACACAATGTGTTACATCCTTAACATTAGCTTTTCCACCAACTTTAGCTAAAACTTCAGTTGCTACATTTTTATAATTCATTTGTTTGTTCCTCCGTTTCTTTTTATTGATATTTTTATTTCGCTAGCTACTTTTTTCTCTATCATGGTTATATTATATAATTGTAAGCGTTTTAGTAAATCTCATGCTTTTATCCAAATTATTTATTTATTTTAACTAACTATATAACTGTTAGATTAAAAAATATATAAAGATATTAAAATTAATACTGTTAATTTTAATATAAAGAATAAATAGCAAGTAATTTCATATTTTAAAATTACTTGCTAACTCTAAATTTTATTAAAACACATATTTTCATCTAAATATGTATATCTTTTAAAGAAATTTTATTCAGTTACAATTTCTTCATCATTTTCACAAACAGTTTTTCCCATTTCAGGAATTGGTAATACTGTTAAAGCTGCTAAAACTGTAGTTGCTGCAAGAATAAAGAAGTAAACAGCATATCCATCTCCACCCATTAGAGAAATCCCTATTGATAAAACTACTGGTGTTGCAAAACTAACAATTGCTGAACCTAATTGTGTTGTTGTATTTATAATAGCTATATCTTTACCAGCATCTTCTTTTGAAGGAAGAACTCTATTTACAAGTGCATTATCAACTGCTCCAAAAATTCCATATACAAAATTAAACATAAAATAAGCAGCTATTACAAATGGTATACTCTGTGTAATTCCAAAACCTATTAAGCATGAACCAGATAATAATGCTGATCCTATTACAAATATTTTTTGTTTCTTTAATTTATCTGATAAGAATCCACCCAATATTCCAGATCCCACCATTAATAATATTGCTGATGAAGTAGTTGCATTAAGCTTCATAATTTCAACTTCCCCTAGTTGAAATCTTGCTATATAGTAAAGTGTTAAAATATTTAAACTTGAATTTGCCATCGCCATTAATAATTTAGTAAGTAATGCCCATGTAAAGTTTGGATATTTCTTTACACTTGGATAGAAATTCTTTAAACCTTTAACAAAATTCTTGTTTTGTTTGTCTAAGTTGTTACCTTGATAACAGCTATCTTTAAGAAATAATACTGAAACAAGTGAAACTATAAGTTGTACTGCTGCTATTACCATAAGCTTTTTCTCAACAGGCACTTCTGCATATGCCCCTACTAACATAAAACCAACCATAATTCCCAAAGGTCCTGCTGCACCAAAAATTCCTGATATTTTTCCAAATCTACTTGGATCAACTTGTTCTGGCACCATTGCATAGCATGATAAAAATACCATTCCATAAAAAAATTGTATTAAAATATATGCTAAAATCAAAATCGGTACTGAAGGAGCATAAGCAAGCATAATCATTGATAATCCGCCAAATATACTTCCACCAACTATCCAAGTTTTTCTTCTTCCAAATTTAAAACGAGTTTTATCTGCCAAAAATCCACCAATTGGATTCAATACTACTATTGCTACTCCACTAATACCAGCTGCCAAACCATAAATCGCTGTAACATTTTGAGGTCCGACTAATTTAATTATAGTAAATTGAATAAGTCCTGCGTTTACTAAAATAATAGCTGGTAGAGATGTAAATAAAATTATTGATGCTACTATAATCAATCTTATAAAAGGCGTTTTTTGTTGTGTACAATTTTCCATATTTATTATCCCCTTTGTATTAATTTTTTTAATGTTTAGCGCCAAAAACGTTTTCAATTTATTTTTTAATCCACTTCACCCCTTTCATAATAAAATTATTAATTAACCAGTGTTATGATATTGCAGCTTCGAATGCTTTAGCTATCTCATCCATGCAGTCTTGAGCTTGAGGATATACCCCGAACTTATCAATAAAGGCGTGATCAACACCATTATATCTAATTACTTTTGTTTCCACTCCATCTCTTATTAGCTTTCTTGCATAGGCTTCAGCCTCTAGTGTTAAATAATCATATTCTGCAGTTACTATAAGAGTTTTTGGCATATCTCTCAAATTTTCAGCCAAAAGCGGAGATACATATTTATTTTCAGTTTCTTTCACTTCATCTACATAAACTGCTGAAATTGGCGGGAAATTTGTTATCATCATTATTGCATTTTTCACCAATTCATAATCATACTTTATGTTATATAGATTTAAATCAAATTTGTAATCTTCAACTTCATTTTCTGTTAAGAACACTCCTGGATAAAGCAATGCTTGGAATTTTATCATTTTAGTTCCTAAATCTCTGTCCATTAAGGCACATACTGTTGAAAGATTACCTCCAGCACTATCACCTGAAATACCAATCTTTTCATTATCAACATTTAATTCCTCAGAATTTTCATAAAGCCATTTCACCGTATCTAAGCAATCATGAAATCCTTGTGGAAACTTATGTTCTGGGCATAACCTATAATCAACTGAAACTACAACTCCCTGTATCTTTTCCGCTAAATATTTACAAGGATTTTCTACAGTCTTTGTACTTCCCCCACAAAAAGCTCCACCATGTATAAATACTATTGCAGGCATTTTATCTGATTTATTAGTTGTATAAACCTTTACATTGATGGTGCCATTTCTTCCTTCTACAACCTTATCGCTTATACCAATCCCATTTGATATATCAAGATTTGTATATCCCATACCTTGTCTCATTATTTCTATAGGCATATTTTCAAATAGCCTTTTAACCTCTATGGATTGATCCTCCATTTCTTTTGCCATTTCTTCAATTTCTGCCTTTACTCTAGGGTCAAATCCGCCTTCTATGTCAAGGTCAGGGATATGTTTTATCAACATATCCAAGCCATGAACATTTCTTAATTCAGCTTTCTTTTCTAAAAGAGATACTAATTTGTCTTGTTCAGCTTTATTATAATTTTCCATATACACCTCACTATAACTAGTTTAATAACCACTTAATAGCTTTCTCTATATATTCATCCCAGAACTTCCAATCATGAACACCTGGACCTTCTTCATAAGTATGAGCAACTTTTTCAGATGTTAGAAAATCTCTAAATTTATGATTATTTGGTAATAAGGAATCTTCTGTACCACAAACTAGATATAATCTTGGCATATCTCCATTCTCAATATTAATCTTCTTAACTAGAGCTTCAAGGTCCTTATCACTACCTTTTATATTTTCTACTTTACCGAATACAGCTTCATAATAACTTTTCCTTCCAAATTCAAAAGGATGCTCCTCTGTTGAAGTTACTGCATCATCTATTATAAGTGCAGATGATAAAGCTGCTATTGCACTAAAATTGGTATAATATTTTAACCCATTTCTAAGGGCACCATACCCTCCCATAGAAAGACCTGCAATGAAAGTATCTTGTCTCTTATGAGATAAGTTAAATAGTTTTCTAGTTTCTTCTACTAGTTCTTTACCAATATACTCTCCATAATAACTTCTTAATGCTTCATGATCTACATAAAATCCATTTTCACCAGAAGGCATTATAACTGCTATATTATGTTCTTCAGCATATAAAGCAATTCTGCTCTTTACAAGCCAGTCTGTAAAATCTCCAAAGATTCCATGTAATAAATACAAGGTTTTAAAGGGTTTAACTTCCTTTGCAGGTCTACCTGGAAATACAGCTCCATCTACAGGTATTATTGCTTTATATGAAATCTGCCTTGCAAGTGCATTTGAAAAAAAATTAACATCTATTATAGCCATAATTATCTCCTATCTCCTAACTGATTAGTTGTTTTATCTATTCTATAACTGTAAATTCGCCCTCAAGACCTTCTTTTGAATTTGGTCCTACGCAAATTTTAAACAAACCTGGCTCAACAACATAGTTCATATTATTATCATGGAATCCAAGCTCATTAACATCGATATCTATGTTTACAGTTTCACATTGACCTGGTTTAAGCATTACTTTATTGAATCCTTTTAATTCCTTAACTGGTCTTACTCTGCTACCAACAACATCTGAAACATAAAGCTGAACTATTTCTTCTCCTAGTACACTTCCAGTATTAGTCACATCAACACTAACAACTAATTTATCATCTTTTGAAACTTCACTAGAGGATAAAACTAAGTTTTCATAATTGAAAGTTGTATAGCTCAATCCAAATCCAAAAGGATATAATGGTTCATGTGGCCCATCTATATATTTTGAAGTAAATTTAATTTGTCCTGCTGGTCTTCCAGTCATTGTGTGATTATAATAAACAGGTACTTGCCCAACTGAATTAGGGAAGGTAGCAACTAATTTTCCACTTGGATTGTAATCACCAAATAACACATCTGCTATAGCATTTCCACTTTGTATTCCAAGTTGCCATGCTTCTAAAATAGAGGTTGCATTTTCTGATACCCAAGGTAATGATAAAGGTCTACCATTAATTAAGATTACAATCATTGGCTTTCCAGTCTTACTTAATTCTCTTAATAATTCTTCTTGTCTTCCAGGTAAAGTCAAATCTATTCTACTAGCGGCTTCTCCACTCATACTACAGCTTTCACCAACAACAGCTATAATTACATCACTTCCGCTTGCTGCCTCTATTGCATCTGCAAAATATTCTTTATCTCCATCCAAATCACAGCCTTTAGAATATACAACTTCTGTTCCACTGCTTACTGCAGCTTTGATCCCAGTAACCACTGGCACCGCATCTTCAGCTCTTCCTACTATTGCCCATGTTCCTAACATTTCTTCTGCACTGTCTGCAAGCGGTCCAACAACTGCAATTTTCTTTAAGTTTTTCTTTAGAGGCAGCATGTTACTATCATTCTTTAAAAGAACAATTGAACGACATGCCATATCTCTTGCAACTTTTATATGTTCTGCACAAAGAATTGTTTTTTCTTCTTTTTCTTTATCTGTTCTATATGGATTATCAAAAAGACCCATAACAAATTTTACTCTTAACACTCTTCTAACAGCTTCATTTAACACTTCTTCTGATATTTTTCTGTCTTTGAATTGCTCTGGTAAATCTTCTCTAAATGTTCCATGACTCATATCCATATCAAGTCCAGCTTCAATTGCTTTTCTACTAGCTTCTTTTCTATCAGCTGCATGTCCATGAGTTGCACATTCAGCAACAGAATTGGCATCACTAACAACAAATCCATTAAATCCAAACTTTTCTCTTAAAACATCTGTAAGTAGATATTTATTGGTTGTACAAGGAACTCCATTTATATCATTAAAGGCACTCATAAAAGTTGCTGCCCCAGCTTCAGCTGCTGCTTTAAATGGAGACAAATAAACATCATGTAAATTTTGAAGTGACATATCTACTGTGTTATAATCCCTTCCACCTTCTGGTGCACCATAAGCTGCAAAATGTTTTGCACATGCTAAAATACTTTCAGCACTTGATAAATCTCCTCCCTGGAAGCCCTCAACTCTTGCTGCTGCTATAACACTTCCAAGATACGGATCTTCTCCTGCTCCTTCAGCTACTCTTCCCCATCTTGGATCTCTTGATATATCCACCATTGGTGCAAAAGTCCAGTGAACACCTGCTGCTGATGCCTCTTTTGCTGCTATTCTAGCTGTTTCTTTCATTAATTCTGGCTCCCAGCTACAAGCTTCTGCTAATGGAATTGGAAATACCGTTCTATATCCATGAACAACATCTAAACCAAATATTACAGGTATTCCAAGTCTTGATTCTTCAACTGCAATCTTCTGTAATTCATTTGATTTTTCAGCACCAGTTACTCCTCCCATTGAACCAATCAAACCTTGTCTTATTTCATCTTCATGATAATTTCTCTCTAATTGTTCAAATTGTTCTGGAGTCATTTCACCATTGACTAACTTTTCAATGATTTCATCAGGTGTCATTCCAAATGCTCCAAAAAGCGATGGAGATATTTGTATTACCTGCCCAATTTTTTCTTCTAACGTCATTTTGCCGATGAGTTCATCTATTTTTTTTTCATAATCTTTATTTATAAATTCTTCTTGTTTATTCTTATTAAACATTAAAATTTCTCCTTTTATTAAAATTCTCATGAAACGTTTACTACTTCCTAAGTATATATCTGTAACCGTTTTTTCAAATCTCATATTTTTATTTAATTTTATTACTGATTTTAAGTATTTGTATAATTTAAAATTTTGCAAACAAAAAAGATTAAAATCATTAACACTGATTTTAATCTTTTTAGCTTCTTAATTAATCATAATCAATCTCAAAAGTTAATAATCTAACTTCATGAGGTTGTAACTCCAAACCATAGCTAAGTTTTGATTCAGTAACATCCAGATATTTTATATCTAATTCTGGTATACTAACATCTTTTAAATAAGATATTTCATCACTTCTTAAGCGACTATCTGCATTTAACTTCATCCACTTATTTAATATACTTCCATATAACTCATTTACCGTATAACTTTTCAATCTATATCTCCCATTTGGGACATTTTTAATTAAAAAGGAAATATTGAGTTCATTTTGATTTTCATAAATAGTCATAATTTTTTCCAATTCAATATTTTCTTGGTAATCTAGAAAATATGAATTATTAAAATGTTTGTAATTGTGACATATGATTGTAAATATATTATCACTATTTTTGGTTATTATATAATTCTTACCTTTTTGAACCATAGTTTCACTAAGTTTCTCTAAAAAAGAAAATGCATAAAAAGATGGCTTTTTCATACCATTTTTACTTACAAGGCCAGTTCCTCCTTGTAATAATAAATTTACATCTAAATATTCCTCTGATATATCTGATGCCATCAAATAACATACTGAGTCAACCTGATCAACACAATCAATTATATTCTTGATTACATATGCTGCTTTAAAGCAACTATCATTTATATAATTACGACTTGATACAGTTAAACTCCACTCACTAATTATAATCTCTTTACATGGAAATCCTAGATTTCTAATAGTTTCTTTTATACAATAAAGGTTATTAATCAGAAAATCTTTATCATTAGAATGATATATTTCTTCTTTACCATTTTTTATAATAGTGGAATATGGATATATATACATTGAAATAAAATCTGGCTCCGCATTTAAGTTTAACCATTGCTCAAAAAATTCAGCCGGATTTGATCTTCCAAAATGATCCCCTGGACCTCCAACTTTTGCATTAGGAGTAATTTTCTTTATAGTTTTATAAGTAATCTCAAAAATCCTAAAATACTTTAAATAGTAATTTTCATCTTCAATATTTGGTTCAATAATTTTATATGTTGATACTTCAAAATACCACTTTTCAACTTCTTCTATTCCATATCTACTAACACAATGAATAATAAAATTATTTAATAACTTTTCCCACTGCTCAATACTTCTGTACTTTACAGCATTGATTTCCAAACTAATAATTTCTAAAACATTTTTGGAAATACTCTTTGCTTTTGGACTTAAATCTATAAAAGGTTTAATTTTATTATTAACAAAAAAATCTAGTACCCTATCTATTTTAAAGAAATTATACTTTTGCCCTCCACTTTCTACCTTCATATCTTCATTAAAAATCCCGAAGAATCGAGCATATTCAAATTTTAATTCATTTCTTATCATTAAAATATGTTCTTGTAGGATTGATTGTAAAATATCATTAGCATATCCAACATTTAAAAATTTATTATAATGCTTTTTAAATTTTTTTTCTTTATTAATATCTATTGTTACCTTAACTTCTTCTTTCGATGAGACAATTTCTAATTTATTACTATCATTTTCATTTGAAGATATATCAGTATCTTTTATAATTTCATTATTAATTTTATCTTCTATTTTGTTCTCACGTTTAAATTGTTTCCTATATTCATTAGGTGTAATTTTATATACATCTTTAAAATATTTGTTGAATAAAAAGGTTGTTGAAAAACCATTTTCTAGTGCTATCCTTGTTATTGGTTTATCTGTATTAATTAATTCTTCTAATGCATAATTTAATCTTACACTATTTAAGTATTCAGTAAATGTCATTTCTAAATACTTTTTTATAAATTTAGATAAATAAGGTATTGATAATAACTCCTTATCTGCAAAATCGTTTAAAGTTATTGGTTTTCTATAATTTCCATTAATATACTCTTTTATTTTATCTATTCTTTCAACATATTTGTTTTTAGGTATCTCATCTTTATCCACAATATATCATCACCTTTTCCCATGTACTACTTATACCTGGCCGATATTTTAAATATTGAAAGAAGTACTCCAACCTAATTATAATCAATCTCTAAAGTTATTACACGTACTTCATGTGGTAATAACTTCAAACTATAATTTAAGATTTCTTTAGAAACCTCTACATATTCAAGCTTAAGCTTTGGTATGCTAATTCCTTTTAAATAATCTATTTCATCTGTTTTTAAATGATTATCTGTATCTAATTTCATCCATTCATTAAGCACACTTCCATATTCTTCATTTAATATATAACTCTTAACTCTATACTTTCCATTTTGAATATTAGAAATACTGAATGTTACCAATTGTTCATTTTCATCTTCATAAAAATTTTCTAACTCACTTAAAATAATATTTTCTTCCGAATTCAATAAATAAGAATTATTAAAATGCTTGTAATTATGACATATCATAGTAAAAGAATTATTTCCATTACTTGTAATAATATAATTATCACCTTTTTGCACTATATTTTCACTAAGCTTTTCTAAAAAATAAAATGCATAAAATGAAGGTTTTTTTATACCATTTCTACTTATTAGACCACTTCCACCTTGCAATAGTAAATCTGTATCCAAGTATTCACCAGATATGTCTGACGCCATCCAATAACCTAATTTATCAACTTTACCTATGCTATCCAATACATTCTTTATTATATATGCTGCTTTAGAACAACTGTCGTTAGTATAATTTCTATTAGATACAGTTGAATTCCATTCACTAACAATTATTTCATCAGGCAAATAACCTAAATTGCCAATATTTTTTTCTATGCTCTTTAATTTATTTAAAAAATAATTTTTCTCACTAGAGGTCTGTACTCCTGTTGCACCGCTTTTTATAAGCGTTGTATATGGATATATAAAAATTGATATAAAATCAGGTTTGGCTTTAAAGTTTTGCCAATCTCTAAAGAAAGCTAAAGCATTTGATTTAGTGAAATTGCCTCCTGGCCCCCCTACCTTTGTATTAGGTAGCATTTCTTTTATTTTATTATAAATAACATTAAATATTTCAAAATATGTTACGTTTTCATCTTTGTCAGTGCCAGCAATACTTATATTTTCATTTCTAGAAACTTCAAAATACCACTTTTCTACTTCTTCTTTTCCATATTTGTTAATACAATGAACAATAAATTTATGTATTAATCTTTGCCATTCTTCCAAGTTTCTAAATTTAATAACTTCTATTTCAAGACTTAGATCTTCTTCTGGATTCTTAGAGATCTTTTTTGCCTTAGGCATTAAATCTATAAATGGCTTCATTCCAGTACTCATTATAAAATCTAATATTTTATCAATTTTATAAAAATTATAATCATTTTTTTTACTTTCAATATTCATATCTTCATTAAAAATACCCCAAAAACGTGCATATTCAAATTTTATCTCATTTCTTAATATTAATATATGCTCTTGCAATAATGATTGCAAAATATCACTTGCATATCCAATATTTATTATTTTGTTGTAATGTTTTTTCATCACTATCTTACTATTACTATTAATTTCAAGTTTTAATTCATTTGTTGATTCATTGTTTAAATTTTTTTCAGCATCAATTTGAGCTAAATAGGATTCTATTTCTTCTTTTACTTCTATAATATTTTTATCATTTATTTTATTAGTCTTTTTAAATTTCTTTCTATATTCACTTGGGGTCATATTAAAAGTTTCTTTAAAACATTTATTAAATATAAAAGTTGTAGCAAATCCATTCTCAAGTGCAACTCGTGTTAATGGTAAATCAGTATTTATTACATCCTCTAAGGCATAATTTAACCTTATACTATTTAAATATTCCGTGAAAGTGATTCCTAATTGTTCCTTTATAAATTTAGATAAATACGGTACTGATAAAAATTCTTTATTGGCCAAATCATTTAAAGTAATTTGTTTATTATAATTCTTATATATATAATTTGTTATTTCATTCAATCTATCTGAATGTTTATTTTTGTTACTACTTGCTGTATTATCATCAGTAATAGAAAATTGATTTATTAATTTATCAATTAATTCAAACTGTAAACTTATTAATGTTAACTTTTTTTCATTTTTCAACATACAGTCTAATATATCATTTATGTTTTTTCTTAATTTTGTAAAATCATTCTCATGATCAATTACAGAATTACAGTTAAATTTCACTGCTCTATATTCTATAACTTTACATAATTCAATATAAGAAATATTTATACAAATTAAAATAGCATCATCCAAAGTTTTATATTTATATCTATTATTTTCATTTATTAATAATAGATCATCTTTTTTCATTATATATTCGTTAGACTCAACTTTAACAAATACCTCCCCTTTTATGACATATAATAATTCCAAAAAATTATGAAGATGTTTTTCCTTTTCTATTGATTTAAATATATCTATTTTCATGATTGATTCATTAAACATTGTATAAACCACCTTCTTATTTTTTAATAATATAGAAACAGTTTTGCTTTAAATCTATCCTTCACCTTTACAATATCATAACATTTAAAAGGAGTAAATTTCTCTAATAGATCTACTCCTTCTAATTTTAAGACTTACTTTACTATAGCGTTAGTGTAATCAACTATATTTTTTTCATACTCTTCATCCATAAAACTCGAATTCAATAAGAAGTCTGCTGATGACTGATTCATTGCCACAGGAATATCAAATAAAACTGCTATTCTCAATAGAGCCTTTACATCTGGATCATGAGGCTGAGATGTTAATGGATCCCAGAAAAAAATCATAAAATCAACTTCTCCATCAACTATTGCTGCCCCTATTTGTTGATCTCCACCCAAAGGTCCGCTTCTATATGATTTAACAGGTAATGATGTTTCTTCTGAAATAAGCTTTGATGTAGTTCCTGTTCCACATAGAAAGTGCTTTCCTAAAATAATACTATTTTTTTTGACCCAGCTTATTAAATCAGTTTTTCTATTATCATGTGCTATTAATGCTATTTTCTTTTGCTTTTTAATTTTGTTATTCACAATATCTCTCCTTTAAGTAATTATTGTAGCAATTATTTATTAGCTTTGATATGCTCTACTAAAACTTCTGAATTTGCTGAAATTTCTTCAACTGTAGCAGATAATTCTTCTAAGCCTGCAGCTTGATTAGTAGAAATCCCCCCTAATTCATTTATTGTTTTAATAATAACTTTCATGCTCTGACTCATTTGATTTAGCGCTTCTGAAATTTTTTTAGAAGATTCAGCACTATTTAGTGCTAATTTTCTCATTTCACCAGCTACCACCGAAAAGCCTTTTCCATATTCTCCAGCCCTTGAAGATTCAATTGCTGCATTAAGCCCAAGAAGATTAGACTGCCTTGCAATATTTTCAATTAACTTTATGGCTTCGCTGCCTTCATCAATTAATTTTTCTGTATTTTCTGTATTTTCAATTAAGAAATTTACTTTCTCTGACAAATTAACTGCTGAGTTTGCTATATCTGTTGTTGTTATTTTTGTTTCATCTAATGAAAGCTTTAGATGTTCTGTAGCAGTTACAATTTCATCGTATTCCTTCATATCCATGCTTACACCAAACCAGCCAACAACCTCTTTTTCTTCATTAAAGATTGGAGTTGCAATAGCCTTAAATGAAAATCCATAATGAGCCTTATCATATATGCTTGTAATGCTTTTTTTCCTTTTGTATATGTTTTCATTGATGCCATTTTTATTCATAACTTCATTATCTATAACTTGCCCCACATACATAGGTGATTTTGCTTTTGTTCCATCCAAAGCATATATACATTGTTCTTTATCACAAATATTTATTGCTGCATTTCCTTCAAATAACTCACTAATCACTGATGCCGCATAAATCATTTTTTCGAATGCCTTTTCCATTTTAATTAACCTTCCCTTCGTAATCCATATAGATTGAAACTTTCCTTAAGTACACTTTATCCAATCAAAAAATTAAACCAAACAAACTGAGCATATTTGTTACAACAGCTCAGTTTTAAGTAATTTTATTCAAGTATTATTAATCTATAAGCCTCTAAAACATACCATTATTATGAAAAACTTCATCTGGTATAATTTGTCTACTTATTCTCCATAACCTTTATATTTTTCAAGTAATTCTTTCTTATTGGGAATTTGTCCTGGTCCAACTGCTTTTGTTGAGATTTCAACTTGGTGCTCTAATTTACCAGCATAGAATAATCTTGAACGTTTTTGCTGAGCCTCACTAAAGTTTACTTTAATTTCACCATCAACTAAAGCTAAATCTCCGCTGATTCCACAAACTGGACATTCTACTACATTTTTATTATGAATTACAGTAAGCATATCACAGTGACATACTGGACATACTCCTTCGTCAGCACCTCTCCATTTGTTTCTTTCTTCTTCTGTTTCACACTTTATAGCATCTGCTATATTTTGTCCCATTACTACCATACGGTTCATTACTTCAGTGTTTCCAACAACATGTTCATGAGCCATAGCACCAAAATATTCATATTTATCTACAACATTAGTTCCCATTGATATTGTAAATTCATACATAGATGGCATAGCAAATGATAACCAGTTTTGTGTCATTGCTCCACCAACAGTAATTAATGCACCTACTCTTGGCTTAAATGATCTTTCATCAGGTAATTTTTCTGCTGGCCTTCCAGCTGCTATTCCAGCTTTTTTGGCTTCTGTTCTAAATGCAAGGTCATGAGAAGGCCCTAGTCTATCACATACAGTTTTGAATTTACCTGTTGGCGCTAATACATATGTAGGTGATCCAACTATAACTGCATCACATTCCATTAATGCTTCATCTATAATGTGCATATCATCCTTTAAAACACAATTTCCATTTCCACCTTGTAATAAACTCATTACACAAGCAATACAACCTGTACAATCTGCAATATTTAAATCGTCAGCACGAATGAATTGTATATCTGCTCCAGCTTTTTCACATTCCATTAATGCAGTTTTAATCATAACTTCAGTATTCCCCATTTTTCTTCCAAATGAAATACCTAATACTTTCTTTTTAGACATATATTATATTCTCCCTTTTCACTTAATATTAATTTTTTTCAAACATTATTTTAATTAACCATCAATGCTCAATGGTCAAGATTAGTGATCTAAAATCTGATCATTGAGCATTAACATCTGTCATATTAGATCTATTCTATAACAATTTTTCTAATTTTTGTCCCTTCAAATGGTACTGGTATATATGCTACTCTTAACACTGTTGTTAATTTAACATCATGTTCACCTTTAGAAAGTCCGCCTTCTCTTTCGACAAAAACGGTAGCTTCTTCTCCATATTCCCATCTATATGTAGTAACTGTTTCCATTTCATCTAAAGTGAAATAATCTTCTCCATTTGGACTAAATTTAATGTTTTCTCTTGGAACTTCAACACCATCTACTTCTACTCTTACATCATGTACCATAGATACTGGTACTCCTCTGTAGTAAGTAATTAATGTCTTCATTTCAAAACCATCAATTTTCCCATCTTTATTTAATACGTTTTTACAGCTATTTTCACTAAATACGTAATTATCAAACATGCTGCTTTCCTCCTATCTTCCTAGCTCTTCAATATATTTCTTTAACATTTCTTGATGCATTTTTACTTGTTCAAGTTCTTTAACTTCTGCACCTTCAAGAGTAAATCTATTACCTTCATATTCAGTTGAAATATATCCATCATATCCTTTTTCATCTAAATATTTAATAAATTCATCATATGGAATTGAATATTCTACGCCTTCTTCAGTCATTTCATATACTTTTCCATGAATGTGTTTTACATATGGCATATGTTCATCTAAAATGCTGAAGTCACTTGATTCATATCCATCACAGAACAATGTATACATATGATCAAGTTCTGTTTTACATAAACCTAATAATTCTTTAGGTCTTCCACCATGTTTTGTAAAGAATTGCTTTGGATCAGTTCCTTGTGCAAAAATATCATCAACATATTTAATTACTTCTTCATTTACACCTAAGCTTCTAAAATACTCTGTTGCTACTCTTGGATGTCTTCTACAGAAGATTCCTGCATCAACAACTATTCCTAAGTATGGTGATTTTGTTTTATGAATTACATCAATAAATGCTTTAGTCATAGGATTATCAAAACTCATACCACCATGAATTTCTAAAGCTAAAGTTACATCATACTTTTCTGCATAAGGTAATGCTGGTTCTATGATTTCTGGAGGTGTTTTTGATACAAGTCTAACTAACTTAAAACCTAAACGATGAGCTAATTTTATTTCTTCAATTAAAGCATCTGTTGATTCCTTAGTAGTTAAAGTTCTATTTTTATATAAACAAGTATTTATAAAGATATCATTACAAACTGGTTTAACTTTATATTCAGCCATAAGCCTATCCCATTCTTTTAATGTTTCTTCTGATGGATGAGGAGTTCCTTTAAGCATTTGATCACTTATGAATTCCATTTCAGCTCCCATTTCTTTTAAGAATTTGAATATATCTCCTAACTTCATTTTTCCTCTAGCATATTGATCTTGTAAGCTATAAAAACTTACTGAACGTTTAATATTTGACATAAACTATCTTCCTTTCTTTTATCTATTTCATTTTCTAATGTTTAAACACTGTAATATATAAAATCTAATGATTTTGTTATCAAACTGAAATTTTTCAATCAATTAAGAGTTCAAGGTTAAGAGTTAAGATTTCTTGACTCTTAACTTATCAGCTATAAATGCAATTAATTGGAAATCATATCCTTAATTATTAAATATACTATTACTCAAAGTCTATTGATCTGCCTGTTGCTGCTGATTCTCTAACTGCTTCCATTACAGCAAGTACTCTTCTTACTTCTGGTATCTTAACTAATAACTCTTCTTTTCCTTCAAGTGCCTTTAAGTAGTTTTCGAAGAACATAATATGAGCAACATCTACTTTTGGTAATTCTTCTGTAACTAATAATCCTTCTGGTGGTGGTCCAAAAGAACGAGTAGGACCTGAAGCTGTCATAGTTGTTTTCCCTGGAACATTTGTAAGAAGTCTTGTTGTTCTTGCAATTTTCCCTTCTGGCTCAAAACCATCACAGTACATACTGCCTGTATCTCCACCAATAAACCAATGTCTTTCAAACCACTTTGGCTTATCAGCTAAGAAATAAGTTCCAAGTTCAACTTCTCCAGTTATTCCATTTTCAAATCTAAATAAAATTTTAAAGTAATCATCTACCTCTTCATTTATAACATTTCTTAAATCAGCATATATTGTCTTTATTGGACTATCCACCATATAAAGCATTTGGTCTATTAAATGAACTCCCCAGTCATATAACATTCCGCCCCCATATTTTTTGAATACATGCCAATCATGCATGTTTCCATTAATTCCATATAACATTGATTGAATTGTAAATACTTTTCCTAATGCTTTTTGATCATATACTTCTTTTGCAGTTCTAAAATCTTCGTCAAATCTACGTTGTTGATGTACTGTAAATAATACTCCCGCATCTTTTACAACTGCTATCATTTCATCATATTCTGCTACACTCATAGCTGCTGGTTTTTCACAAATTATGTTTTTACCTGCTTTTGCTGCTTTTATTACAGCTTCTTTATGCACATGATTACTTATTGAAATTACCACAGTGTTTATTTCTTTAATTTCCAATAATTCGTCAACGCTAGTAGTCTTTATGACTCCTTCAGTAATTGCATCTGACATTTTTTCTTCATCTATATCACAAATTGCTACTACCTTTATATCTTCCATAGAATCAAACATTTTTTCATGAATATGCCCCATAAATCCAAAGCCTATTATTCCAAAATTAACTTTCATTTTTAATTCCATCCTTTCTTTAAATAAAAATACTTTTGCAGAATTCTCTTTAAATCTGCTTTGTTTAGATTACAAAATTTCTTAAATATCTTGCTGATAAAATTGCTGACTTCTTGCATTCTTCTATTGAACCTTCAAAGGCTTTATCTTCAACTTCTATACATGTGTAACCTTTGTAACCTATGTCTGTTAGAGCAGAAACATATTTACCCCAATCTATGTCTCCAAGCCCTGGTAATTTAGGTGACATATATTGAAGTGGTGTAGCCATTATTCCTACATCATCTAATTTATCCTTGAAGATTTTTATATCCTTATAATGAACATGGAAGATTTTATCCTTAAATTCATATATTGGCTTAATATAATTAATGTGTTGCCATACAAAGTGAGATGGATCATAATTTAATCCAAAGTTATCACTATTAAGTATTTCAAATACTTTTCTCCAAATAGCTGGTGTTGTCATTAAGTTTTGTCCCCCTGGCCACTCATCATTAGTAAATAACATTGGACAATTTTCAATTGCTATCTTCACACCTTTTTCTTCAGCATATTTTACAATTGGAGGCCATACTTCTTTTACTACTTCTAAATTTTCTTCAACAGTTTTCTTTGGATCTCTTCCTAAGAATGTTGTTATCATACTTACGCCAAGCTTATTGCTTCCATCTATTAATTTGTAAAGATGTTCAACATATACTTTTCTTTTTTCTAAATCTGGGTCCATTGTATTTGGATAATATCCAAGAGCTGATATTTCAATGCCTTTTTCTTTACAATAATTTTTAATATATGTGACTTTATCTTCGCTTAAATCTGCTACATCAATATGAGATACCCCAGCATATCTTCTTTCCGCTTTACCTTTTGGCCAACAGCAAACTTCTAGACATTCTAAATTATTTTCAGCTGCAAAATCAACTAATTCTTCAAAGGTTAAATCTCCTAAAATAGCACTGTTTAATCCTAATTTCATAATATACATCTCCTTTAACTTAATTTATATAAATCTACATATCTTTTAGAAATTTTTTAATACATATTCTTTTCACATGCTTATTGTACCTTTTTTAATATTGTAAACGCATTCTTTTAATTATCCATTTCTATCTTTAATGTTGTTTAAATCAATTATTTTTTTTTAAAAGAAAAGAAAAGTTAAAAAATCGAATTAATTTTTTAATCTTTTCTTACTTATCATGAATTTCAACCTTGTATACTAAACAATAAAAAAATAAGCTGATGCAATACTAACTCTGTCAGTTTTGCATCAGCCTCAACTTATTTATACTTATTCTACTTTAAGTGAAACATTGTCAATACACACTTTTGTTAATGCAGGATTGCTTGTGTTCCCAAAACAAAATTTCAGTTGAGCAACGTCATCCTTAGGCATTGTAAATTTTATAATTACATGTTTCTTATCTGGTGTAAGGGACACTGTTTCTTCCGCATATGAATGATACGTAGCATTTTCCTGAATCTCAGCTACTATATCTCTAGCTTCATCAGACCAAGCATCAAATTCTAAAACATACTTTTCACCATTGAATAAACTTATATCATTACTAAATAACATCACATCCCAAGCCGCTGATGTACCTAATGCTGTTACATCAATAGCTGCTGCTTTATCTGCATCTTCTGTTATACTAAAAGTTGCTGCAGCTGGAGTTGTAGCAAAATGTCCCCAATTGCCGAATTCTGAAGTAAAATCTCCGTTGGTAATGAGATTATCATGATTTATTGTTCCTGCTGCTGCTTTTATAGTTTGACTTACTTTTATATCATCAAAACCATTGGCCTTTACAACAATATTATAATCACCTTTTTCAGTAAATACACTCTTATCCAAGGTTATTTTACCATCTGCTACTGTATATAAGCTTTTATCAACATCATTTCCATTTTCACTTATTTTGCTGATTGAGTCTTTCCAGCCATTGTCTCCACCTGCATAAGCAATATTAATATCATTTCCAATTGTATTGTTTGTATTGTCTGGTACTAATGTTGCTGGCATTTTAACCAGTGCATCTTTTACTTTAAGTGAGACATTATCAACATATACTTTTGTTAATTTAGGATTACTTGTATTACCAAATAAGAATTTCAATTGTGTCGTATCATCTTTAGGCATTGTAAAATTTAAAATTACATGCTGTTTATCCGGTTTAAGTGCTAAGGTTTTTGAAGCATAAGAAGTATAATTAGCATTTTCCTCAATCTTTGCTACAATATCTCTAGTTTCATCAGCCCAAACATCAAATTCTAAAGTATAGTTTACTCCTTTTGATAATTTCATATCATCACTATATAACATTACATTCCAATTTTCTGTGCCCAAAGCTTTAACATCAATAGCTGCTGCTTTATCTGCATCATCTGTTATGCTAAAATCTGCTTTTGAACCAGCTTGATTATCAAGAGTTTGCCAATAATTATATCCTAAACTAAAATCTCCATTTTTAATTGGATATAAATCCACACCATCGTAATTTACATTGTTATTTGTTGTTCTTATAAGTTTAATATCATCAATAAAAACTTTACCATCAGCATTTCCCATTAAAAATTCTGTAATCGAATTTGTATCAGTTTTTCCTTCTGGCATAGTAAATTCATATTCATATTCTTGATCTGTAGTTGTTAAATTAAATGTATTTTGTGAATATGTTTGTCCATCTTTTGATACAAATTTTACATCCATTGTTCTGTCTTTAGATGCATGCGCTTTAAATGTAAGTTTATATACATCGCTTTGTAGCAAGTTAGTTCCTGTTTGAGATAATATAACACCATTTTTATCTCCTGCAACTGGTATTGTTACTTCAGCTTGTTCTTTATCCTTTTCGCTTTTAAAGGTAGCACCTTCACCTTTAAAATCCCAGAAACCTACTCTATTATCTCCTAAATTAAAGCTTCCATTATAAATATGATTTCCATTTTCTAATGGCTCTTTTGCTGTACTTGCATTATCCTCTACATCTGCATCGGTTTCTGTTACTTCTACATCATTAAGATGAATATTAATATCATTAGTTAATCCAAGATTGAATTCTAGTCTACCATGTACATTAGGAGTATCTTTCATTACAAATGAGTATTCATATTCTTTTTCTTCATTTGTAAGATTAACTTTAAATGCATCTGAATATTTCTTCCAACCTCTATCTGAACCACCACCAAATTGTGCTTCTACGGTTGCTGCTTTATCTGCTTTTGCTTTAAATTTTAATGTATATTTTTTATTAAGCCTTAATGGAACATGATCAATTAGCTGTACCGAGTAATTTTTATCTCCTCCATTATCTATATTCAAATCTAATCCATCACCTGAATTATTAAATGTAGCTTTTCCTACACCAGCAGTTAAGAAGTTCCAATTATCAAAAGAAAGTTCCCCATCTGTAGAATTTTTTATATTTTTGAACTTAGGATCAATAATGTAGCTTCCATTACTTAAAGGAGTTCTTGCACCTTTTATTGGTCCAGCATAAGTTGCTGGATTATCATGTACTGGATATTCACCATTCAAATCATATACTCTTACATAATCTACTTTCATTTGTGCAGATTTAAAGGAATCATCTGGTTGTAAACCACCATCATAATCTCCTCCTACTGCCATATTTAAAATAATATGAAAATTTCTATCAAATGGAGCTGGGTAAGCATATGGAGCTGGTTCATTAGCTCCTTGACTAAACCAATTATTAGCAGTGTAATATAATTCTCCATCAACATACCATCTAATTTCTCCTGGATCCCACTCTACAGAATAAATATGCTTACCAGTAATATCTTTTCCTGCTGGGAATGTATAATGACTACCACTAGATGTGTTATTAGGCCATTCCTTACCAAAATGAATTGTTCCCCAAACATTATTAAGAACTCTTCCTTTTGCCTCCATAATATCTATTTCTCCACCGGCAGCCCATCTACCATATATATTATTATCATCTGGTAACATCCAAAATGCTGGCCATAGTCCTTGACCTTCTGGCATAGTAATAGCAGCTTCTATTTTTCCATAAGTCTTACTATATTTACCTAAGGTTCTGATTCTGGCTGACGAATATTTATATTCTTTATCACCATATTTAATTGGCGTTTCTTCTTTTCTTGCTTCTATAATAAGGTTTCCATCTTCAACTTTCGTATTCTTATCAGTATAGAATTCTTTTTCATTATTTCCCCAATCTACTGCATTATATTCAGTTCCATTTCCATATTGATAACTCCATTTATTAGGGTCTAAGCTATTCCAATTAAACTCATCACTCCACACTAACTTCCACTTATCCTGTTCTTGATTAGTATTTATAATATTTGATCCTGGATTACCAGATGAGGATTTATTTGACGATGATTTTTTAGATGCTGTAAGAGTTGGTAAATTCTCAGTATTTGCTGGTTCATCAGCTTGTTTCGTAACACTAACTCCTTTACCATCAAATGTTTTAGACACCTTTGGTATTTCTCCAACTGCATCTCCATTATTGCTAAAGTTATATTCCTTATTATCTATCATAACTTTACCTGTTTGCATTGCTCCTGATGCTGCAAGGGAGTATACTTTTCCATTAACTTCAACTATACCAGTTTGCATTGCTCCTGATGCATCTGTATAATACCACGTTCCTTTATCATTTATCCAACCAGTTTTCATTGCACCTGACCCATCTGCAAAATACCAAGCCCCCTTGTCATTTATCCAGCCTGTTTTCATTGCTCCTGTTGCATCTGCAAAGTACCAAGTTCCATTATCGTTTATCCAACCAGTTCTCATTACTCCTGCTGAATCGAAATTATACCAAATTCCATCTATTAACTTCCAATTTGTAGCCAATTCATTATTATCTATATAACTCCACGTACCATTTTCTGACGACTTCTTCCATTCAGCACTTGCACCGCTTGATAAGATTGCTGGGATTATGCTTGTTGCAACTACTGCAGCTATAACTTTTCTCAATTTAACTTTCTTCATCTATGGTAAATTCTCCTTCGTACTATTTTTTGTGTTTTCATTAATTGCTTATGATTACTCGCTTATAAATTTTAATTTAAAATTTCACAATTTGTCATACTTCAAAGCCAACTTTCTATAGCTAACCATATATTTCTACTGAGGATCATACGCTGCCCAATCATAATATGCATTAATTGGGGTTACTCCATTATAGGCACCTAACCATGAATCTACACCTTTTCCAGGCCATAAATTCATCATGATTTTACCAGCATGTGTTGGAATATTTTTAGTTGCTCTATAAACTTCTTTTCCATCTACTAACCACGCAATATACGTTGGCTGCCAGTTAAACGCATAAGTATGAAAACTAGAAGATGCATCAAAACCTAAATTATAAAGATACTCATGATTGCCTACACCATTTGTATAATAGTTGAATTGTACCTTTGTAGTATCTTTACCTAAAAATTCAATATCAATTTCATCCCAAGGAGTACCGTCTGTTGGTCCGGTATAGGTGAAGAATGAGGAAACTATGCCAGTATTTTTCGCTGGTTTCATTCTTACTTGGTAAAGCCCATAGCTATAGGTATCCTTTGAACGATATTCTCCACCTGCATATGGCTTAGCTCCCCCTTGGGTATCTTTATTAAGGGTAAGATTCATAACTCCATTGCTAAAATTAATATTACTAGCTCTCCAAGTACAATTAAACATGTCCTCATTTGACCAGCCATCTGATTTTGACCAAGCTGTTGTATTGTAAGAATTAAAAGCCTCACCAAAGTGTGTTGTAGTCAATGCATAAGCTGTTGTTTGACTTACAGCTCCTACTAAGAAAGTACCTACTAGAATTCCTAATGCTGCAATTTTTAATTTTTTCATTTTCATACATTTTTCCTCCTAAAAATCAAATTACTAACAAAATTTGTATTTAAGTATCATTTATCCTTTAACAGCTCCTGCAGTCATACCGCTAATAAACTTCTTTTGAGATAATATTTTTTCTTCACTTTTTTACCCCCTTATTTCTTTTGACACCTTTATGATATATTAAAATAATGTTTACTAGAATGGTACAAAATTACGATAACCTATTAAAAAATTACTAACTTTAAACATTTACATAAAAAACAAAAAAGAAGAGATCCTTATTAAGAATCTCTCCTTTATTTTAAATATTACATTTTTTATATTCAACTGGAGTGTAACCGGTATACTTTTTAAAGAGCTTACCAAAATATGCTGTTTCCTTATATCCAAGCATATCACTAACCTCGTAAACTTTATAATCATACTTCTTTAATAATATTTTGGCTCGTTCCATCTTTGCTCTTGTTGTATATTCTAAAAAATTTTCTCCTGTTTGCTGTTTGAATATTGAACATAAATAATTCTTACTTATATTAAAATTATTTGCTATAGCTGTTAATGTAATATCCTCATCTATATGATTAAGTACATATTCACAAGCTCTTTGAACTATATTATCACCCTGATTTAGGTTGTATTCCTTTATAATCAATATTAGTTTATTTATATTATCAATTAATTGTTTCTCAATATTCTCCAGTGTTTCAACTCCTAAAAATCCAATGTTTGTTATTTGGCTTAAATCATATATATCTTCTAAAAAACTATATTTTTTAAGCACATTATTATAAATATTGTACACTACTTGAGTAAACGCAATATTTATGCTAAAAATATCAAAATTCAACATACTTGCTATTTCACCAACTAGTTCTCGAAGCATATTTAAAGAATCATCTCTCCCTATAAGTATTGAATTTATTAATGCCTTTTCCTTTTCAATTGGATAAACAAAATTTTTCTTTCTTATTTCTGCTAATTCGGTTAATTGAATTAGTTTATTAGTTCCAAGCACATATTTGTATTTTAATGCCTCTTTAGCATTTAAATAACTTTTGTAAATACTATATAATTGATCATAAGCATTTCCAACCCCAATATTTAATTTTATCTGGTAGTTTTCACTGCTAATTTTAAGTATGTTCTTTAAAACTGCAACAAACTTTTGATTAAAATCGGATAGCTCAATATCTTTTTCCATTTGTACAAGAATGATTTTTTTACCAAAATCTCCATCTAACACAGAAAAATATTCTATATCACTCTTTTTCAATTCTTTCTCTATTAAATCATTAACCTTATTATTTAAATAACTCCATTCGTCGTTTTCAGTTAAATCTTCACTGCTTATAATAATTTCATTAATCTCAACAATTGCAACTTGAACTTTACCTTTAACTAAAGGAAGATTATACTGCGAAATATATTCATCAATAAGCATTAAATTTTTTCCCCTTAATAAGTCATATAAAATTTTTTCTCCCGAAATAATTTTATTTACATTATATTCATGATCCTTTTTTTCTTTCATTGCCAATTTATCATAAGCATTAATTAATATGTTTTTCAGTTTTTGAGCATCTAATGGTTTTAATATATAATCAAAGGCCCCAAGTCTTATCCCCTCTTGTGCATATGAAAATTCATCATAGCCACTTAATAATAGTACTAAAGTATCTAATCCATTTTCTCTAATTTTTCTTAATAACTCAATTCCTGTTATTTTATGCATCTTTATATCTGATATAATAAAATCTATGTTATATTCTTTAATTAGCTCAAGTGCATCTTCTCCATCTCGTGCTTCACAAGCTATCTTAAAACCATATTCCTCCCAGTTGATTATTTTTTTTAATCCTTTTCTGATAATTGGTTCATCATCTACTATCATTACCGAATACAAACTTTTCCCCCCTTTAAAATTCTTATTTACTTAATACTTCTAATGGATTATCTATAGAATTTGGCAGCTTAAGTGTTATTTGTGTATAACCCCCTTCGTGAGCTTCAATCATAATACCATATTGTTTACCGTAAAAAAGCTTTATTCTATCACTAACATTTTTAAGTCCAAGACCATATTTTTTATCTATATTTTCGTTTATATGATTCTGTAACTCCTGAACTTTGTTTATATCCATTCCCTTTCCATCATCTTTCACATTTAAATATAAATATTCTTCATCAATAGCAACAGATATGGAAATAATACCATTTTCACTCATTAATTTTTCTGAAATACCATGCTTCACTGCATTTTCCACTAAGGGTTGAATAGTCAATTTTAATATTTTTCTGTCTAGAAATTCCGGCTCAATATTAATATTTAAAATTATTTCAAAATCATATCTTAGAGTCATTAATGATATATAATTTTTAATATGACTTATTTCTTCACTCAGTGGCACAAACTCACTATTCCATTTCATGTTATATCTCATCATATCACCTAAAGCCGCTAAACAATCAGATACCATGTAATTTTCTTCAACTAATGCCATCATCCTAATATTCTCAAGAGTATTATATAGAAAATGTGAATCTATTTGAGTTTTTAATGCTTTTAGTTCTGCTTCTTTGGTTATTATTTCTTTATTCACGCTCTCCTTAATCAATATATCTATAGTTTTCATCATTTGTCTAAAATTATGGGCAAGCACTCCAACTTCATCATTACCATAAACCTCTATGCTTGGCATTAAATCTCCAGTTCTTACCTGTTTAACTGCAGAAATTATTTTGTATAATCTTTTTAGAATAGTTTTAGTTGCGAAAAATACTACTACTGATAGAAATATCAGCAAAAAAATTGAACTCCAAATAGCAAGATATTTAGAATTTTTAATTTCTTGAGAAATGTTATTTAATGGGATAACACTTATTAAGTAATTGTTTGGAATAGGTGACTCTTTGTATAGTATAATATAATCTTCACTACCTTGATTATAATTCACTTCTCCTTTTTCATGTTCCAATTTATCTTTAATAAATTCCTGAAACTTTTTTTTATCGAAATTAAATTTTTTAAGCAGTGTACTATTTTCATTTGTTTTCATATCCATATTTTCTTTATTTACTAATAATATTTGTCCACTTTTCAACTCATCTTTTTCGTACATTTTTTGAAAAAAATCCTTGGAATCCATAGTTACCCTGCAAATACCATAATACTTATCACTTGAATAAGTAATCCTTTTATTAATAGAAACTACTACATCTTTTGATTCATCATTTAAAGTTGATTTAACCACAATATCATTATCATAATGATTAATATTCCAATATTCTGAACCATTTTTTTTAATAACTTTTTTATACCATTCATTATCCATAATTCTGTCTATTTTATAAAAAGTAGGCCAAATTTCACTTATATTAGAATTGCTAGTAAATATATTTATTTGTTTAATTGTTGGATTACTATTTTGCAGATTAATTAATTGCTTATAGGTTGTTTCTTTAAACTCAATTAGTTCTTTTGCTTCTTGATTATCAACTCCCTGTAAATATCCTATTACTTGATTATCAGATTCTATAGTCTTAATTATATTTCTCATTATATAAACATTCTTTTCAACACTATCATATTCAGTGCTGATATCATAATTAGCTCTATTTACTGCATCATGTTTTGCATTCTCTGAAAGAGAACTAAATATATATAAAGAAAATATTACTATCGGAATACCAATAATGAATATATACATGGTAATTAATTTTTTTATTAAACTTTGATCACTTAATGTTTGCTTAATTTTTTCCCACGAAATAACAGCTTTATTTTTCATTTAAGCAACTCCTATTTTAATTCATCTAATTACATTTAGCTTCTTCTTATTTTCCTCATATTTTTGTTGAGCATATTTTTGTATCTTATCCCAACCTTGTTCTTTTCTATATGAGATAAATTCATTTAGTAGTTTATCAAATTCATTCTCGTTCTTAGCAATAAGCAGATTCTTTAATGTATTTCCCCATTTTTTGTTTATTCTCACAAAAGCTATTCCTTCCTCATTATCTCCATACGGATAAATGTTATCAAATAAGGAATAATTATACGTCTTCCCCTTAGCCCAGTCACTTATTATACTTAGTGGCTTCTCTTTTTCTGGCATCCATTTCTGTATTAAGTCACCATCTGACAGCATCCAATAGGTATTTGCCGCACCATATTTATTATCAAAAGCTATTCTATCTTTGTTTAGCAAATCTACCACTTCTGGTTTAAACTGTTCCTTTCCATTAATTACATCCCAAGTTAATCCTTTTATTCCCAAATACAAATCTTTATTTCCTTCTTCACTAATTAAATAACTTAAAAAATTTATAGCTCTCTTTGGATCTTTACAGGTCTTTGAAATCAAGGTAACTGTCCATCCAGAAATACTATCTCCTGCTAGTTTAGGCTGATCTAACCTAGAGTTTGAAGGCCCATCTATAGCCATATATACTTTATTCTTATCTCTAGAGTATAATTCCAGTTGCTGAGCTGACATGTCAGAGCTTTGATAGAGCATTGCAAAATATCTTCCTTCTGTTATCTTTTCTTCTATCTGAGCTCTTTTATCAACAAAAATTTCCTTCGATAGCAATCCTCTTTCATTAGCTTCTCTTAAAGTTTTTAACCATCCTATATATTCTTTATCTATATTTTTATCATATACTTTTCCATTCTCTTCTCTAGGAACATCTAAAAAATTAGGCAAAATACTATCTAAAGAAAGATTTCCATAATCATTGAACTCATGAAAGCCTATAGGTATCAATTCATGGCCATCAACTTTCGAAAATTCTTTTTTTGCCCTTTCAAGGGCACTTAAAAAACCTTGTGGTGTTCTCATATCAGGTTTTCCTAAAGCTTCATATATATCTTTCCTAACTAAAAATGTTTGATTTGATGGCTTTTCTTCTTTGTAATCGCTAAAATCAGTTACTGGACTTGAAAAGTTTGGATAGCAATATACATTTCCATCGCTTTCTCTATACCATTCCAATTTTTGTTTATCTGCAACTCTCATAAAATATGCATCATATTGTTCTGATATCTTATCAAGCGGTAATGCTAAACCACTCTGAATTATCCTTTTATATCCATAATCTTGTGAACTTAATGTAATAAGATCTGGCAATTTACCAGTTTCAATCATAGAATTTAATTTTTCTGTCTCATCACCGCTTGGAGTTATTAAGTTTAAACTAACACCAGTTTTCTCAGAAACATATTTTGAAACAGGATTTGTCCCCCATTTAGTTTGAAACCAAGAAAAATCAATATACCAATCAAAAGTTATGGGTGTTATATCCATATTTTTTCCTTCTTCACCATAGGTCTTATTAACTACACTCTCTATTTTTTTATCAAATAAAAAACATGCTGTAAGAAGCATAGACATTGCAGCTAAGGCTATAATACCTCTATAAACCTTTACATTTTGTTTTCTCATATATACTCCCCCCCTTTTGCAGTATAAAAATATTGCTAAACGGTAATTTAAAACTTTATTTTAAAATTATACTTTTTAAAAAATTATAAGTCAATTGCTTAATATCCTATTAAATCCTCTATATTATTTCCATAAAAAAATCGCAGGCGACTGTGGAGCCGGAGATTTTTTTTACGCATCTGCCTTTTCGAACGCATGTGAGAAAAATCTGGCAGGCGAATAAGATTTATTTTTTATTCTTTTTTACACACAAAACCTACTTAATTGGCCTTTTCAATAAGTTATCCACAGATTTAACTTTATTATAAATTCCTAAAGAATAAAAAATAATAAAACCACTATTAGCAATTTATGATTACTTATGGTGATTTTATTATTTTAAACTAAATATCTTCTATAACTATTAAATTACTTTAAATCCATCTATTTTATCTACTAGTGTTTCTACTGATTTATCTAATTGAACAGCTACACCTGAAACCTCTTCTATTGAAGCAACCATTTCTTCTGCGGATGCCGATATTTCTTCTGTTGAAGCAGAAACCTCTTCTGCAACAGATGCCACTCCTTCAACTTTACCTACAACTATATCTTTTGCTTTAATTGCATTTTTAACCGAATTATATGTTTCATTAACAACAGGAGTAATATCTTGAACAGACTTTAATATATTATCAAAGGATTCAATTGTTTTTTCAATAACTTGAGCCTGCTCACTAATTAGCTCATTCATTCCATTCGAAGTAACAATAACTTCTTTTGTTTCTCCACTAACTAAATTTATTAGATTCATTATTTCGGAAGCTGATTTGCTGGATTCTTCAGCTAATTTTCTGACTTCATCTGCAACTACTGCAAAGCCTTTTCCTTGTTCCCCTGCTCTTGCTGCTTCAATAGCTGCGTTCAAAGCTAAAAGATTAGTTTGTTCTGAAATCTCATTAATAGAATCCGTTATTTTCCCTATTTCACTTACAGTACTACCTAAACCATTAATCTTATTAGTAACAAGTGTAAATGACTGCTTAACATCATTAACTGATTTAGTTAATGATCCAATAAAATTTTTTCCTAAAACAGCTTTGTCTTCAGCTTTTTTGCTACTTATATTAACGTTCGAAATTTTATCATGAATATCATTTAATTCATCATTAAACATATCTAATTGTTTAGTTATATCCAATAGCTGGCGAGTTTGATCCATTGCTCCATTAGCTATTTCTCCAATAGCTGCAGAAACTTCATTTGCAGCTACTGACATTTCTTTAGAATTATTTGTTAAGGTATTTGATAAATTACTAACGTCTCCACTGCTTTCTTTAACTCCAGATATTGAAAATCTCAATTTTTCCATAGTATTATTTATTTTAGTTCCCATGATGCCAACTTCATCATTGCTTTTAACTTCAATCTTAGTTGTAAAATCACCTTCATCAATAAATCCCATAGCCTTAACAACGCTATTAATGCTATTTGTAAATCTTCTCGACATTATTACTGCAAAAATAATTGAAATAATCAAAGCTATTAAAACTATAATTCCCATTAAACTAATAACTTCTTTTGATGTTCCCATAAGTTCAGCTGTTGGTATAACAGATAAATAAATTAATCCTATATCATTATTATTGTCGTATGCGACTATTTTTTTTACTCCATTATATTCATATTCACCAATTCCAGATTTTTTGCTTAATACTTCCTTGGAAATACCTATATCTAAAAAATTCTTTTGAAATATTTCATCTTTATTAGGATGTAAAGCAGTTGTTCCATCTTCTTGTATAGCAAAAATATATCCTGATGATCCAATCTTAATATTAGTAACATATTTATCTGATATCTTTTCTAAATCCACCGAATATATTACATATCCAATTATTTGCTTATCATTATTTAGAATTGGAACACAAATTGCAACTATTGCTCTTCCTGTACTATTACTTGCTCTAACACTAGAAACTACTAATTTTTTTGTTTCTTTAACTTTTGCCAAATAATCAGGCATTGGTGATTTATCTTTGTCAACTCCTTTTTTCAAAGCATCTGTTAAACGTCTTTCGTCTCCACTAATTACTATTATGTTTGCAAAAACTCCATATCTCTTTAACTGATCTCCAAAACTATTTGATACTTGTTCCTTCAACTCTTCAGATGTAGTGTTATTAAAATACTGTATTAGGGTAGGATCTTTTTGGGAATCCAAAGCTAAATTTTTCAACATTTCTATGGTACCATTCATAGATTGTTCTGAAACTAACAATTCTTCATTTAGCCTAGAGTAAGCTTCCTTTTTATTTGAGTTTTGAACAATTGAACTAACTATGACTCCTGAGATAACTAATGGTATTATTGCAAAAATTGTAAATAAAATAATAAATTTGTTTTTTAATTGCATATTTCCCCTCCTGCTTCTTTTTTCCTTTTATACCTTTATTACAATTGTACTACACGTATGTATACGCTATCAACAATATTAATTATTTACTAATTTTATTTGATTAAATTTTAATAAAATTAAATTTTAGCAAAAAAACACTTATATGAATTTATTTTAATGAATATTATAAATTCACATAAGTATTATCTTAACTATTGCTTAAATTTTAAAAGATAGACTAATATAATAATGCAATTAGAAATCACTATTCCTCACCATATTATAAAGCATTCCTTCTTTTAAAACATTGCTATTACCACCTACCAATGCATAAGCAAAAGGTAAGGTTGTAGCTGGTCCCCTGCTAGTGATTAAATGATCATCTATTGCAACTATATCTTCAACATAGTTTGCTTCCTTAAACAAAGCAGTATATTTTTCACCAGGGTATGAAGTTATTGTACGACCTTTTACAATTCCTGCTTTCTCCAAAACCATTGGTGCTGCACAAATAGCTGCAACAAACTTTTCAGGTACTTTATCAAAATATTTAACTAATTCAATTACGCTTTCATCATCTTTCATATTTCTAAATATCATTATAACAAAGGAATATTAATATAAAAAATATCTATATACTATTACATATATACATATTTATGTATATATAATTTGAGGTAATATATCCTATGGACTTGAAACAACTAACCTGCTTTCTTGAAATAATAAAGGAAGAAAATATAACAAAAGCTGCTGAAAAACTTCATATAACCCAACCACACTTAAGCCAACAACTAAAACTATTAGAAGATGAATTAAATACTCAATTAATTCAAAGAACTACCCGAAAATTTCAAATTACAGAATCAGGTAAACTTTTACAAAAGCGTAGTGAACAAATGATAAATCTATTAGAAACTACAATAAAAAGTATTTAGAGGCCACTTTAAAATGGCCTCTAAATACTTTTTATTTTATTGTACTAAGATTAATTTTCTATTATGTGGTGCACTGCTAAGAAGCGTGTCCATAGCTGGTGGAAAATATGAAGAACTATATTGATAAGTTAATTCAATATCATGAGTTCCTGGCTTTAAACCGCCTTCTTTTCTAGCTGTAAGGGTTGCTGGTTCTAAAAGCCCCCAATGAACATCTCCTAATTTAAGCATTTCCTCTTGCTCATAAGTTACGCCACTTATAGTCCATGTAATTTGATCTCCTGAAAAAGTTTCTCCATCTACTGTAATAGTAGCGGAACGTAACTGCGAAAGCCAAAGTCCTCTGTAATATAGTGATCTAATATTAAATTGAAAACCAGTAATTTTTCCTTGATTCTCAACATTTCTAAAACCTCTTGATTGTATACATTCTCTATCTAGCATGCTTTTTCTCCTTTCCCTATTCTCCTAGTAATTTTTTCATCATTATATGTTGTCTTCTTACCTGTATAGAAGGATATCCAGCCTTTTTTGCATATGGTCCTTCGTACTCACTTAACATATACCCATCCCATTTTTGTTCTATTAAAGTATTTATGATTTTTTCATAAGGTATTACAACTTCCTCACACTCTTCTGACATCTTTACAAATTTTGCATGACAGCAATATACATATGGAAGTAATGGAATAATTTCTTCTACTTCACTATGATTACCTGGTGGTTGTACCCAATCCCCTGGTCCATATTCACTTGCATCTAAATACTTAGTTTGGAATACACCAAAATCAATGTTCAAACCAAAATATTTAGTACCTGTTTCCTTAATAAATTCAACAAATTCTTTAACCATTTTAGAATTTAAAAGAGTAGGAGCATGAATTTCAGGACACATACGAACATTATATTTTTCAGCTAAAGGCAACGCCATTTTTATAAACTCTCTCCAATTTGTTACTGGTGTTAAATCATCATCAATAACCCCTAACTTAGTACGAAGAACAGTGAATCCTAATCTATTAGCAATTTTAAAATCTCGTTCTAACATAACAAGAGATTCCTCAGATGTAAGTTCTCTACCCATATACAAACGAGAATCTACCCAATGCCCGTATTCAACAGGTACAATATCATATTCTATAATAAGTCTATCCCATTTTTGAAACCAATCCTCACTAGGGTTTGGGTAACCTTCTATATAAGAATTTGCTAAAATTTCTAATCCTCTTGCACCCATATCCTTCATTTCAACAAACATATCTTCTAAATTCATAGAAACACCATAATCTCCATTATAGCTATACAATGATACGCCTCTTTTTGGTCTTCCTTGTTTTTCAAGCTTATTATCCATATTATAAAATTCCTCCTTTTTGTAATCTCTTATTTTAAACTTCTATTAATCAATTATTAAAGTTAAATATAATTGACTTTTGTTATAATTTATAATTTTTAGCACACCCTTATTCTACTCTTTTCAACATTGTAAACGCATTCTATTATTTATTCACTTCTATTAGCAAACCCGATTATTTTTCATCTTCTATCATACAAATTTAAATAATATTAAGATTTCAATGTGAAATCCTAATCACTTTTATTAATAGTTAACTAAAGTTCTTATAAATTATCCAGCCGCATTTAAAGAATTTAAAATTTAAAAATTAGCTATTTAGCAAATATTTTAACAAATAGTAATTTGCTTAATTCCTAAGGCATATAGAATAAAATATCACATATATATCTGTTTAAAATAAATGTTGGTAATGTTTAGAAACTTAATATTTAGGCAATTATTAAGAGGATTTGAATATTTAATTTATATTTTAACAATGAATTGAGGTAATTTTCTTGATAAAAACTGATACCAATTTTAATTTATTAAATTCTCATATTACTGCATTGATAAAAAATGATATCTATTTAAATAGAATTGTTGAAAAATGTCCTACTTGTGAGTGAAAACACTACATCAAATATGGATCATTTAAAGGAATTCAAAGATATAATTGTAAAGAATGCGGCAAAACCTTTTCTAATGTAACAAAGTCCTTATGGAGTTATTCAAAAAAGGACTCTAGCAAATGGATCAGATTTACTGAATACGTGCTTGAAAGAAAATCTTTAAGATTTTGCGCAGAAAAATTAGAAATAAGCTTAGTTACAGCTTTTTATTGGAGACATAAAGTATTGCAGGGACTTAACAATGAGAGCGTTCCATCAAATTTAAGTGGAGATGTACATATTGCTAAGAAATTAATTCCCGAGAATTTTAAAGGAAGCAAAAATATTACTATAAATGTGCGCCACAATATATGGGTCGTAGCTGCAAAAAGCGGTGAAAATTCTATTATAGCTAAACCAATTTCAAGATGCCATTGGCATTTACCTAGCTTTAATAAAAAAATTTATTATTTAATTGATGAGAAAGCTTATATAGTGCCATATGGTGATCGATATATTTCTTTAGTAGCAAAAGCACATAATAAAAAGCGTACAAAAGAAGTTCAGAATGATAAAATAATATGGTCATTCCAAATTATTTTAGAGAAATGGTTAAAAAGATATCATGGTGTTGCTTCAAAATATTTAGAAAAATACCTTTCACTTTTTATATTATTTCTTACAAAAAAAGAAATAAATTATATGGAAATATTCAAAAAATTATCTCTAAAAAACAGATTTATTAAGACACATGATATAGGAATATCCAATATAAACCCAATTGGCGTAGTGCTATAATTCATATGCCTTATGTTAACAACAATTATTTTAAACATTTTCACATATAAAATAAAAGTTAATATCTTATTTCTTATTATTTTTTATTTTATATTATTTGACCTTATTGAGTTATTATTATACATGTTAGAATACTTCATAATTAAAATGTTAAAATCTGTTGATGACATTTAAAAATTTTGTAAAGAAACAATAATGGCGTTTGCTAATCAAAACACCTATTTTTTATTATTTAAATCTTAAATTCTTAAACCAAAGATATCTTATTATATTCAACATCATTTACAGTAATTCTTTGTGACCGTACTTAATGCGTTGTTATTTCACAGGGCAATTGTTTTCACTTTGTGTATTTCTGCTGAACTAATTATCCACTACGATTTGCTATATTCAAATGTAATATCATACAAATTAACTTCATGTGGTGAAAGACAGCTTTCCACTATTAATTCTTCTATACTTTCCACATAGAAAACTTTCTGTTTAGGCACACAAATTTGTTTTAAGTAATCAATTTCATCTTTTTTAATATTGTAAACAGAATTCATATTTAGCCATTCATCAAAAATACTCCCATGCTCTCTATTTAAAATATATTTCTTTATACGATATCTTCCTTTTTTTACTCCGCTTAAAGTTATATTTATATTTAATTTTTGTTCATTCTCAAAAATATTATAATATTGATCTAAATTTACTAATGCTTCCTCACTTAAACAATAAAAATAACTAAAATGTTTATAATTATAAGTAATAATTTGATAACTATAAGAAGATTCTTTTGTTATAACATATCCATCACCCTTTTTTATCAAACTATTTCCTAGTTTCGCCAACATTTCATAAGCATAAAAACCTGGTTTACTTATTCCATTAGCACTTATTATTCCCATATCTCCATATAATAGATTTTTTGAATCATTTAATTCTCCAGATATATCAGAGCAAAACCAATATCCAAAACTATCTGTTTCATCTAAAGTATCTATTATATTTTTAGTAATATAAGCGGCTTTAAATATTGTGTCATTAGCTGGATGGCGATGAGATATACTAGAATTATATTCAGTAACATGAATTTCTTGGATTTCAATTCCTGCATCTTTAATCATTTTTCCAATTTTTGTAAGCTGTACTTTTGAATAATTTCGATCTTTTGAAGGAAATAATCGAGTTTTATATTCATGTTCTTCACTTATCCTATTATTTATCTTCTCAATTTCTTCAATTTTATTATCTTCTACAAGTTCATATGGATATAATGATACTGATAAAAAGTCCAGTCTAGTATTTGTTCTTTTTAACTGATTTAAAAACTCGCCAAACCATTTTTTATTTACCTCTGTATTAAAACCTGGTCCTCCTACTTTAGCCTCTGGTACTATTTTTTTAATTGTATCATGATAACACTTAAATTCTTCTATATACTTATGAAAATTTCCATTCCAGAAAACATAATCAATTTCTCCTTCTTTCCAAAATTCAAAATACCATTGTGATACCTCAGTTATTCCATATCTATTAATACAATGTACAATAAATTTTTCTAACAACTCTAAAGATTTCTTGAAATGTTTTTCTTGTTTTGAAGAATTTCTAAAATACATAGCTTTATTCGAAGTAATACTTAGAACTTTAGCCTTATTTCCCAACTCAATAAACGGTTTTAAATTTATGCTATACAAGAAATCAATCAACTTATCTATTTTTGTAAAGTTATAATTTACTTCCTCCAAAGTCTCTTCTCCATAACTAAGCATTTCATCACTGAAAATGCCTTGGAATCTGGCATACTTAAATTTTATTTTATTTTGTATATGCATTAACTGCTGCTGAAGATCTGATCTAAGACCATCTTGAGCATAGCCAAGATTAATTAAGTTTCTCCATGAATGTGTAACTTGTTTTATCTTGTCTACATCAGCATTTACTGTAACACTTTTCACTAAATCATCTTGTGGAAATTTATTATAGTTTTCCACTTCATAAGCTACATATTGAGTCAACTTTTCTAACGCTTGATTATAATCAACTTTAGTTATTTCTAATTCTATTTTTTCATCTTTGTTACTTATTTCTTGTTTTTTTCTAATTTGAGTACGATATTCAGCTGGAGTAGTATCATATACTTCCTTAAATATTTTATTAAATGCGGCCAAATTAGGGAATCCATTATTCATTGCAACTACAGTTACTGAATTATCTGTTCGAATAAGTTCCTTTACTGCTTGAGACAATCTATATTCATTTAAATATTTTAATAAAGTCATATTCATATGACTTTTAAAAAACTTAGATAAATATTCAGGAGTTAAATATTGAGCATCAGCTACATCCTGCAAGGAAATTTGTTTATAATAATTTTGTTTAATATAAGTTAATATACTATTTATTCGTTCAATATGCTTACTATTTTTAATTTCTAAAGTTTGCATTTTATACTCTTCTACAATCGTAAAATTCATATCTAATAAATAAATTAAATCATATAATAAAGACATCACTTTAAAGTCATACCTGTTCTTCTTAATAGAATATTCGTACATTATCTTGGATAATATTTTTCTAATATTATTGTAATTTTCATTTGCATCAATAGAAGAATTGCATAAAAATAGACTTTGCTCACCTCTCATAACATTATTGGCGAAATCATTGTCAATTTGCATTGATAAAACAATATTTTCCTCTTCACCATAAATCTCATATATATCCCCATTATTAATTAACAACACATCAGATTCTGATAATTTATAGTTTTTATTATTTATAATAGCCTTCAGCTCGCCTTTAAGAACAAATAAAAATTCCATATTCTTTTGAACATTTGAAAAAATTCTTTTAACTTTATTTAATGTAATTACTATTGGTATACTATTTTCATTAACATTTTTACTTGCATTCCCCACATTAAACGCTCCTTTTTAACTCTGTTACTACACCTTCTCCATGCTTTCTAATCAAAATATTAATTTCCATCTTTCTTCCTTGCATCTTTTTTGATTAACTACATCACCAAGCAGCATTCTAATTTCATCGTTTAGATAGTTATGTATAAAATATGTATCCAAACTCATATTAAATTTATTAATATTATAGCTATTTCCATCAGTTCTATCCTAAAATGGTGCAATTGTAAGCATAATAAACATTGCTATAATTTTCTCATAAAAATAATATAATAAACTATAATAAAACCACTATTAGCAATTTATTAATTACTTATAGTGGTTTTCTAATTTTTATATATCTAATACTAATTTTACTCCACCATAAATCCCAGCATCATTTCCAAGCTTTGCAAGTTCAAATTTTGTACCTTCACATGCATGGAAAGCTTTTTCAATAAAGTGCTTTCTTATAACATTTATAAGAATCATTCCTGCCTTTGATACTCCTCCTCCAATTACAAAAACTTCTGGATCACATACACATGAAACATTAGCTAGTGTTCCACCTAATTTTTCACCCAAATCTTCAACTAATATGTTAGCTAATTCATCTCCTTCTTTTGCTGCATCAAATATTAATTTTGCTGTGATTTCACTATAATTTCTTAGTAACGAAGGTCTTTCTTTACTATTTAAAAGTTTTTTTGCTTCTTTTACAATTCCTGTAGCTGAAGCATATTGTTCAAGACATCCTTTTTTTCCGCATCCACAGGTTTCAGTTTCGTTTTTAACCACTTTAATATGTCCTATTTCTCCACCAGCACCATTTGTTCCTGAAATAATATTTCCATCAATAATAATTCCACCACCAACACCTGTTCCAAGTGTCACCATTACTACATTTTTATAACCTTTTCCCCCGCCTTGCCACATTTCACCTAATGCAGCCACATTAGCATCATTACCAGCTTTTACTGGAAGATCGATAAGTTCACTTAAAGTTTCTTCAACATTAAATATTCCCCATCCTAAATTAACACATTTTAAAACAGTTCCATCACTGCCTACTGGTCCAGGAACTCCAAGTCCAACCCCAACCACATCATTTTTTTGTATTCCTTTTTCCTCTAACTTATCATTTATTTCTTTAGCAATATCAATTAAAATATACTTGCCATTTTCCTCTCTTCTTGTATCCACTTCCCACTTTTCTATCAAGGATCCATCCACTTTAAATAGTCCCATTTTTATTGTTGTTCCACCTATATCTATTCCAAATCCATAATTTCTCACTTTATTTTCTCCTCACATGTATCCATTTATAATAATTATTAATTTAAAAGCTCAAATTTGATCTTATTTATTGACAAAGGGAACTGATTTATTAAGATATCTTATCAGTTCCCTTTCCTTATGTTATAAATTTAATTTAAATTTTTGTGGGCTAATAGTTAAATTTTATAGTTCTACTGGTTTACCAGTTTCAGCTGATTTATAAATTGCTTCTAATATTTGTGTTACTACAAATGCTTGTTCAGGTTTAACTAATGGTTCTGTATCATTTAAGATAGCATCTATCCATTGAATAGCTTCTGCATCACGTTGTTCTAATTGCCCTGCTCCTTCAAATCCAAATACTCCGCCTGCATCTGAAGGTTGAGTTTGTACTAATTTACCATGTGCAGCTTTATTAAATATAGTATATCCTTGATCAGCAAAGGCTAAACCAAACATTTCAGCTCCGGCATCTGTTCCACATAATGTTACTTGTGCTTCTTTTGGGTTAATCATGTTTAATGCCCAAGCAGCTTCTAAGTATATAGTTGCACCATTTTCCATTTTAATAAATCCAAAAGCTGAATCTTCTACTTCATAAGTTTTTGGATCCCATGGTCCAAACATGTTTCCTTCTGGTCCATGTTCTAATGTTCCTAATTTTTGATAAACTGATCCAAATACAGTTTTTGGTTTGTAATTATCCATGAACCATAATGTTAAGTCTAAAGCATGAGTTCCGATATCTATTAATGGACCTCCACCTTGCTTAGATTTATCTGGGAATACTCCCCATGTAGGAACTCCTCTACGTCTTATAGCATGAGCTTTTGCCATGTATATGTCACCTAATTCACCATTTGCACAAGCTTCCTTTGTTTCAAGTGAATCAGAACGGAAACGATTTTGATATCCAATAGTTAATTTCTTTCCTGTTCTCTTAGCAGCATCTAACATCAATTGTGCTTCAGCACTGTTAATTGCCATTGGTTTTTCACACATAACATGTTTTCCAGCTTCTAAAGAAGCAACTGTAATTTCTGAGTGTGATACATTTGGAGTTAATACATGAATGACATCAATACTTTCATCTTTTATTAACTCTTTATAATCAGTATAAACTTTAGCATCAGCTGTACCATATTTCTTTGCAGCTTCTGCTGCTCTTTCTTCAATAATATCACAAAAAGCAACTAATTCTACCTTATCTGTTAACTTTGATAATGCTGGAAAATGCTTTCCATTTGCAATTCCACCACAGCCAATAAAACCAATTTTTAATTTTTTCATTTCTATCTACCTCTCTTTTTAAATTTATAATAATTTCAGTTTTTAGTTAAATTAATTTATTTTTGATTTAATTATTATCATGGAATAATTAATCTTTTAATATTTATAATTTATTCTTTATTACATATTTATTGTACCTTTTTAGACTCTGTAAACGCATTCTTTTAATTGTTCACTTTTGTTAATAATATTGTTAAAATAATATATTTTTTTAATCAACAAAAAAAATATTAACAAATCGATTTAAAATATTAATATTTATTATTTCTAGTTAAATATTTTATATTTACATAACCTATTATATACCCATAATCTCGTTCAAAATTAATAAAGAAGCTATAGCACTTATTAAAAATAAGATAATCTATAGCTTCTTCATTTTTATATATTATTAACTTTATTTAATATTCATTTGATAAAATACAAAATTACAAAGTGAATTTTTCAACAGAGGTTTCTAACCTATTTGCTAAGCTAACTTGATTTTCCATGGAATCCTTAGCTTCATTCATTATATTACTTATTTCTGATAAACTAGAATTAATTTCACCTGTAGAATCAGAAGTTTTCCCAGATATCTCAACAACCTTATCTATTACTTTACTAATTTCTTCAATTGATGTATTCATAAGTTTAGCAGAAGAGGTTACTTCTGTTGATATGCTGTTTATAAGCTTCGCATCATTTTGATATTGATCTCCTGTTTCTAGCAACAACTCATAGTCAGCCTTAACATTATTATCTATATAAGCAAGAATATCTTGTGAACTCACTGAAAGGTTATCAAAAACTGCTCTTACTTGAGAAACCAAATTTTCTACATTTGAAATAGCTTCTGAAGATTGCTCTGCTAAAGTTCTTACTTCTTCTGCTACAACTGCGAAACCTTTACCTTGTTCACCTGCCCTTGACGCTTCAATAGATGCATTTAAAGCAAGAAGATTTGTTTGTTCCGCTATGCCTTTTATAGTATCTGACATAAGTCTAATTTCTTCTACTATTTTACCAGCTTCAATTGCTTTAAGAATTTTTTCTTGTTTTTCACTATAAGTCAAATTTGCTTTTTCAAGAGAGTTAGAAACTTTTTGCTTCATTTGTGAAGCCCTTAATTCCATCTCTTCTGATGAAATTAATCCTGCTTTTACTTTAGATAAAAGTAAATCATTTGTTTTTATAATTTCTTCAATAGACATATTTGCTTTTTCAGTTGTAGCTATTAAAGTCGAAGCATCAGTTGATAACACAGATGATGTTGAATTAATAGCATTTATATTTGAATATGAGCTTTTTGTTGATTTTAATAAATCATTACTTGAAGTATTAATATTTTTAGAAATATCAATTATATCTGATAACAATACTTTCATATTTGAACTAGCTTTATTTAAACTATCACCCAATTTGCTTATATCATCATTTCCTTTAAAATTAAGTTCCTCAGATAAATCCCCATTTCCTAGTTTTTTAGTAAAATCCAATACTTTTTTAAGCCTCTTTAAAACTAAATTATCATAAATATATACTATTATAAATACTGATATTATTATGCTTATAGTTGCAGACACAAAAATACCAATATCTCCATCTAAAAAGAAAGTAGGGACTCCAACTCCTTGCAATGCTTCCTTTCCTCTTGCTATAAGAAAATTTACAGCTTGTCCTATGTAAGAGCTAAAGAATTGAACAATTACAATAGCAATTATCAATTTAAATTTAATAGATTCCAATGTTGAATTTACTATTTTCCCTTTTACGCTCATATTTTTTCCTCCTCATATAGTAATACAATAATATTATAATACCAATTAATATTATAATATCAGTGTATTTTATTTAAGGCACTATTGTCAATGCGTAAAATGGACTGTGCATCTATATAGAATCATATTTATTTATCAATTTTTTATTACGATCTGGTGCTTGAGCAATCACTACAGCTATAAGCATAAATACACAACCTATAATTTCTCTAAAGGACATTTTCTCATTAAGTATAATAACTCCGCTAGTTATTTGTAACCTAAAAATTTGAAATAGCTATACAATCCAAGCTCCATTAGCTCCTAGTACATAACCATCTATAGTTGTATTAGCAAGCATTGCTCCTGAGGCATTACAGTAATACCAAATACCATTATCATTAATCCAGCCAGTTTGCATTACCCCTGCTGTATTTAAGTAATACCAAGTAGCGCCATCTTGTAACCAGCCTGTAGCTTTAGTTCCATCAGTTTTAACATAATTCCAAGTTCCATCTGCCGCCTTTACCCATCCAGTAGCTACTACTGCTGGAGTTGTTGTTTTTGTTGTATCAGTATTTTCTGAAGGTTTGTTAAATATTAATGAATAAACTTTATCATTTTCATTCCAAGCAACTACACTAGCATCATAAGCAACATTGAATTTATCAAATGATCCATCCACTTTATATAGCTTATCAAATTTACTATCTTTGTTATTCCACTTTTTAACATATCCACTTCCTACAGAATAAAGATTTCCTCCACCTATTCCCCAAGCATCAGCACTAGTATCATCATAATCACTTACATCTGTATAGTAATACCCATTTTCTGCTTTAAAGTTTATAGTTTGAGCATAATATTTTTTCTCAACAGGATCAAAACAATGACTTGCAATACCATCAGGGCTTCCTGTTATTAATCCAAAAGGAATATTTCCAGGTGAAGGTAATTTACTAAAATCAAATAAACCAAATATATGTGCTTGATTTCCTTTATCATCTGTCACAAAATAAGTTCCAACATTCTTAGCATATTTAATACCATCTACATCCCCTGATGCTTGAGCTTTTGAAATTCTTTGTAAAACTGTTACACTATTATCACTAGAATTAATAACTGGAGCTTTATAATGCTTTGCTTTTGATCCAAAGAACACTTGATCTGTCACATTAGTATACGAAGCATCTACATCTGGATCAGTTTTTAACTTTTTCCATATTGTTAATTTTGCACTTCTAGTTATGTAATCAGCATCTTCATCTCTTGTTGCATCATTAATAATTTGAGCTTTTAATGTATAGTCAACGCCTCCAACTGTAACATCATAAGTATCTTTAGTATTTTTAATTGTAACACCAGCAGCAGTTGTGAAATATACTCCAACATTCCCCACATTATAATCAGCATCTACATAGTTTCCGCTTTCATCTGTGTAAATTATATCTTTTAGTTTACCTTGAAACTGATTTTTTGTGTTTAAATCATATTGGAATTCTCTCCATTTACCTGTAGCTCCCCATATATCAGTCTTATCATTTCCTTTTATCTTATCTGGTTGTATATGATTTCCTTCATAGCTACTTTCTAGAAATCTCCCATCATTATCTTTCTTAATTTTCTTTCTCAAGGCATCAGCTACATCACTATTTATGTCATCTAATACCTTATCATCTATCTTCTTACCTGTTGTTATATCTATATAATAATCCCCATTATTAAAATCTAAATATTTATCTTTATAAATATCTCCTATTTCATCGCCTGCACCAGCATCCTCTAATTGTGTATACTTTCCATCTGCCAAGTAATAAACAGCGTCATCTTTACCGTTTATTTCTCCATCAATTATATAGCTACCTCTCCCCAAAGACTTAGCACCATAAATAGTTCCTTCTTCAGTATCATATTTTTTCACATCTGCTGCATAAACTGGAACCATTGATATAACTGCAGCTGCCGTCACTAAAAGACTAGTAACCTTTGTAATTCTTTTTAACATATTGTCTTTCCCCCTACTTTTTATCATTTTTTTCTTTTTCATAAACTTTCTTACAAATAATATTTTCTATACGTTTACAATAAGTGTAACTTCTTTAACTCATAAGAAATCTATACCATTTATTATAATTTGAAAGACTTTATTAAGCATTGATTTATCTTACTTTTCTTGCAACTTTTACGACTTTATAAATATTAATTTTACTAATTTCAACTATTATATAGTAAATCTGCTTCACAGACTGTGTGTTTCTGCTACTTCAAAGGTTATCTATAATTCTAAATTTATTTTAAGTTCCTTATAGTGAAAAGAAATATAACCTCTTATAAACAAACGCTTAAAGAGGTTATATCAAAAACTTCAATTGATCTATATTACATTTTTAACTTTATTTCTCCATACATTCCTGTTGGGTCAATTGAATCATGCCATAAAATAAATGGTGGTTCTGGCATCGTGAAACGATCTCTATCTAAAGTCGTTGCAACTTCAGTGCGAATTGTATTTTTGCCTTTCTCTAAATATTTACCTATATTATAAATATAAGGTGGACAAATCTTCATTCCTACATATTTCTCATTAATCCATAACTCCATTGCTTCATATACATATTCAAAGCTTAAATATGCATCTGTTTTTACTTCGTCAATTTCTATAGTTTTTTCATATCTTATTAATCCTGCAAATAGTGGATCTTCATTAGAAATCGGAGCTAACTTATCCATTTTATTCATTTCACCGAAATTATGATATTCTTTATTTTTAACCATTGAATAGTTCCAATCTCTTGATAAATCAATACTGTTCTTACAATTGCTTAGTTTATCTGACACAGGTAAGTATTCCTCAGTAATTTCATTATATCCATCTGTATTTTCTAGTATTATACAAGATTCACAAGGTTTTAATTCTATGAAAATACTGCTCTTTCTATTTTCAGTACTGATAGTTAATTTTTTAAATTCATTTTCTAATCCATTATATATAACTGCATTTTGTCCAAGAGTTAACTCAATTTCTTCTTTAAAAGTTTCATGAGCTGATTCATTTTGGAACATATATATGTTTCCATCTTTAAAATAATGATAATATGTTAAATCAGAAAATTTATTCTTTAACTTAACTTCCTTAAAGCCTTTTTGTTGTAATACTCCTGCAAGTTCCTCTAATTTTACTACAGTACAGCTTTCACAACTTTTCATTAATTCCACTTCTTCTGTTTCACTAGTTTCATTTGTAATTCCTTGTGGCATAGCATCTACAAATATAATTTCTACTCCTTTAGCATTTTTAATAAAGTTAGCTAATTCTTTAGTTATATATTTAGTATAAGGAATTACTAAACACTTAAATTCAACACCATTAATATTTAATATACCATTTTCTATTTTTCCATTATAATCTTCAAGATTATTAAGCATATCCATAGAAACGAAATCAAATTCAATTTGATTTTCAGTTAATTCTCTTGCTGGTTTTTGCATCTTCATAAAATCCCCAGCCCATTCGTTTTCACCATGATATAAAATAGCAGTTTGTGCTACATGTTTTCCTTCATTTAATATATGACACATACGATTAGCATACTTCATTAAATTACCAAAGTGCCTAAACTGTGGGTTATTTCCTCTAGCATAAAAATGTGGTGGACAATCATGATCTGGATATTCAGCCATTGAAAATGCATGTGGAACAAGATAATTTATACCTCTAACAAGTAGATGATCTGTAATATATCTCATATCCCTAACACCAAGCTTCCAGCCATATGCGCCAAAAAGTTCACACATAGTTCTTCCCTTTTTCTTTGGATCAAGATGTCCACTAGAAGCTCCTAATTTTCCTAAAGCATAATGATAGAATTCACCATCACCTTTTGTTAGTGAAATTCTTTCAAGTCCTGCTCCACCTGGTATGATTTGACCTCCAATAACATCAATTCCTGCCATATGCTGCCCTTCAATTGCTCTAAAGAAATGTCCAGCTCCACTTCCAAGTTTACTATGCTGATTACTATCTTCAACAACATGTCCTATATATTCTACCCCATGCTTTTCACACCATTTACCTAATTGACTGCTAAAATTCCTTTCATATAAACGTGTAATAATATCCATATATGTATATCTTGTATTAACACAATCATTCATTTCAATTGTACCAATCCATAAGTATGGTAAGTATAAATTCCACTCACTGCCTAAGGCTTCTTTAAGCATAACTTTAACTTCTTCACTCCATGGAAGAGGCATGTCTCGTCTTCCAATTGATTCATCAAAATCAAATCCAACTACATTACCAAAGGCTGGTTCATCTGAAAAGAACCCTGCAAAAGTTTTTCCAAAGTCTTCTTTATAATGTTCAAAATGTGGCTCATATACAGCCTCTAATTGAGTACTTACAGATTCTTTATCAACCATATTGATATATCTATTGTCCCCACCATCAGTTTTTGTTTCATAAACAACATAAATTCTCCAAGCACCTGCTGGTAATTTACATGTTAAAAAATTCCCAACTACATTATTTGTTAAATCAACTAATTCCTCATGAATCATTCCATCTTTGATTAATCTAGCTGCAACTACACTAACTAATTTATTCTTTTTTTGCTCTTCAACATCTTTTTGTTTTCCAAAATCTAAAAATGAAGTTCTTGGTTTAAGCATTGGTGTAAAATGAAAACTTATTTCATCTTGAGCACCGATTACATCCACTACATTATAATTAATATAAGTTTTTCTTCTTTCAGGATATTTTTTCTCAATTAATCCATTAGCATAGCCTGTTGGAAAATGTGCATCATCTAAAACCCAAACCCTCATATTTCTTTTTTTTGCTTCTTCCATAACTATATCTAAATCATGCCACCATTTAGGTCCTGCAAAATCTGGATGTGGTCTAGCTTCAACACATACTGCTCCAATACCACTTTCATATATCTTCTCCATTTCTTCACGGATCACATGTTCTTCTTCTCCACGCATCCATAAAAAAGGTAGAATATAATTATCACCTTTACCGTTTTTTAATTCTTCAATTGTCTTTTTCATAATCGACCTCCATAATTCATAGTTAAATGCAAAATCCTCATTAAGGTTTAATTCATAATCATAGCTATAAAACAATATCTATATAAATAAACTTAATATTTAATTTTTCAATTTAATTGTAATACTTCGCAACATCGTTTTCATTAATAAATCAGACATTAATCATAACTTTTACGACTATTAAACAAAAATAGTGTATCTCAAAATTAATAGTAAAAATTTTAAGATACACTTTACTAATAGATACTTTTCGCTATATTGATTAGTTATTTCAATTTGCTATTTTATACTTTATTTATGATTAATCTTATTTGGCCCCTTTCATTTGAAACCAGTCAAATTCTGCAACATTATCACTTTCTTTACCATTGGCAGTTGCAAACATGCCAATTATGGTACCTGCCATACAGCCAACATATTCTGGATTGATTCTTCCACAGTCCACATTTTCTGCAAGACATTTCATGTTTTCTAAATCTGTTCCGTATACAAAGTCATAACTTTCATGCTTTGCATTAAACCCTAAAATAAGTTCATTATCATCACATGGTACACATGCAATTATTTCTTCCTTATGCTCATATGAAAAGCCTGGGAAATACGGTGGTCTATCATAGTCTGTTGTAGAAATTATCAATTTCAAAAGTTGCTTCCCATTTTCACAAGTACGTTCTACACGTAAATGATGATGCATAGCCTGCATTATAGCCAAACCTGCTGACTCTCCTTCTTGAGGATTAAAACTCATCTTAGTAAACAATGAAAAATCAATATGAATTTGTCTCTTGCCTACAAAGCTTATAATTCGGTCTTTACATATTTCAGGATTAAATGAAAGTGGTTTGATTACTGGTGTCATATTTTCTTTCAAGCATTTTAAAGATAATTTCGAGTCATATATCTTATAAAATGGTTCATATGGAGTTCCAAGTAATACCCATGTCATTCCAAGGTCTCTTTCCTCATCAAAGTCTTCCATGTCTTTTTCTTTCTTTTCAAATTCTGTCCATGGCAATGAAGCTGCTGTATATTCCCATTCTAATTTTCCTGTTCCTGGACTGAATATTGGCCATTCTCTTTCCCACATTACTGGGCAAATAAAAGTTTCTCTTCCTAAATTCTTATATTCACCATCAATCAGTCTAGAAGCAAGCATTACAGCATACCATTCTCCATTTTGCGTTTCCACAAAATCTGCATGTCCTACGTTGATAATTGGAGCTTTAAATCCAAAATGTCTATGGGTCATTACAGGATTTGCAGTACATCCCTCATACCATCCGAACAATTCCTTACTTCTTGCCACCATTACTGCATGATAATGCTCAGTTCCACCCTCAGCAATCATTAGATAATAGTAATCTCCAATATGATAAATATGTGGAGCTTCTGGTGCTGAACCGCCTCTTAGTGCACTATTAAAAATCGTTACTGGCTCTCCTGCTAATTTAAAGTTTTCCATATCATATGGTGCAAGCCATATTCCTCTTTCCTTTACACCAGCACCATTATCCCATACATCTCCTGTACCCATAACGTAAGCTTTTCCATCATTATCAAAGAAAAATGAAGCATCAATCCCTGGAACATCTGTTAACCAATGAGGCTCTGACCATGTGCCCTTTGGATCTTTAGCTGTAATAATAAAATTACCTTTATCACAAAAGTTTGCATTTATTATATAAAATGTGCCGTTATTATAACGAATTGTAGGTGCCATAACACCACCAACCATTGAATTAAATTCCACATGAAAGCCATTATCTTTAGTCAAAGCATTCCCTATCTGCTCCCAGTTTGCTAAATCCTTGCTATGAAAAATCGGAATTCCAGGATACATTTCAAAACTGGAACATATTAAATAATAATCCTCTCCTACTCTGCAAATTGATGGATCTGGATAAAATCCTGATATAATAGGATTTTTAATTTTTCTTTCTGTCATATAGTTTTAATCCTTTCTCTTTTCTATTTATACAAAATATAAAATTTTTACTACTCTCGTTTGCAATACATATAATTACAAAACTACACATTCATATGCTATGGGGATTCATCAATAATTTCACGAACCCTATTCTTCACTTATTCTTTTAATGTGCCAACTTAAAAATTAATCAAGTGATACAATAGTAAATTCACCTTCAAGACATTCCTTAGAATTTGTACCAACATATACTTTAAACAAGCCTGGTTCAACAATATAATTCATATTTTCATCATGGAATCCAAGATCTTTTGTATTAAGTTTAAATCTTATAGTTTTACATTCATTAGGTTGCAATAATACTTTTTCAAAACCTTTTAATTCTTTAACAGGTCTTACTCTGCTTGCAACAACATCTGATACATAAAGTTGTACAACTTCTTCCCCAGCTACTTCTCCTGTATTAGTTACATCAACATTAACAACTACAGTTTCACCAATTTTATTTTCTGATGATATTATAGATAGATTTTCATATTTGAAAGTTGTATAACTTAGTCCAAATCCAAAAGGATATAGTGGCTCCACTGGACCATCTATATATTTTGAAGTGAATTTTATTTTGCCTGCTGGTCTGCCTGTCATTGGATGATTATAGTAAATTGGTACTTGTCCTACTGAATATGGGAATGTGGATACTAACTTCCCACTTGGATTATAATCACCAAATAAAACATCAGCTATAGCATTACCGCTTTGAGTCCCTAACTGCCATGCTTCTACTAATGCATCTACATTTTCAGCTTCCCAAGGTATAGTTAATGGTCTTCCATTTATCAATACAACAATTAATGTCTTACCAGTATTACGTAATTCCTTTAATAATTCTTCTTGTTTTCCAGGTAAGTTAATATCAATACGACTTGCAGCTTCTCCACTCATATCTGAATTTTCACCAACAACTGCTATAATTACATCTGATTCCTTTGCTACTTTAACAGCACCTTCAAAGTCCATACCTTCTTCTCCAGTAATCTTGCAACCTTCAGTATATAAAATTTCTGTTTCACTGCTAACAGCAGCTTTTATTCCTGAAAGAACAGTAACTACATCTGATGGATTTCCTGTATGTGACCAAGTTCCAAGCATTTCTGCAGCATTTTCAGCAAGCGGACCCACTACTGCAATCTTTTTTAAGTTCTTCTTAAGTGGAAGAACATTATTTTCATTTTTCAAAAGTACTATAGATCTGCAGGAAATATCTCTTGCAGCCTCCAGATGTTCCTTACAAAGAAGTGTTTTTTCTTCTTTTTTAGCATCTGTTCTATATGGATTATCAAATAATCCTAATAAGAATTTCACTCTAAGTACTCTTCTTACAGCTTCATCTAATATTTCTTCTAATATAGCTCCTTCTTTCACAAGTTCAGGCAATTCATTTCTATAAGTGCCTTGACTCATATCCATATCTAATCCAGCATTCAATGCTTTTTTGCTTGCAGCTTTATTATCTTCTGCACATCCATGAACAACAACTTCTGGAATTGAGTTAGCATCACTTACAACAAAGCCATTAAACCCAAATTCTCCTCGTAAAATATCTGTTAATAAATATTTATTAGCAGTACAAGGAATTCCATTTAAATCATTAAAGGCACTCATAAAAGTTCCAACCCCAGCTTCTGCTGCTGCTTTAAATGGTGGTAGATATACATCATGCAAAGTTTGAAGTGACATATCTACTGTATTATAATCTCTTCCACCATCTGGTGCCCCATAGCCTACAAAATGCTTAGCACATGCAAGTATACTTTCTGGATTATCTAAACTCTCCCCTTGAAACCCTTCTACTCTAGCTTTAGCAATAACACTTCCTAAGTACGGATCTTCACCTGCTCCTTCTGCAACTCTTCCCCAACGTGGATCTCTTGATATATCAACCATTGGTGCAAAAGTCCAGTGAAGTCCTGCTGCTGAAGCTTCTTTAGCAGCTATTCTTGCAGATTCTTTAATTTTTTCGATATCAAAGCTACAAGCTTCTGCAAGAGGTATTGGAAATATTGTTCTATATCCATGTATTACATCAAGTCCAAAAAGTATAGGAATTCCAAGTCTTGATTCTTCAACTGCAATTTTTTGAAGTTCATTTGACTTTTCTGCCCCGTGTACTCCACCCATACAACCAAGTGTACCTTGTCTAATTTCATCTTTACGATAATTTCTTTCAAGTGCTTCAAACTCAGCCGGAGTAATCTCCCCATTAATTAATTTTTCAATTGTTTCATCAAAGGTTAATCCAAAGGCTCCAAAAATTGAAGGGGAAATCTGCACTAACTGTCCAACTTTCTCTTCTAATGTCATTTTACCTATAAGATTATCTATTCTTTTTTCATAATATTCTTTAATAAATTCCTTTTGTTTACTTTCTCTATTAATCATACTAAACCTCCAAATATTTTTTAATAACTTAAACTTTCAAGATTGCGCACAAACATTTATCCTTTGCAAAAATCCTAATCAACTATTATAAAAATTTCATATGTAATATGCTTTTCTATCTACTGAAATATTCAACGAAAATCAATAATACCATCTCCTGCTACCTCATAAAAAACAAGAGATAATAAGGTAACATACCTTATTATCCCTTGTAATTATTACCTATTATTCAGAGATACTCTTTCCTTGTCTTTCAAGAAGTATTCTTGTATTTTCATTAGCTTTTGCTTTTGATAATGTATAGAATACTAATGGAATTGTCGCAACAAAATATATTATTCCAGGTACTAAATTTACTAACATGTTTATGCTGTTAGCTACTTCTGGAGTTTGTGGTTGATTAGCAACATAACCTATTGCTCCTAAAACTGCAACGCTTACAGATCCAACAATTGCATTAACAACTTTAGTTGTTAAACTTGTAAATGAATAGATAGCACCATCAGCTCTTGTACCAGTTTTTACTTGATAATCATCTATGCAGTCACCAACCATACTAAATATCATCGATGAGAAGCCCATTGATAAACATGCAACAAATGTTATAGCTATTATAGCTGTAGTATTTGAAACCGGTGTAAAATAAAGAGCTATAAATCCAATTCCCGATACAACATTTCCACCACCTAAAACTGTTTTCTTTTCAAAGTGTTTTGCAATGAAAGGAAGGCAAGAAGCACCAATAACACCAGCAATAGATAATGTTGTAAACATTACTGCTATTAAATCAGGACGTCCTACAACATATATTGCATAATAAACTACAAGTCCTATTCTTCCAAATACAGCAATTAGTGATATTAATAAGCACAATAACATTAATAATAATGGTTTATTCTTAACTGAAGCCAATAAAGATTCCTTAATAGTTGGTCTTTCTTCTTTCATAGGCTCAACAATTTCTTTACAATTTTTAAAAGTTAATAATAGCATAGGCATTGCAATTAAAGTCAAAACTATTGCAGCATAGAAATATCCATTTTGATTATTTCCTTTACCTAAAATTGTTATTAAAGGCATTACTGTAGCTCCAGTAACAATACCAGCTACTTGTCCAAAAACTCCTCTAAAGGCATTTAATCTAGTTCTTTCTTCAGTATCTCTTGTCATTACTGTTGCAAGAGCACCATATGGAACATTAACTACTGAGTGAAAAGTACCAAGTAATAAATAAGTGACACATGCATATATTGCTTTTCCAGTACCACTAAATTGTGGTGTATAGAAAGTTAATATGTTAAATAAGCCAAGTGATACTGATCCAAATAAGATATATGGTCTAAAACGTCCAAATCTACTCTTAGTACGTTCCATAATCAATCCTAGAATTGGGTCTACAAAACAATCCCATACTCTAGCTACAAGTAATAATATTGCTATAATTCCGCCAGCTAAACCAAATACATCTGTATAAAAGAATAAAAGATATGATGACACTAAACTCCAAACAACGCTACAAGCAAACTCCCCTAATCCATAACTAAATTTTGTCATAAAACTAAGCTTTGCTTGACTTACATCTTGATTAACGATTGAATCTTGTTTATCGATTACATTTTGCATTATAAATTCCTCCTAATGATTAATAGATCCTTTTCTTTTAATTTCCAAAAGAACTCTTCTTGTAAATTTCACTTAAAAATAATATAATATGTTTATAATTTCAATTAACATGCTGATTAGCTTTATTTAATGTTGGTGTGGTAACTTACCATTAAATAAGCTGTATCGGTGTGTTTTTATTTTTTTCATAAAACATCCTATAATTTCTAAGCTTTCCTTATATTCTTTTGGATAAATTTCAATACTATAACTTATAAGCCATTCTCCTCTCCAGTTAAGTATTCTTAATTATTAACCCTTTTTTCTGTAAAGGTTTAACTTTATGTTATTATTTTAATACATACTTTCTTTTCTTTCATTAACTAATCAGACTTTTACTGCAACTTTTGTGACATTGTCAATTTCAAAAGTCATTATACCACTCATCTCTAGCACTTCTAAATTCTATAAGCTTCTCAGAGTTATGGAATTCTATAATTTCCTCAACATAAAAAAATGGATTCCACATATTTAAATCCATGGAATCCATCTTAGCTAAATTCTATTTTGACTCTTTTTTCTATATTCTATTGGAGTTGTCCCCGTAATCTTTTTGAATATTTTAGAAAAATAGTTCATATTATTGTATCCCACCTCATCTGAAATGCTGCTAATTTGAATATTAGTCGTTGAAAGAAGCTGCATTGATTTTTCTATTCTCTGTTCTGTGAGATACTCCGTTAAGGATAACCCTGTAGCTTTCTTAAAAATTCTTGATAAATAATCTGGATTAAGAAAAACATAGCTTGCTATATCATCCCTTGTAATATCTTTATTATAATTTTCCTTAATATATGTTTTTACCTTTTCAATTACTGTTTGTGATTTAGTAACTTCATCAACATAGCTTACAGCTTTATTGAACACATAAATTACCCATTTTATCATATAATCTATTGAATTTGTTGCATTAATATATAATTTTTCAGATTTTTCATCATCAAAAAGCTGATGTGCTTGTATTCCTTTTTGCTCTAGGAAAGAATACAGCATCTGTAAAATATCTTGATGAAAAATATTTAAAATCCTTCTATTAATTCTTTCAGTTTTTACAAGTTCATCAATATATTTTTTTACTTCTTTAACGGCATTTTCACTGTCACCATTATAAAGCATTAAAGACCATTCACTAATATTAGGTAATAAAATTTCTTGTTCATTGCTATCATTTAATGTACTACTATTTAAGTCAATTATCTTACTGACAAAAGACACATTATTTTTATCTAAGTCTTGAAGTTCACTAAATTCATCTGCTAAATTATCACCATTTACATATCTTCCTATATAACCTGTCATGCTGCAACCTAAATATCTGTTACAATCAATTATATAATTGACACAACTTTTCCCTATGTTTTCCAAGCTCGTTTCCTTATCACCTATCTCTGGCACGATAATTATTATCTCCTCTTCCCCTACCGTCATACTACTTGAAGGTATCTCATTTAATATTGTCTCTTTAGCAATATTCTCTAGTGCAAATGATAAGGAATTTTCATTCCATTCCTCTAGCCTGCTAATTACACGCTTCTTAGTAAGTAAAACCAAAAGATATTTAAAATCTTTATTAAAACTAACATTCTTCTTCTTTGCGTAGGTTTCAATTTCCTCGCAATTTCCTGTTATTTTTCCTGCTATTAATTCATACCAAAAGAAGCCTTCAATTTGCTTTTGATTATTATCCCAATATTCACTATGCTTTTTTAATTTGCTGCTTGCTTTAATTTTATCTATTAATTGTGAGATCTTATTTTCTAATTCTTTAAAAGGAATTGGTTTTACTAAATAATCAAAGCTTCCAAGTTCAATTGCTCGCTTTGCATACTCAAATTCTGCATGACAGGTTAATAAAATATTTTCTGTTTGAGGCGAGTTTATCTTTACCCATTCTATTAAGTCTAATCCACTTCCTTGAGGCATTTCAATATCACAAATTATAATCTGTATATCATTATTTTCTATGATTTCTTTAGCTTGAGAAATATTATAGGCAGTATGTACTTTTGCTATCCCAAGCTTTTCCCATTCAATTGAAGTAGATATGGCTCTTACGTTTTGTATTGAATCATCTACAACCATTATATTCATATTTATTTCACCTCTTTTTTTACTGGTATATATATATCAATACATGCACCCATATTGTCATTATTACTTGCTATTATTTGTGCCCTATCTCCATATATAAGCTTTAGTCTTTGCTTAACATTCCATATACCAATTTTTTCTCCTGTATTATTATTGTAAGTTGAATTATTTATTTTATTTATTGCTTCATCTGAAAAACCTTTACCATTATCTTGTATTGTTATATGTGCATATTCTTCATCATGCTTTTTGATTAAGGATATTTTAATAATTACATTAATTACTTCAAAAGATTTCATTGCATGTTTAATTATATTTTCAATAAAAGTTTGCAAAACTAATGGAGGTATCTGAACTGCCATTAAATGTTCTTCTGCATCCACATTACATATTAACGTTTCCCCAGAATGAATCTTTTCTATCTGCAGAAAATTCTTCACATGCTTTAACTCACTTTCAAGTGATACCAATAAAAAACTACTTCTAAATAAATACCTTAAATAATCTGATAAATATAACACCATATCTTGAATTAATTGAAACTCTTTCATTTGAGCCATACTATATATATTATTAAGTGCATTTATATAAAAATGTGGTCTTATCTGCATTTGAAGGTAATCAAGCTCAGATTTCTGCTTTTGTAACTGTTCCTCATATACTTCTATTTTTAATTGTTTTATTTGAGAAACCATATTGTTAAAGGCTTTATTCACTACTAAAAATTCATTTGAAAAGGACTTATCTTCTATGCGATAATCTAAATTCCCATTTTCAATCATGTTAATTGCATATTTTAAAGTTTTAACAGGTTTAAATATCAATCTATGCAAAATATACAAAGTACTAGGTATTAAAAGAAAAGACATTATTGCTATAAAAAATATTATTGTCTGGATTAAATCAAGACCTTGCAGCATATTTTTTTCATTTGTTACAGCAATTAAACTAAATTTACCAACTTCTGAGGGTTTACCGATAACCATATGACTATTTCCTTCTCCAGAAAAATAATAATGTGTTAAATCCCCTAATAAATTAATATGATTATCATTAACAAATCCTTGATTTATCATAGGCTTTCCTTCTGACGTAGCAAATAAAATACTGCCTTCTCTTTGTAAATTTATTTTTAAGAGAGGACTCATTAAGGTTTCTACTTTTATCCATGCACCTAAATATATATTATTATCTACTGATATAATCCTAAAAATGTAATTTGAACCATCCATTGATATTGGTATCCATCCTTTAGAATTAAAATTTATATTATCTCTTGATACTTTTGAAATAAAATTTGATATATTTAAAGTTTCCTTATAATTTACTCTGCTGCTGTAAGAATCAAAATACTGATTACCAAACCTTGAATAAACAAAAAAGACATCAGCTAATTTATATAAAGCTCTTGCATTAGTAAGCTCATTTTGAAGTTTTACCTTTGATAATACACTTAAATCTTTATCATTACTATTTAAGTTCAATATGTCTGTATTAAAGGAAATCACATTAAAAATATAACTGTCAATACTTTTCAAATCAGAATCAATTTGGTTCATATAAAGATTAACTGTATTACTATTATATTCTGCAACCTTATTATGTAAGGTTCTTATTGAATAATAGCTATTAAATATAAGAAAAAAGACCATTGGAATTGTTAAAATTAACGTTCCTGCTATGAGCTTAAAAATCAAAGAATTATGCATTGATTTGTTTATTTTTATATCCATAATATTTCACCTGCTACATATATATGTTGCAATTCAAATTTTACATTTCTAGTAATTAATTTTTAAGAAATTCCGAAGGAAAAGTGAGAATCAAAAAGGGAATAAGTTCTTGGTTGCAGAGAAGTTCTGTATTGTGGCATAGCCACTCTTTTTATATAAGATCCGTATTGTGGCATAGCCACTCTTTTTATAGGTGTATCTTTTGCCCATCTATCAAGCTGCTTTTGTTTCTCCGCAACTATTTTGTCAATTCCTGCTACTTTGAGCCTACTTATAAATTCTGGCAATACTTTATCTGGATCTACTGCTCCATTTTCTAAAGCAGGTTTATACTCAGAAACAATTCTAGATACTTCCGTATATTCCACCATAACTGGTGTTGCATCAAATAAAAAACCAGTGGCTTTAGATTTTTCAGCATTTTTATTGAAGAAATCAATTTGTCCCCAAATATCTTTAGGATTTCCATCCCATATATGAGACAAAAACTCATTGCCAAACATGTATTCTTGATCTAAATTGTATCCATTTTCTCCAGTACTATTATCTGAGATACGCTCTATTATTTCTTCTGAGTCTTTCACTTTTTTGTAATGTGTTCCTTCAATACCATAATCAAGTAAATTAATTAGATCTTTATCTGTATACATTAGATTTAAAAATTCCATAGCTTTTTCTGTATTCTTAGAATAACTAGGAATTGCCCACATAAAATTCGTAATAGTCGATGTTCTCTTAATTGCTGGATAAATAGTGACAACTTCAACTGGAAATCCAACTGATTTTTTTTGTAAGTATTTAGTTATTGGATTTATATAGGCAGTAGCTCCATAAAGCTTATTTTCTCTCATAAGCAATACATCATTTTCTTTATTTGTTACTATATCAGGATAAATATAGCCAAGCTCATACCATCTCCTTATTTTTTTAAGTAAATCAGCATATTCTTTAGTTTCATAATAGTCCACTACTTTTAATTCATTAGGATTCATAAGCACACCATAGCCATCAACTAAATTATCTCCAAAAGCTGCTACTCCCAAGGAATCAACTATTGATGTCCCCCCCATTATTCCAAAATATTTATTAGGTTCATTATCATGTATGATTTTCATAGCTCCTTCTAAATCCTCAAGATTTTTTATTTTTTGAGCATCAATTTTATATTTGTCTAATAACTCTTTTTCTATTTTCACTCCATGCTCTGTAGCCATATCTTTAATTGTTGGAATTCCATAGATCTTACCATGAATTTTACTTGAATTTAAATATTCGTTTCCTAATGCTGAATTAATACCTTCCCCTTTATTTTTTATTAAATCATCCAAAGGATAAAGCTTTCCCTTTGATGCAAGAATTGGATAATCGAATAATCCCGATAAGGTTCCTGTTAGAAAAATATCTAAATTTTCATTGCTGTTAAGTTTTAAATTTATCTGCTGAGAGTATTCTGAGGAAATTATAGGCTCTAATTTTATCGTAGCATTAATCTTTTCTTTTGTTATTTTATTTATTTCAGCATTAACTAAATCCAAATCTTTAGGTATTGATGAAAATGTAATAAACGACAACTTCAATTCTGTAGTGGTTTCATTGTTTTTATTAGTCTTTTCATTTATTACATTACTGCAGGATTGAAATAAAATTAATGACAATAATACTGATGCAAATAAAGGTGTTTTTCTATACATAGTATCCTCCTCATCCTAAGTATTTGTTTCTAATAAATTAACTTTAACCTATTAAAACCTTTTCAATAATAAAGATATCCAAAGCGAGAATTATACTTATGCAACAATTACCAAAATCAGATACATTTATCTTCCACAGGACTAGTGAAATTTTCGCTGGAAGGTTC
>NZ_JAKJJY010000008.1:23468-246514 GCF_022320955.1 Clostridium sp. YIM B02555 | reverse complement strand
ATACGCACCTATAAAAAGAGTGGCTATGCCACAATACGCACCTATAAAAAGAGTGGCTATGCCACAATACGGAACTTATACACCTATAAAAAGAGCAGCTATGCTGCAACAACGGATCTTAATTATTTCAGTTAGCAGTTAACAGTTTACAATTGAGTAGAAAAGTAGATGGCTATTCCATAATACAAAATTTTCCTGCAACCAAGAACTAATTCACTTTTCCCTTTGGGATTTCTTTAATTGCAATGTATAATTTTAATTAGAATTTATATATATGAACAGCTTATATTTTTATATATACATACTCAAATTGTTTTAGAAATTGAAGTCCCTTGTGGTTCAGCTACTTATTTTTTTTGTATATATATACTCAAATACCAATTAAAAGTATTGGAATTGGAAGTATAAGATTATATAATAGTGGTTGAATAACTAAATTTTCATTAGAAAAGAATATGTTCTAATATTCATAATAAAGATGAAGTTAAGAAAGGGAATTGATTTATGAAGAGAATCGAATTAATTCTTATGAAGCTTAAAGAGAAAACGAGTACAAATCCTGAGGGATGCTCTGCAATGGAAATTGCAGAAACTTTAAAGCTTATTAGAGGAAATGTAAGTACTGATTTAAATAAATTAGTAAGTGAAGGCAGGGCTATCAAGTTAAAAGGAAAGCCAACTTTATTTATAGCTGCTGATGAAGAAAAGGCTGAATCAGAAGTATCGGTAATAAATAAATTTTCAGAGGCAAACCCAAGCCTATATACAGCAATAGAACAAGCTAAAGCAGCTATATTATATCCACCTAATGGTATGAATTTATTGCTTCTTGGAGAAACTGGTGTTGGTAAATCTACTTTTGCAGGTATTATATACAAGTATGCAATTGAAATGAAGGTAATGCCTAAAGAAAGTCCCTTTATAACCTTTAACTGCGCAGATTATGCAAACAATCCTCAGTTATTACTTGGACAATTATTTGGAGTAAAAAAGGGTGCATATACAGGTGCTGATTCTGATAAGCAAGGTCTTTTAGAAAAAGCTGATGGGGGGATTTTGTTTTTAGATGAAGTTCATAGACTACCAGCAGAGGGACAAGAAATGTTTTTTACCTTTATGGATAGAGGTGTATATAGAAGACTTGGAGAAACTGATAGTGAAAGAAGTGCAAAAGTACTTATAATAACTGCCACAACTGAAGATCCAAACATGAATTTACTTCAAACCTTTACAAGAAGGATTCCAATGGTAATAAATATACCAGCCTTACGAAATAGAGGAATGGAAGAAAGATTTAATCTTATAAAGCAATTTATGATTGAAGAATCTGGCCGCTTAGGAAAGAGTATTAAGGTATCAGTAAATTCCTTAAAAGCCTTTTTATCTTATGATTGCCCTAATAATATAGGACAGTTAAAATCTGATATACAGCTTACTTGTGCTAAAGCTTATGCAGAATTTCTTTCTAATAGAAAAGAAGATATAAGGATTAGTAGTCTAGAATTGCAGCCTTATATAAGAGAAGGGTTATATAAAGAAGTTGAGCATAGACAATTATGGAACAAATTAATTGATATAAATAATAGATATTGTGTTTTTGACAAAAATGAAAAGCAAATGATTTTTGAAGAAAAAGAACAAAATCAAAATATTTATGAAATGTTAGAGGCAAAAACCAGGGAACTTAAAGCAAAGGGAATTGAAGGTAAACAATTTGAAGAAGAAATGGAAAGTGACATAGAAGAGTATTTTAAAAATTACATGATTAAGTTTCATAATAAGGCGGATACTGCAAATTTTGAAAACATCATTGAACCATATATTATGAGTGTAATAAAAAAAGTTGTGAACTATTGTGAAACAGAATTAAAAAGAGAGCTTGATAAGCAGATATACTATGGCTTAGCAGTTCATATAAGCAATTCTATAGATAGAATTAAAAGAAATAAAAAAATTGAAAATCCAAAGTTAAATAAGATAAGAAAAGAATATAGTAAAGAATTCAATATTGCCCTAGAAGCTTTAAAGCTAATAGAAGAAGCTATAGACAGGGAAGTTCCTATTGATGAAGCTGGATTTTTAACTATGTTTTTAATTTACAATAGCGGAAAAATAAAAAATAAACGAGATAATGTAAAGGTAATAATAATTGCCCATGGGGAAGGAACAGCTACTTGCATGGCTAATGCAGTAAATGGACTTTTAGGAACACAATATACTAAAGGAATAAATGCCCCAATAGAGGAAAAACCACAAGTTATATTAGAAAGAACTAAGGATTACATTAGGGAAAATAAAATTACCTCAGATGTTTTATTCTTAGTTGATATGGGTTCCTTGGTTACCTTTGGTAAAGAAATAGAAGTAGAATTTAAAATAAAAACAAGGACAATTCCCTTGGTAAGCACTTTACATTGCATTGAAGCTACTAGAAAAGCTATGATTGGATATACTTTAGATGAAATATATAGAGATACCTTGGAGGTAAATAATTTATATGATAACAATGTATTAGATTATATTCCAGAAGCACCTGAAGAAAGAAAGTTAGCAATCATAACGGTATGTACCACTGGTGAAGGCAGTGCTAAAGCTATGAAGGCATTACTAGAAAGAAATCTAAAGTTTGAAAATGATTTTTTAGAAATCGTTCCTGTTAATTTTATAGGAAAGGAAAGCATATACAGTAGATTAGATAAATTATCAAATAAATATGAAATAATTTGTTTAGTTAGCCCTTTTGAACTTGAAAGTGATTATATACAATATAATTTGGAAGATATCATTGAGGGCAATTGCATAGAAAATATACAGGATTTAATAAATAGAGAAAAAGTTTATGCAAGGATGGAAGAAACATTAGAACATCAATTAAAGAACATTGAAGGTAAAGCAGTTCTTAGTGATATAAAAAGGTTCACTACAACCGTTACTAAGCTGCTAAATATAAAATTAACCTCAAATGCAGTTATAGGAATAACGCTTCATATGGCAGTAATGATAGATAGATTATGTGGTGACCAAGGTGTAGCTGCATATAACAACATGGATTCATGCATAAAAGAAAATTCAGAATTATATAGAATAATAAAAACTGAATGTTCAAGAATAAATACTAAGTACACAATTTATATTACAGATGATGAAATATGTTATCTTATGAATCTATTTACAATGAAAAGTAGAAAAAATAAAGCACATTGATAATGTGCTTCAAAAGGTTTTCAAAAAGTAAAGCACATAAATACTTTTTGGAAACCTTTTTTATATTAAGCTAAAAAGGCTGAAATACAGGGCTTGAAGAAATTAATAAAAAAATTTTATTAATTCTTTAAGTTGGCATGAAGATTGCTATATATATTATTGAGATGCAAATCAAATAATTAAAATAGAAGGTGAAGAAATGGATACATTATCAATGGATCAAGTAGTTATGGAATTAGTAGTTAATGGCGGACATGCGAGAAGTAAATCTATGGAAGCTATTAAAGCAGCAAAAAAAGGTGATTTTGAGTTTGCAAAGGAAAAAATAAAGGAAGCTAATGAAGCCTTAAATAACGCTCATAATTTTCAAACTAGCTTAATTCAAAAAGAAGCAGCTGGAGAAAAAGTAGAAATAAGTTTACTTATGGTGCATGCTCAAGATCATTTAATGAATGCTATGACAGTAAGAGATTTAGCAAAAGAAATGGTTTCTATGTATGAAGAGTTTAGAAAGTAGTTATTATATTTATATTGCAATTGTCAATATTCAATTCCCCACAGGGTACCCTTTTAGGGCATCAAGGATCAATTGATGACGAAGTCCCTTCAGGATTTCTTGAATTGAAGGTACAATCTTAATTAGAATTTTTATATTAAAATAAAAAGTTAAATTTTAGGAGGAATAAAAATGAGATATATAACTTTAGTTTGTGCAGCAGGTATGTCAACAAGTATATTAATGGGCAGGATGCAAGAAAGTGCAAAGAAACAAGGAATAGAAGCAAAGATTGTTGCTATGTCAGAATCAAAATTTGAGGAATATGAAGAACCAACAGAAGTTTTACTTTTAGGGCCTCAAATTGAATATATGGCAGATGAAATGAAGGAACAATATGAACCAAAGGGAATTAAAGTAGCAGTTATAGATATGATGGATTATGGAACTCTTAATGGAGAAAAGGTTTTAAAGGATGCACTTGCATTATTAGATTAATCTAGAAAATTAGGATTAATATTTTAGTGAATTGCAAAACTAATGAAAATTAAATTGGATAAATTATTGAGGAGGAATTATTATGTCAAATTTTGATGCAAAAGCTATATCTAAGAAAATATCCCCAATATTAAATAAGATTCAAAAGAGTAAATTAGCTAATGGTATTTCAGGGGGAATGATGGTTGCAATGCCTATTACACTTTTTGGTGCCTTTGCTGCATTGTTTTTAAATGTACCAATACCAGCATGGAAAGGTTTTATAGCAGCAACAGGAATTGCATATGCCTTAAATGTAGCTATCATGTTTTCAACAAACTTTTTAGCTGTAGTTTTTGCAGTAACTATAGCAAGCAGTTATGCGAAACAGTATAAAGAAGATGGTACAGTTCCATCGCTATTAGCTTTGGTTTGCTTTTTCATAGTAACGCCGTTTACTACAGAGAAAGCAGGTACTACACTCTCTATGTACTGGTTAGGGGCACCTGGTATATTCTCAGCTATGATTATTGCTATAGTATCAACTAGAGTATACATCTATATTAAGCAAAAAGGGATCACTATTAAGATGCCTTCAACTGTACCACCTGTTGTATCAAGTAGTTTTAGCAGTTTGATACCTGGTTTTGCATCTATTATTATATTTATAATTGTAGCAGCTCTTTTTGCTGCAACACCATTTAAAACTATGCACCAATTTATATATAACTTTGTTCAAACTCCACTACAAGGGGTTGGTGGAAATATTGTATCAATAATAATTTTATGGACATTTGCTCAAGTATTATGGTTCTTTGGTATTCATGGAACATTGGTTATTTATTCAGTTGTGCTTCCAATATTTACAGCAATGGATGCTGCACAATTAGCAGCATACTCAGCAGGAGAAGCTCTTCCTAACATAACAGGCCGTGCATTTGTAAGTACCTATACAATGTCTGCAAGTGCTATTGGATTTACACTACTTATGTTATTTGCAGCTAGGAGTAAACAATATAAAACTTTAGGAAAGCTAACAACAATACCAGCTCTATTTGGAATTAGCGAACCATTAGTTTTTGGTACACCTTTAGTATTTAACTTTAAGTTTGTAGTTCCATTCGTATTTATGAATGCAATTAACTTAACTATAGCTTATTTTCTAACAGTAGTAGGAATAGTTCCAAGAGTTGCAGGAATATCTGGTATGAGTGGAATACCAATAGTAATTACTGGTTTTGTAGAAGGAAGCTGGAAGATAGCTGCATTACAAGTTGTACTTGTAGCTTTATCAACCTTAGTATGGTATCCATTCTTTAGAAAAGCAGATAGAGAAGCTTATGAATTAGAACAAAATACAGAAAAGCAATAATATAAGCTTAAAATAAAATATAGATATCCAGCGCGAGAATTAAACTTATGTGGTAAATTACCGAAATCCAATACATTTATCTTCCACAGGACTAGTGAAATTTTCGCTGGAAGGTTCTAAATGGCGGCTTGTAGTCATTTCAGCGTGTTCCGATTGATAAATCGGACAAGCTGAAATGAAACAAGCCCCCATTAACAACCTTCAACAGCTCAATTTCACATGCCTGCTTCCAGAAAAATGTATCTGATTTCTAGTGTAGTGTTACGATTATAATTTCTCAATGATGCATTTATGTTCCATTTATAAGTTTGATAATTAATTGGGATATCTATATGTATAAATAAATTTAATTTTTGACCACCACTTTCTTAGTGGTGGTTGAATTATTATTCATAAGGAGGAGAAGATTTTGAAGACAATAGATTTGAATGATAAATGGTTATTTACAAAAGAAAATAGTGAGATTTGTATAGAAAAAGAAATAGATAAAGGTGAAAATGTAAGCTTACCACATTGTTTTAATGCTGTGGATGGACAAAGTGGAGAGGGTATGTTCAAAGGAGAAGTCTGTTATCAAAGAAAATTAAATATAACAGAGGAAGAATTAAAGAAGTTTATATTTTTAGAAATAGGGGCAGCAAGTCTTGTAGCTAAAGTATATGTTAATGGAAAATTGGCAGGAGAAAGTAAATGTGGATTTTCTATGTTTAGGACTCAGCTTACTTCTTTTTTGAAATGTGGAGAAAACCTTATTTCAATTATTGTGGATAATAGCCGTCATGATGATGTTTATCCTCTTATGGCTGATTTTTCATTTTATGGAGGAATATATCGCGAAGTAAAACTTATAGTTGCTGAAGATCTTCACTTTGACTTATTGGACAATAGTAGGGACGGCATATATTTAACTCAAAAAAGTATTGGCGAAGATAAGTTTGAATTAAAGATAAATGGAAGAATTATAAATGAATTAACTGAAGCTAAAGCTTCTAAAGTTGAATTTAAATTATTAAATAAAGAAGAAAAAATAGTATTTAATAAAACAACTGAGGTTGAAGTTTTAAAGGAAGCAGGATTTGAATTAATAGAAGAAATAAATAATCCTGAGTTATGGCAAGGGATAGAAAATCCTTACCTTTATAAATTTGAAGCTGAATTATACTCTGAAGGAGAAATCTGTGATAAACGAAGCATAGATATTGGCTTTAGAACAGTTGAAATTACTCCAGATAAAGGTGTTTTCTTAAATGGTAAAGCCCTTAAGTTTAATGGTGTAAGCCGTCATCAAGATTTTGCAGGTATAGGTAATGCTTTAACTAAAGAACATATGGATTTAGATATGTCTATTATTAAAGAAATAGGAGCTAATACAATAAGGCTTTCACATTATCAACACAATGATTATTTTTATAGCCTTTGTGACCGTGAAGGAATACTAGTTTGGGCAGAAATTCCATTTATCAGTATTCCAACGACTTCAGATAAAGAAAATACTAATGCAAAAGAGCAATTAGAAAGATTAATAAAGCAAGCCTATAATCATAGTTCAATTTATTGCTGGGGAGTTCAAAATGAAATTACTATAGCAATAGAAAATAAACAAATATATGAAATGGTAAAAGAGCTTGCAGTTATGGCTAAAGAGTTAGGCTCAAGCAGATTTATTGCACAGGCCAATATTCATTCTGTAGCTAATGAAAGTGCATTAAATGAGTTGACTGATTTTGTAGGTTATAACCTATATTATGGCTGGTACTACAAGGAAATGCAGGATTTAGGAACAAGATTAGATGATTTTCATAAAGCAAGACCAAATGTACCAGTAATGGTTACTGAATATGGAGTTGATACTAATCCAAAGCTTCATTCTTATAACCCAACAGTAAAAGATTATACAGAAGAATATCAGTTGCTGTTCCAAAATAATGCCCTTAAAACTTTTAATGAAAGACCTTTTGTTTTAGGTGGTTATGTATGGGCTATGTTCGATTTCGGAAGTGAAATAAGAAATGAAGGCGGAGAAAAGGGAAGAAATCAAAAGGGCTTAGTGACTATAGATAGAAAGCTTAAAAAAGATTCCTTCTATTTATGCAAGGCTTATTGGTCAAAGGAAAGCTTTGTTAAGTTGGCTGGCGAAAGATTTGTAAACAGACATGAAGAAATGAATGACATAGTGGTGCTTTCAAATATTAAGCATATTAAACTTTATGTTAATGATGAATTTGTAAGTGAAATTAATAGCAGTGAACCAATGAAAAAATTTGAGGCAGTTAAACTTGCTTTAGGGGAAAATAAAATTAAGGCAGAAGCTTTTGATGAAGCAGGAAATACTTATACTGATGAAATGCTTTTAAAGCATGTTAAGGAAGCAGATGAAAGCTATGTACTTAAAAAGCCAGAAGAACAAACCCATGTTACTAACTGGTTCCAAAAGTTTGATTTATCAAATGTTCAAGAGGTAGCAATTAAAGAGGGATATTATTCAACCTTTGATACCATTGAAGAACTTTATAAAGACGAAGAAGCAAAAGCTGTATTTATTAAATATTTTGGAGATATAGCTGAAAGTCAGCAGTTTAAAGTGATGATGGGATTGATGACTATTGATAGTATGTCCAAGAGATCAAGATTTAATATACCAAAAGAACTATTAACTGTTATTAATACGGAATTGAATATTATACCTAAAAAATAATACTAAAACAATTTAAAGATATTTTTAAAGTTATATAAAAATTCAAAGGGGGGCTGTTCAGTGACAGCCCTTTTCTATGCTACATTAATTAGTTTTATCTGAAACTTTACGCCTATATTGATTGGGACATTCCATTCTTCTAAATTCATGTTATTTCCCATTATATCTTGTTTTAAGTTACCAGAATAAACATATAACATTTCAAAATAAGAATGTTTATTAAAATTAAACTACTGCTTTTGCTATTTTTAAAGTATTGACATAATATAGTGTTTAAACGAAGTACATATATGATAGAATAATACTAGAGGATGGTGATTGAGCAATATGGAAAAGGAATTTAATGTAACAGGAACGTGCGTACCTGAAATCCATTATATAGTAGATACCTCTAATAAATTAGAAAAGGTTATAAAACTTATAGAAAAAGGAAAGTACTTCATAATAAACAGACCAAGACAGTATGGGAAGACAACAGCATTATTCATGCTTGAAAAAACTTTAACTCAAAATGAAGAGTATTCAGTCATTTCTATAAGTTTTGAAGGTATAGGCGACTTAATATTTGAAGATGAAACTAAATTTTCAAAAGGATTTTTGAAAATATTGCAAAGAACCGTTGAATTAGAAAATTTAGAAATAGCAGAATTTATAGATAGAGGAAAAGAAATAGTTGAAAATTTAGATGACTTATCAAGCTTTATAACAAAACTCATAAAAAAGATAAATAAAAAAGTAGTATTAATGATAGATGAAGTAGATAAAAGTAGTAATAACCAATTGTTTTTAAGTTTTCTAGGAATGCTTAGAAATAAATATCTATTAAGAAATGTAGGGAAGGATTATACATTTTATAGTGTAATTTTAGCTGGGGTACATGATGTTAAGACTTTAAAAGTAAAGATAAGACCAGATGAAGAACAGAAATACAATAGTCCGTGGAATATTGCTTCTGATTTTGATATAGATATGAGTTTTTCAAAGGAAGAAATAGGCACAATGCTTGTTGAATATGCAAAGTGCAATGATTTAACAATGAATGTAGCTAAGTTATCAGATAGAATTTATTTTTTCACATCTGGATATCCATTTCTCGTAAGTAAAATATGTAAAACTTTAGATGAGAAAATTTATCCTTACAATAAAAAAAATTGGAATGTAGATGATATTGATAAAGCTGTTAAGCTTATAATAGGAGAAGTTAATACATTATTTGAAAGCATAGTTAAAAATCTTGAAAACAATGAAGAATTATATGACTTAGTAAAAAGGCTTTTAATAAATGGAGAAATAATATTATTTAATGTTCTTGATCCATTAATCAATTTAGGTTTAACTTATGGCATTTTTAAACAAGGGATTAATGGAGTTGAAATAAGTAATAAAATATTTGAAGAAATAATCTACAATTATATGCTTTCAAAATCAAGAACAACCTATAAAGATATGAGTAAATACAATTTTAAAGATAAATTTATAGCGAATGATGGTGGTCTGTGTATTGAGAAGATATTACTTAAGTTTCAGCAATTTATTAGAGAACAATATAGTCATATAGATGCTTCATTCATAGAAAGGGAAGGGAGACTTCTATTTCTTGCATTTATTAAACCTATAATTAATGGTGTGGGATTTGATTTTAAAGAAGTTCAGATCTCAGAAGAAAAGAGATTAGATATAGTTATAACTTATAATAGTTTTAAGTATATAATTGAACTTAAAGTATGGAGAGGAGAAAAATATCATAAAAGGGGAGTAGAGCAGCTTAGTGATTATTTAGATATTAATCATATGAATAAAGGTTTTCTACTTGTATTTAATTTTAATCGAAATAAAGAATATAAAAAGGAAGTTATTATTGAAAATGACAAGGAAATACTTACTGTGTATGTATAATGCACAACAAATTAAATTCTAACCTTTAATTTTTAAAGATAGTAATGGAAAAGACTTAGATTAGAAAAAAATAAGTTGATGATAATAATATGGATTTTTTAGGGTCACATGGAGCTTGTGTTTAAAGAAAATATAATAAGTTTATAATGTGAAAAGAGGCTGCTGATTTAGCATCCTCTTTTTACTAAATTTAGATTTATATATGAAACTAAATTCACCTAGTTTTTTATGGATTTTTATGAACACTAAAATGAATTATATTATTGACATTGCAGTCATATATCCATCTCTAACTGAATCTCCAACCTTACCTGGCTTTTTACTATCGCCTATAACATATACATTTCTTTCTTTGCAAGCTTCCTTTAGACTTTCAACTACTTCAAGATTTGATTTCATTCCCATAGAAAAAATTACAGTATCGGCTTCAATAAATGATTCTTGTCCATCTTTTGAAACAAGAATACCATTTTTCTTAAATTCAAGGCATTTGGCTCCAAGAACCTGTTTAATAGATCTTTTATCCATTTCATCTAATAGCGCATTTCTATAATATCCAAAAGTTTCATAAGCCATCATTGTATTCATCTCAACAACAGTGACATCGCTACCTTCATTTGCAAGATGAAGTCCTACTTCACAACCAACAAGACCACCACCTACAAGTACAACTTTTTTGCCAATTCTATTTATAGAATCATATGCTTCAAGAGCATTCATAGCAGTTTCAATTCCAGGAATTTTGGGTACAAGCGGATGAGCTCCAACTGCAATAATTACTGCATCTGGATTTATATTATTTATAAGCTCTTCATCTGCAACTGTATTCATAATAACTTTAATATCAGCATCATTTTCAACTTCTCTAATTTAGTAGATTTTTGAAATTCCTTAAATCAACTTTGTCTTCATCTTTATCTGTAAAATTAATAATTCCACCTAATTTGTTAGTCTTTTCAATAAGGGTTACTTTATGTCCTCTTTCTTTAGCTGTCAATGCAGCCTGAAGGCCTCCTACCCCTCCACCTATGATTAATACATTCTTGCTTTCCTTTGGAACAGGCATACGATCTGGATAATGTCCAAAACCTGAATTAGGATTAATAGCACATCTTCCCATAGATGCTGGTGAATAAATTTTGAAAGCTTCTTCCTTAGGTAGCTTTTCCCATAGTGGAATATCTGTCTTATGTTCACAGAACCCTGGATAGCATTGGAAGCATCTTACACATCTTCTTATTTTGTGAGCTTCACCATTTTTTGCTTTATTAGCAAATTCAGGATCTGCAAAGCCCTGTCGGCCAAGCTCAATAAAATCTGCCTTACCTGATGAAATGATTTCTTCAGCTAGTTCAGGACTATTAATACCACCAATTACAGCTACTAATGATTTCTTTACAGCTCTTTTTATTTTTGCTGCATGCTCAACATTAACACCATGTTCATTAAAGAAATCTGAGAAGGTATTGGTTTGATTACCGGCCCATTTTAAGCCATTTGATACATGGATTATATCAACCTTTCCATCAATTAGTTTACAAAATTCAACTGTATCATCTATTGTAAGACCGCCATCAACACCATCTTCTGCACTTATCCTAAGCTCTATTATCATTTCCTCACCAATGGCTTCACGAACAGCATCAAGAATCATCATTGGAAAACGAGCACGATTTTCCATACTGCCGCCAAATTTATCAGTACGGTGATTTGTCCATGGAGAAAGGAATTGCTGCATATTGAAACCATGTCCACCATGAACTAATACACCATCAAAACCGCAGGCTTTAGCAAAACGTGAAATTCGAGCAAAATCATCACATACTTTCTTCATCATTGAAAGGTTCATTTCTTTAACTTCAACACCATCTTCCCTTACATATCCATCAGGTCCCCAAGGCTGATAAGGTGGCCTTGCTTCAGATCGTGAACCTTCATGACAGAATTCTAAATATGCAATAGTACCATGTTTCTTAATTCTTGTAGCAAATTCTTTAATGTCTTCAAAATCTGATCCTTCATATTTATTAAAATCTACTGGACGTTCTAAAAATAAGCATGAAGCTTCTTCAGCATTAACTGAAATTTCTCCAGTTGATACAGCTGCTGAACCCCCTTTTGCTCTATTTTCAACCATTCTATAGACATTCTCCTTTATTTCAGGGAGAAATAGCACAGAATGTGCAAATAAGGTAGGGGCATTTATAATTCTATTCTTATAAGTATAGTTACGCACCTTTATTGGATTAAATAAGTTTGGAAAATTACTCATATAAATTACACTCTCCTTTGTTAAATAACTCCTTTATTGTTTATGATAACGTTTTATATTATTATGATAGCATAGCTGTTTTTTTTAACAATCATCAAAGTTATTGTGAATTATTGCTTAAGCAACATTCTTTATATAAAATGTTTATTAACTTTTTTGAATGTGTTTAAATATTAAAAAGCAAGGAGTATAAATATGAGTGAAAAAGATTTAAGAGTGATTAAAACAAAACAAAGCATATATAATGCATTGCTCGAATGTATGAATAAATACCCAATAAAAAAGATTACGGTAGAAAAAATAACAGAGCATGCTCAAATTAATCGTTCAACTTTCTATAAGTATTATGTAGATAAATTTGATTTAATTGATACTTATATTAAAGAAGTTCTCGATAATTTTGTGAGAAATATAAATGCTGATTTTATTAAGGCTTCTAATAATGAGATTTATGATTCGATATATCATGATTATTTTAAAAATATATTGAAGTTTTTCAGTGATAATAGCAAAGCGTACAAAATTTTGTGGAATGCTAATATAGAAAAAGATATTTTCATTGAAATGCTTAATGTTCTTCAAGAAAATATACTTAATATTATTTATACAGATAGTACCTTTAATAAATCAAAGAATAGCTATGCCAAGCTATATTCTTATCTTTTTGCATCTAATTGTATGACTACTATTAGATGGTGGCTTGAAAGTGCTCCTGAAATGTCTATTGATGATGTTGGAGTACTTATGAAAAGTAACATGGAAAATGGCTTCTTCCAAACGTATAGATTAATAATTGATGATAAGTTACTAAGTAAATAGACACATTAATTATGATTTAAGATAAGCGCTGTAACAGCCTGTTTAAAGTGAAATTTTAGTTCAGCTATATCATGGAAACATTTGCTAATACCAGCAGAAAGCTTCTTTTCTTGGCTTAATAGAGTGTGTTAAGACCTCTCATCTAATTACTTTGTAAAAGTATATTAAATGAGAGGTTTATTTATATGATTATATTTGTTAAATAACCAATAATTTTTTGCCTTTTATATACATTCAACTAACATATTTATAAATTCTTCAAATGAATTACATCGAATCAATTTATCTAAATTAATTTCATCAGATAAAATGTTTGTTAATGCATCAAACATATCGTTAAATACCTTTCTTTCGCTTTTATTTATAGTTAATAAAAAAATAATGCTTACTTGCTGATTTCCCCAGTTTAAAGGTTTTTTATTTACAAGTGTAAACATACCTGTTTTTATGGCATTCATATGCATAGAATGTGGGATGGCTATACCATTAAAGGCTGTAGAGGACATAGCTTCACGTTCAAATACTTCTTGTTTAAAATCAGGCTTTATATAGCCTTTTTTCTGCATTTCATCACACATAAATTCAATTGCTTGATTTTCATTTTCAAAATATTTATCTTTAAAAAATAAGGATTCATTAAAAATTGAATGTAAATTCTCTAAAAATTCTGATTTTTGTTTATTTTTCTTTACTTCCTCAATTTTGTTAGCTATAAGTTTGCGATCTTTTTCTGTCAAAAAGGTATTTACAATAATAAAGGGGAAGGATTTAAAATTAACAAATTTAATTGTAGAAATAACAAAATCAACTTGTAGATCTTCTAATTCTTTTTCCTTTGTAACGATATTTTTAACTAATAGAGAATCACCAAAAGCTGAAGCTATGCTTTCTGCCAATTTTATATCTAAATCATAATGCTTAGGAAAAAGAATTGCACAAGTAATTTTAGTATGCATATTTTTTTGATTAACTAAATTAGCGCCAATATGCAAAGCTATATAAGCAATTTCATCTTCATTAATTTCACAATTTGTGTAATTTTTAATTTTGTATGAAATAGTAACAGCACAATCATAAATTAATGGACAATTACTTTTAATAGAGTCAGTTAAGGGATTTTTACTAAAGTTTCTACTTTTAATTCGAGTAAGTAGATTTTTTATATGTAGAGCAAAGCGTACTAAAAATTCGGGTTCATTAAAATCAATATAATATTGAGTGTTAATTTCTTTGATTAAATCGTTTACTATATTCATGCATTCTTTTCCAACAAATTGTTCCAAATTAATTTTATTAACATCTTTATAATCCACATTAGTTGCATTACTGATAATTAACAAGGTTAATTCATAAATTTCATTTTCATTATAATTAATTTCAAAAGCATCTTGAAGTTTTTTTACTATCTCTTGCGCTATTCCATATTCATGGTTTTTAATTAATAATTCTTTACTTGCTTCTGTATAATCATAAATGTTATTATTTTTAATTCTATCAATAGTAATAGTAATATGTAAAACTAAATTCATTAGAGAATATCCATTAATAAAATAATGATATTTCTTAAATGCATTTACAATTATTGATTCAATTTCTTCAATGTCATAGTCCACAAAGGCAGCTTGTATTGTATTAATATCTAATGGATTTTCATTAAGCTTTTCATATAAAATTGAGTTCATAATTTTTCGTTTATTCTTTTCTAATCCATCTAAAGAAATATTATTCCCCTTAATATATAAAGTTAAATCAAATTTATAACATTTTTTCTTAACCTTATTTAAATCTCCTTTTAATGTAGCTTCACTGATATAAATTTCTTGACTAAGATCATATATGTCAATGATTCTCTCAGTATTATTAATTAGCTTTATAATAATATAATCGATTCGTTCTTCAGGGGTTTGAGGAATCAAAGAATCTGACATTTTTAAAAACCTTTGAACTTCAGGCTTATTTACTTTATATCCATTTCTTGATGAAATAATTAAGTTATTATTGGCTTTTTTTATTTCTGAAATATAATTCTTTACACTCCTCAAAGAAACATTCAATTTTAATGATAATTGTAAAGCTGTTGTCCAATCGTCTTGATTTTGTAAATAACTTAATAATTTCAATGATTTTGAATTAACCATACAATCCCTCTATCTTAATTTATTTTATTAGCTTTAAATATACTACATTTTATAGTTAAAACTTAAAACAGTCAAATAATTATTTGCACCATAGATAGGCAATAAATACCTGCACCTTTAGGGTGTATTTATTTAGTTGAAAGGCTTTCTATTTTAGGCAATAATATAGACATAAGCTAACCTTAAACGTTATCAATTGAACTTCGAAAGGGGAATTATAATATGAAAAAATTAAATGTTTTATTAGTTTGCGGTTCTGGTGCAAGCAGCGGATTTATGGCTGCAAATATGAGAAAGTCAGCAAAAGAAAAAGAAATAGACATCACTATAACTGCAAGAAGTGAGGCTGAAATTGATAATTATGTAGATGAAATTGATGCACTAATGATTGGACCACATTTGGCTTATTTACTTGACGAAATTGATGAAATTTTAGATGGGACCCAAGTAAAAGCAATTTTAATGAAACCAGAATATTATTCTACACTTGATGGTAACAAAGCTTTAGATCATCTATTATCAGAAATTTAATATTTAATAAACAAAGGAGGATAAAAATCATGAATAATTTGATTAACTGGCTTCAAAATAGCTTTTCACCAAAGATGAATAAAATTAATAATAATGTGTGGGTTGTTTCAATAAAAGATTCTATAATGCAGACACTTCCATTCATTTTCTTAGGTTCAGTATTTTGCTTGTTAGCTATCTTAAACGACTATTTTCCAAATTTACCTAGCTTTTGGACACCATTTGGATGGACGATGGGAAAAATCTCTCTATTTGTTGCTTTCTTAATTCCATTCAACTTGATGGAAAAGAAACGTCTACGTAAACAACGTCTTATTGCTGGTATGAGCAGCTTGATATTGTTTCTAATAGTAGTTACTCCTCAAGTTGAATTTGATAAGGTAATAGGTTTTGGACACACTTCTTTAGGTGCAGGTGGAATGTTTATAGCAATATTCTGCGGAATTTTTACTGGATATGTCATGAGCCTATTTGGAAAATTTTCTTTCTTTAAAGAAGATTCTGTAATTCCTGATTTTGTAAGATCATGGTTTGACGCAATGTTGCCTATAGCAATTATTATATGTACAGGCTGGATTGTTGTATTAATTATGAAAGTTGATTTATATAATGCTGTACTTTCAATCTTTATGCCATTATCTACATTTATTCAATCACCATTTGGATTTATTCTAGTAATGTTTATTTATTGTTTCCTATATTCTATGGGGATTTCAAGTTGGGTATTAACACCAGTAACTTCACCAGTATTTTTAGCAGCTATAACTGCTAACATTGCAATGGCTCAAGCTGGGACAGCTACTGCTGCTAACTTAAATTTAGCTACAAGCAGTACAATTTATTCAGCATACCTATGGGTTGGCGGTATAGGATGTACCTTACCTCTAGTAGTAATGTTAATACGTTCTAAAGCAAAGAAATTAAGTGCATTAGGAAAAGCTTGTCTTGTACCGAGTATTTTCAATATAAATGAACCAGTAGTATTTGGAACTATAGCTTGGAATCCATATTTAATGATTCCAATGTGGATTCAAGGAATTGTACTTCCTATAGTAACTTATATATTTACTAAAGTAATTCCATTTGCACCAATTCCAACCTTACAATTTGAAATGTGGTATTGTCCATTCCCAATTTCAACATGGATTACAACCGGTTCAATTAGCGGTATCCTATTACTAGTTGTAAATGTTGTTATTTCGGCTACTATATGGTATCCATTCTTTAAAGCTTATGAAGCACAAGAAATAAAAGCATTAAATGAACAAGAAGCTGCTAATTAGAGCACAATAAATAATAATAAATGCAAGAGGAGAAAACACATATGGATGATAATAAATTACAAGCAGCTATGGAAATAATTTTAAATGCAGGTGATGCTCGTGTAAAGTGCAAAGAAGCTTTAGATGCAATCGCTGCTTATGACTTTAAGCTTGCAAATGAAAAGCTTAAAGAAGCTCAAGTAAAAATTAGTGCTGCACATAAAGTACAAACTGATGCTATTCAAGGAGAAAGTGCAGGAGAAACTAGCAGCTATTCAATATTATTTACCCATGCACAAGATACATTAATGACAATTAATAGTGAAATCATTATTGCAAAACAAATGATTAAAATCTTTGAAAGCTATGAAAAAAGAATTGCTGCATTAGAAAAATAATAATAACGTGTCTTCAAGAATTAACGCTTGGAGACACTTTTTAAAAAGGAGGAACAATATTATGAACAGAGTACCAAGTGGTTTTCCAAAAGATTTTTTATGGGGCGGCGCTGTTGCAGCGAATCAATTAGAAGGTGCATATGATTTAGATGGAAAAGGTTTATGCATTGCTGATATTAACGAATTTCATGACGATATAGCATTAGATAAAAAATATAATGGTGAAGTAACTTCTACATATATAAAAGAAGCTGTAAATAGCACCAAGAAAATATTTCCTAAAAGATGGGGTATAGACTTTTATCATACTTATAAAGAAGATTTGAAATTATTGGCAGAACTTGGGTTAAAAACCTTTCGTACATCAATAAACTGGGCACGAATATACCCAAATGGTGATGAGAGTACACCAAATGAGGCAGGATTAAAGTTTTATGATAATCTTATAGATGAAATTATTAAAAATGGTATGGAGCCAATGATTACAATATCTCATTATGAAATGCCATTAAACTTAACAACTGCTTATAAAGGCTGGTATTCAAGAGAGACCATTGGATTCTTTGTAAATTACTGTAAAGCTCTTTTTGACCGATTTAAAGGCAAAGTTAAGTATTGGATTATAGTTAATCAAATTAATCTTATTATTCACGAGTCCTTCAATCATTTAGGAATAGCAGAAGATATGGTAGATGATATGCTAAGTGCTAAATATCAAGGTGTTCACAATGAAATGGTAGCATGCGCTCTAGCAACAAAATATGCGCATGAAGTAGATCCAAATTATCAAATAGGCATGATGCTATGTGGCGGTCCTGCTTATGCTGCAACCTGCAAGCCTGAAGATGTATTTGCTACATTAAGAATAAATCAAATGGAATATTTCTTCTCAGATGTTTTATTACGCGGCTACTACCCTGGTTATGCATTTAGATATTTTGATGATAACAATATTCATATAGAATTTGGTGAAGATGATGAAGAAGCTCTAAAAAATACTGCTGATTTTATGTCTTTCTCTTATTACTATACTCGTATTTGTGATGCTGAAAGTGTTAAAGAAAAGCAAGGTACTTACAGGAATCCTGAATTATCTGCCAACCCATGGGGGTGGAGTATTGATCCAATCGGACTTCGCACATTTTTAAATTTATTTTATGATCGTTACCAATGTCCAATTTATATTACAGAAAATGGTGTTGGATATCATGATGTTTTAGAAGCAGATGGCTCAATTCATGATCCATACCGAATTGAATTCTTTAAAGCACATATTGAACAAATGAAAGAAGCAATTAAGGATGGAGTTGATTTACGTGGATATTATGCATGGGGACCAATTGATATAGTTAGCTGCTCCTCGAGTGAAATGAGTAAACGATATGGCTTTATATATGTTGACATTGATGATTACGGAAAAGGTAGCAGAAAACGTTATTTAAAAGATAGTTATACATGGATGAAAAAAGTTATAGAAACCAATGGTGAAGATTTAAATATATAAAAATCATACCAAAAATGTAGAAAAAATCTATCAAAATTAAAAAATAATTTTGATAGATTTTTTTCTATGCTCCATTGGCAGCATTTCAAATTTTTCTTTAAATTTTGAATAAAAGTAGTTTAAATTAGAGTATCCAATTTGCTCTGATATTGAATATATAGATGTAACAGGAGGAATAAACTATTAAAAAATTTAGATAAAACCAATAAAAATAATAGATGAAATATTTTAGCGAAAGTTATAAAATATAGATAAGAGTATAATTTTTGCTAATTTTTTGTATTAAAATTAGTTTTCTTTGGATAAGATTACAGGAGGGGATGATTTGCATGATAAAAGGGATAAAGCTAAAAGTATTGTTACCATTAATAACACTTAGTTTGTTTTTTTTGGTGTTTATGGCAATACAATTTAATTCAACAAGTAATAATCTAAAAAAAGTACGGGAAATGAATAGTAAATACTTCTATACAAGTACTAAAGCTGATCAGCTAAAATTGGATGTTGTACAGGTTCAGCAATTTCTAACCGATATTAGTGCAACAAGAGGCGCAAAAGGCTTTGATGATGGTTTTGATGAAGCAGAAAAATATGCTAAGGATTTAGAAAGTGTCTTAGGTGAGCTTAAAGAAAAAAATCCAGAAAGTGCAAGTGAATTAGATAATATACAAAAAAGTTTCAAACCCTATTATGAAACAGGAAAGAAAATGGCTCAAGCTTACATAGACGGTGGACCTGAAAAAGGAAATTTATCTATGGAGGAATTTGATTCTACTGCAGAAAAGATTAATGATGAAGTTGATAAATTTAACGAAGAAGCAGCAAAAAATATCGAGATATCTATAAATAGTATTGAGAATGATATAAGAAATACAGTGATTTTAATAGGAATATCCATCGTAGCTTTAATAATAATATTAGTTATGACTTGGAGATATATCTCTAAACATATTGTTACACCAATAACTACTATGCTTTCGAAACTTAATGAAATGTCTAATAATGGCGGAGATTTAACCCAAAGGATAGATTTTCATAGCAATGATGAGATTGGTGAAATGGCAAAAAGTTTTAATTTAATGCAGGATTCTTTTAGGCAGATTATCCACGTAGTTATTAATGAATCAAGAAGTGTTGAAAATAAAGTTGAAAAAGCTAATGAAAATATGGGTAAGTTATCTGGATTAATCGAAAATGTTTATGCTACAACAGAAGAATTATCAAGTGGTATGGAGGAGACAGCAGCGTCAACAGAGGAAATGAGCAGTACTACGTCTTTAATTAACTTAGATATGAAAGGAATTGCAGAAAAGGCAAAAAGTGAAGCTGAGAATTCTAAGTTGATCAATGAGAGGGCTAATGAGCTTAAAAATAAAGCTGTTCTTTCTATGGAAAATGCTAAAAGAATTAATTCACAAACTCAAAGTAAATTATTAGAAGCTATTGAAAAAGCTAAAGAAGTTGAAAAGATAAAGGTTTTATCAGAAGCTATTTTAGAAATTTCATCTCAAACGAATTTATTAGCATTAAATGCATCAATAGAGGCTCAAAGAGCAGGTGAAGCAGGCAAAGGGTTTTCAGTAGTAGCAGAAGAAATTGGAAATCTTGCAGAAGATTCTAAAAATACTGTATCAGAAATAAGTAATGTTAGTAATATAGTTATGGAAATAGTAGACAACTTAGTTTCTACTTCTCAAGATATGATTAAATTTATCAATGAGGATGTAGTAAGTGATTATGAAATGATTGTTAAAACAGGAGAGCAGTATAGTGAAGATGCAGCTATGATTTATGATATGACAACAGAATTTAGCAACAAATCTAATCATATAATGGATTCTATGTTTAGGGTTGGTGATGCTGTAAAGCAAATAACTGATTCAAATAATGAATTGGCTATTGGAACAAATAATATTGCAGAAAATATGAATACTATATCTGAAAGTTCAGGAAATGTTGTTGAATTAATTAAGGAAGTTAATGTAAGTACGAATGAGCTAGTTAGTATGGTTAATAATTTTAAGGTATAACTATTATTATTAAAAATAAGTAAGAGAAAAGACAAGTATAATAGAGATGAAAAAAATAATAGGCCAGTATGCTTGCATATTTGGTCTATTATTTTACAGACTTTTTTTCACAGTCTCTTTTTTTCATATGAATTAGTGGGGAAGTTTTTAGTATATGAATGTTTCAATTTAAATTAATTTAGCAGTTAATATCCAAACAAATTTATTCATTTGTTTGAAGTCTACAGTGAAACCTTCAGCTTCAAATAATTTATTTAAAAATTTACAAGTTGAATAAAATTCTGTTTCTAGATCATGTGCTAGTGCTAGGAAATTCTTGTTATAGGTATCTTTTATTATAAATTCTCTACTTTCAGTGGAATCATACATGGTATCTGTTATTATTATAGTCCCATTCTTCTTAAGTTTACTTTTTAGTAGCTTAATTGATTCTTCCTTTTCAGAATCTGTAAGGTGGTGAAAGGCATAACTGCTAATAATAGCATCAATACTATTATCATCAATAGGCAAGGATAAAAATGTTCCTGGCAAGAAGGAGAGTGATGGAGCTTTTTTTAAAGCAATAGTACGCATCTTAACATTTGGCTCAATGCCTACAACATTATAACCAGCCTTTGAAGCAGCTAAGGTTAAATTTCCAGTACCTGCACCAATATCAAGGATTTTAGCAGCTTTAGATTTTGAAATATGCCTAACAGTTTCATCCAATATTTCTGTATAATTTTTAAAAACCTCCTCATACTCACCGTTTTTAGTATAAACAGTTTCATCATAACTATCTGCCCAATCATCAAATAGAGCATTAAAGCGAAAATCAGATAACTTTATGGAAAAATCATATAAGTTTTGACTGAAATATCTATCACTTCTATCTGGCAAAATAACAACAATGTTACTTTTTTCTTTTGTTTTGTATGCCTGTCGTATAGCACCAGCCACAGCAGCACCAGAAGATGAACCAGCTAAAATACCTTCTTTTTGTGATAAAAGACGTACAAAATACATGGATTCATCATCAGGTATCTTTTCAACTTCATCTATATAATTTCTATCAAAAATACTAGGAATGAAGTGATTTCCGATACCCTCAACCTTGTAAGTGCCTTCTTCACCACCACCTAATATAGAACCGATTGGATCACTTAAAACTATTTTTATGTCAGGATTTTTTTCTTTGAGGTAGGAAGCGATTCCAACAATTGTTCCACCAGAGCCAGCGCCAGCAACTAAAATATCAATTTTACCATCTAATGCATCATAGATTTCTTTGCCAGTCTTTCTATTTGCAACTACATTAGCAGGATTATCAAATTGTTTTGGAACAAAGGAGTTTGGAATTTGTTTTGCTAATTCATTAGCTTTTGCTACAGCACCCTCAATTCCTTCTGAAGAGGGCGTTATTATAAGATCTGCTCCAAGAGCTTTCATTAAAATTTGTTTTTCAATAGAAAATTTTTCAGGAATGACAATTATTAAATTATATCCTTTTTCAAAAGCAGCCATAGCAAGACCAATACCGGTATTACCAGCACTTGCTTCTATAATTGTATAACCAGGCTTTAAAAGACCTTGCTTTTCAGCAGTTTCTATAATTTCCATTCCTATTCTATCTTTGATACTTCCGCCTGGATTTAAATATTCCAGCTTGGCAAAGATATTTACATTTTTATTTGGTGATATGTGGTTTAGTTTTAGCAATGGTGTATTTCCAATTAAATCTCTAATATCATTAATATAATTCATTATTATCACTCCTTATCTATAAAGTGCCTGTTTGAAGTCTTTGATTAAATCCTCAGGATCTTCTATAACTACAGAAAAGCGAACAAGACTATCTTTTATACCAAGTTTCTCTCTTGGTTCTAATGGAATTGAGGCATGTGTCATGATATAAATTTCATAATTTAAAGTAGCTTGATATATTATTGATTATTTGAAAAATAAATTACTAGCTTTAAAAAATATAAAATACACTAAACCAATATGATTAATAAAATATGCTTGTTTTTAGATGAATGTTACTAATATTTTTTTCCTTGCCTGATGAAGAATATCCATGAAATTTTTTAGAATTATCCATGTGAAAATATAGATTATGTACTAAAATGGTTGATTATAAGCTTGAGTATAATTAAATGTGATTAAAATAGTAGGAATTATAGAGTATTTGTTCAATATAAATTTGAACCTGAAAGATGCGTTGCAAGAGGGAGTAGGTTATTAAAAGATATGAGTTCCATGGAACAAAATACACTTCCTTAATATTTTATTCAACTATGATTTTGTACAGGGAATATGTAAAGTGACAAGACAAGCATAAATATTTACACTACATTTGTAGTGTCTATAATTTTTTTATTTTATGCTTTAGCGTTCAGAAAACCACCTTCATTTTATGGGTGGTCCTGACTAAGGATTGTTTGATAGGATTTTAGAGTAAACATTTTCAAAAAAATATGCACCAAAACAGAAAAAATACTCACTATATTGTAAAAGTATACACTAGTATAATTAAGCTGTACCCGGGAGAAATAAATAATTATTAAACTTAAAAAATTATTCTATTTTAGTGTGGAGAGTGATAATGTGGAAAATCTATTGAGAGATAAAAAAGCAATTGCAGTATTTATTTTACCAGCATTGATTTTATATTTAATAGTTGTATTTGTTCCAATAATTTGGTCTATTGTGTATTCTTTATTTTCAGGAATGCCAGGGATGGATTTTAAATTTACTGGCTTAAGCAACTATCTACATCTTTTTAAAGATGCTGACTTTATTAACAGTGTAGTGACAAATTTAAAGTATGTTGCAGTAGTTGTTATAGGACAAATTGGATTAGGATTTTTAGTATCATTATTATTTGTATTTGGGCTTAAAAAATATAAAACACTCATAAGAACCATAGTGTTCTTCCCAGTTGTTTTACCAACAGTTGCAACCTCACAATTATTTGCAAAGATTTATGAGATAGCACCCCAATATGGATTATTAAACAGCTTACTTCATGTGTTAAACTTGGATTTTTTTATTCAGCCATGGCTAGGACAACCATCAACAGCTCTTTGGGCTCTATGTGTAGCTGATATTTGGAAAGCGGTAGGATTATATGCATTAATCTTTTATGGTGGTTTAGTTGAAATTCCAGATGAAACTATAGAATCAGCCAGATTAGATGGAGCTAGTGGTATAAGACTTGTTAGACATATTATTTTACCTCTCGTTAAACCAGTTATAATTACTGGATTAGTATTAAGCTTAACAGGAACAATAAAGGCTTTTGATTCAGTTTTGGCATTAACAGCTGGAGGGCCAGGAACATCAACTCAAATGGTATCAATGTATATGTATGATACAGCATTTAAATATGGCCAATATGGTTATGGAAGTGCTATTGCTATATTTATATTATTTGAATGTTTAGTGGCAACAGGTATCGTAAATAAATTATCCAGAAATAATTAATTAACTTTAAGGAGGGTTTCTATGAATATTACACAAGGCGGAATGGAAAGTGTAGGAAAGAATTCCAGCAAGACTAAAATTATAGGTATAGTATTAAAAATTCTTATAGGCCTTTTACTTGTTGTTGAAATATATCCAATTGTATGGCTACTGTTATCATCAATAAAGGGGCCAACAGAATTTTCTACATCACCTGTTTATGCATTACCAAAAGGATTCTATTTAAAAAACTATATAGATGCTTGGAATATAGGAAAAATGAGTATTTTCTTTAAGAACAGTTTATTTGTAACGACAGTAGCATTAGTTGTTATTATTGTTTTTAGTGCAACAGCTGCTTTTGCGATAACTAAATTAAAATGGAAATTAAGCAAAGCTACATTAACTTTATTTTTAATGGGAATAATGGTTCCGGTTCAAGTAGTTTTAATTCCTTTATTTATGATATATAAAAAGTCTGGATTATTAAATAATCCTTTAAGTCTTATTATTACTTATGCAGCATTCGGATTACCAATGTCTATATATTTGTTTGTAGCATATTTTAAGAATATTCCATTAGAAATAATGGAAGCAGCCGTAATGGATGGCTGTAGTATATATGGAGTATTTTTAAGAATAATTCTTCCACTAATACAAAATGCAATTGTGACTGTATTAACGTTGCAGTTCTTATTTAACTGGAATGACTTGATCTTTTCAATGACCTTTATAAGTAAAACAGATCTTAAGACAATTCAAACTGGAATGATGATGTTTACAGGTCAGTTTGGTCAAAAAGATTGGGGACCTATATTTGCATCAATAACAATGGGAACTATTCCAACCTTATTACTTTATATAGGATTAAATAAGATGGTAATTAAAGGAATGACAGCAGGAGCAGTTAAAGGTTAAATATATAATATTTAATTCTAGATATTAATGTCAGGCAAAGAGATTCGTTAAGAATTAATAACGTACAATAAATAATTTAAGAGTATATAATAGTTACTAGTATTCTGTTATAAAATTAGAAAAAAGTGTACATTAACTAAAAAAAAGTACACTATAACAAATAAATATGATGTGCTAATATTACAATGTAAACGTTATTCAAATATCTAAGTGTAAAAATAATTTGTTCAAATTTAATTTTAGGAGGGTATTTATGAAATCGATTAGAAAAAAGGTTTTAAGTGGAATTTTAGTAGGAATAATGAGTGGAGCATTACTAGCAGGGTGTTCTTCATCAGGTGGTGATAGTAGTAAACAATCAAGTGGAACAAAGGGGAAAACAGTTAAGTTCGTATCAATATGGAATGAAAGTACTGGTGTAGGAAAGGTTATAACTGACTTAACTAATGAATATAAGAAGGATCATCCTAACTTTAATCTAGAAATGGAAGTAGTTCAACAAACTGATTTAGATCAAAAGTTAAATGTACTTGCGGCTAGTAACGATCTTCCTGATTTATTTGTATCGCAAAGTAATTCACAATTGCTTCAATTTGTTAAAGCAGGTCAAATTATAGATATAGATACTTCATTACCAAGTGCAAAGGAAGCTCTTCTTCCAGCTACAGTTACAGGTGTAAATAACATATTAGGTACAGATAAATTATATGCATTGCCAACTGAAAATAACATTGAAGGAATTTGGTATAACAAAAAGATTTTTCAAGATAATAATATTAAAGTACCAACAACTTTAGATGAATTAATGGCTGCATGTCAAAAGTTAAAGGATAAGGGAATACAACCAATGGCACTGGCAGGAAAAGAAAAATGGCCGATAACTCGTCAAATTGCAAACATAGCTATGCGTAAAGCAGGCGTAAATGTTATAGCTGATGCAAACAGTGGAAAGGTATCATATACTGATCCTGCATTTGTAGAAGCAGCTAAAATGGTACAAGAAATGGGAACTAAAGGATACTTTGGAGAAGGTGTAACTACAATAGACTATAATGTTGCAAATGACAGTTTCTTAAATGGAAAAGCTGCAATGTACTATATGGGTAGCTGGGCTACTAGAGATCTTAATGATGATGCAAAAAATACTTTAGGAAAAGATGGCATTGGATTCTTTAACTTCCCAAGTGTAAATGGTGGAAAAGGAAGTCAAGAAGATTATTTAATGAACTTTGGAACATTACTAGCATTCTCAAAAGACAAGTTTGATGATCAAACAGCAGATTGGGCTAAATACATTGCTTCAAACTTTGGTGATTATTCAATGAATAAACTTGGTAATATTACTGGATTTAAACTTAACAAGACAACTGGAGATATACCAGTATATACAAAAATGGTAACAGATGAAATGAAAAAAGTTAAAAACAGTGGTCTATGGATGGAATACAATTTCGATCAAAAGACTAGTGACTTAAATCAAAATAATTCTCAACTTTTACTACTTGGTAAAATGACTCCAGAAGATTATTGTAAACAACTTGATGATGCAGTAAAAACTAGCTTGAAAAAGTAATAGTTAAATAATAAATTTTAAACATATAAATTCAAAAGCAACTTTGGGAAATTATTCTTTAGGTTGCTTTTGAACTATTTATTTTAAGAGGAGAAGAATGTATATGAACAATATAGAATATAAAGAAAACATTATTTTTACTGCTTTTAACTATATAGCATGGTTTGTTTTAGGAAATCTTTATTTTCTAGCGGCAAATGTACTTTTTATTGGATACAATATTATCTCTGGAATTGATATGTCATCAAATATTTCTATTTTAGGGTTCATTACATTAATTCCCATGGGGCCAGCATTAACTGCACTTTGTGCTTCAATGGGTAAAATAATAAGAGAAAAAGATATTAACATCACAAGTTACTATATTAAAGCATATAAGATAAATTTTAAACAGTCGCTGCAATTATGGTGTGCGGAATTAGTAATACTTTTTATATCTTATATTAATTTGAATCTTTCAGTAAAAGAGGGGATTTTAAGTGAATTTGCAATTTTATTTATTGCTATATGCGTTTTTACAGTGGTAATAGGAACAATTGCTTTCCCTATAATTTCGAGATTCAATTTTACAACTATAGATGTAGTAAAAATAGCTTTTATTTACTCTATAAAAAGGATCCACGTCACTATTAGTAATATAATTGCATTATTAATTGGCTTCTTTTTTATTTATATACTTCCAATAACAGTATTTCTATGTTTAAACAGTTTAATATGCTTTGTTATTATGTTCAATAATAAAAATATAATAACAGAAATAGAAAAAGAATTAGCTTCAAATCAGCAATAAATTACTGTGCATATTTGATATAATATAAATATGGTAGAAGAGAGATATTATTAGAATACTGCAACTAGAGAGGTGATAAAGATTATTAATATAACACATAAATTACTAAATATGATTGAAAAATATTTTAAAATAAAAACTATTAAAAATAGATTTTTAGCAGTAATGATTATTTTGATTATTTTTCCAATACCTTTAATAGGAATAATTTCATTTATAAACTCTTCCAATATGATTGAAAATAATCATAAAGCATCATATCTCTTGAATTTGCAGAAGTCCAGTGAATTAATGGACAATAATTTAAAAAACACTACAAATATTATGCGAAGTATTACAAGTAATGAAAATTTGAGAAATGAACTTAAATCATCGAATGAAGTTACTGAAGCTACGGATAATTATTTTCCTATTCAAAGTGTTAATGTATTTAGTAGAATATTTAGGGAGTACACAATAGATACTACATATATTGATTCAATATGCTTATATGATAATGATGGACGGCTTTATTATTTTGGAACAAAATTTAGTGGAGCAACAGTATTAAAAAATAATCCTTACGATAAAATAAAAGAAAAAAATTGGTATAAAGAAGCAATAAAGGCAAATGGAAAAGAAGTAATACTGGGTTATAATATTTTAGATGAAGAAAGCAGAGAATTTTCATTTTCTACAGTGAAACTGGTAAGAGATGTGGACACTTTAAATCCAATAGGACTTATGATTATTAATGTAAAGGAAAATGCATTTACTAAAGCTTTTCCTAATATAAATCCAGATTCTGAAGAAGGAACCTTTTTGGTTTTGGATAAAAATAAAAACAATAATAATAATAATTCTCCCATTGTCTTTATGAATAGAAATGACGAGGATATTAAAAAAATAGTAGATAATTCACAAGAATTTAATTCAAGCACTTTAGAGAAGCAAGGATATTCAGTAAGTAGTTATACTAATGATATTACTGGATGGGAAATTGTACATATTATAAAAAAGAGTCAATTACTAAAGGATACTAGGCTTATAGGAGTTTATACAGCCATAGTTTGTTTAGTGACAATTTTATTTGCATTGATATTATCAATAGTTTTTTCAAATACTATAAATAAACCGATAAAAAGATTAAAAAGAGCTATTTCAGATGTAGGTAAAGGTAAAAGGGATATTACTGAAGAATTTGGTGATGATGAAATAGGTATTTTAGGAAATCAATTTAAAGTTATGGTAAAAGAAAATTTAGAATTAAATGAGAGAATAACTAGCTCAAAGCTAAAGCAGAGAGAAGCAGAACTTAAGTTATTACAGGCTCAAATTAATCCACATTTCCTCTATAATACTTTAGACTCAATTTATTGGCTGGCAAAAATAAAAAAGGTTGATGATATTGCAGATATGGCTATTGCATTATCTGATATTTTTAAGTTGAGCTTAAATAAGGGAAGTGAAATAACAACTGTAAGAAATGAAATAAAGCAGGTGCAGAGCTATTTAATTATACAGAATTTAAGATATAAGGATAGATTTAAGGTAGACATTGATATAGATGATAAGATTATGGATTATGAGATAATAAAATTAATAATTCAGCCATTTATTGAAAATGCAATGATTCATGGGCTGGAACCTAAGGCTGGAGATGGAGAAATTAATATAATAGGGAAGTTAGAGGGAGACGAAATTGTATTTGTTATTGAAGATAATGGAATAGGTGTAGAGGATATTAATAAATTTAATTCAGGTTATGGCATAAAGAATGTTCAAGAAAGAATTGAACTCTATTATGGAGAAGAATATGGAGTTACATTTGAGAGTGAAATAAACAAAGGAACTATAGTCACGATTAAAATCCCATTTGAGAAAAAGATAATATTATAAGGGGAGAGTAAGATGATTAAAGCTGTACTTATTGATGATGAATATATTGTGGTTGAAGGATTAAAAGCCATAGTAAATTGGAGTGGATTTGGAATAGAAGTGGTTGGATCAGCTTCTGATGGTGTAAGTGGACTTGAGTTAATTGAAAAGGAAAAGCCTGATATAGTATTTACTGATATTACTATGCCTCGTATGAACGGGCTAACATTGATTGAGAATGCAAAGAAGATAATTCCAAGTGGAGTATTTATAATTTTTAGTGGTTATAATGAATTTGAATATGCACGAAAAGCTCTAAGTTTAGGAGTAATTGATTATCTTGATAAGCCTGTAACAATTGACAAAGTTGAAGAAACCTTAAAAGAAGCAATAAAGATTATTGACAAAAAAAAAGAAGAAACTAAATTGGTTGAAAACTTCTTAGAGTCTAAAAAGGCTATATTAGAAGGGTTAATTAGAAGATTAATAAATGGGGAAAATATTAATGATGAAAAATTGCTTTATATGTTAAATGATAACAATATAAATTTATTAAGCATGAACAATTTTACAGTTGCTGTTGCAAAGCAAGAGGAAGATACGGAGAATACTAAGAAGTTTATTAATGAAGTAAAAAAAACTTTTGACTTAAATAATCATAATAATTTAATAAGGCATTTTATTTTAAATGAAGGTAAAGAAGTAATCTTTATATTTTTTGAAATATCAGATATAAATAGTGAGACTGAATCTAACTTAATAAACTACATGACTAAAGTTAGAAAGCAGCTTCAAGAACAAAATATAGATTTCTATATGGGAATCGGGGAAAGCCAGAAGCAGGTTTTTGATATTAGTAAATCTTATTCAGATGCTAAGAAGGCGTTGAAGTATGCATTTTTTAAGGATACTTCTTCAATAATACACATTAGAGAGGTTGAATATAGTAATCATATATCAAAATTAGCAGATGATGGTCATGACTCAATAATTTTTAATATTAGATCTTCAAATAAACAGGAGGTTATAGGGCAGGTTAAAAACTTTTTGAAAAATTTAGAATCCTATAATTTACCGCCGGAAATGTTTTGCCATGAATGTTTAGAACTTATATATTTAGCTTTAAAAGTATCTACTGAAACAGGAAAAGATTATGTAGCTGAAAAAGAAGGAGGCTTTATACCTCATGTTGAAATTTTAAAAGCCAATACAGCCTTTGAGATTTCAGCTTGGATGATTTCATTTTTCGATGACTTAATGAATTGGATAGCTAATATACAGAAAAACAGCAATAGAAAATCTATTGTGAAGGTTAGGGAATACTTAGATGAAAATTACCATAAAGATATTACTTTAGATGAAATGGCCGAAATGGTAAACATTAATACTACTTATTTAAGTATGCTATTTAAAGAGCAAGTAGGAACAACTTATATAAAATATTTAACAAATGTAAGGCTTGAAAAAGCTAAGAAGCTGTTAAATGAGGGGTATAAGGTTAAGGAAGTAAGTGAGATGGTTGGATATCATAATAGTAGACACTTTAGTGAACTTTTCAAGAAAACTGTAGGGTTGACTCCAGATCAATTTAAAGGAAAAATTAAGTAGGATAGATAAAAATGATAATTATGGTTGTAGTTATTTGGTAATAGAGGACCAATTTACAAGGAGTTATAAAGTTAAACCACTACGTTTGTAGTGGTTTAGCTTTATAATAATGAATAAGCTTATAGGAAATATTTCCTTATAAAATATGATGGTGTACAGCTCCAAGAATGGCAGTAACTATTAATAATACGAGAACCATATGGTGATGCATATTTATTTTTAGGATTATATAATTCCCAGAAGCAGTCAGCTCCATCCTTAACCATTTCGCCCCAATAGCTTCTCACACAAGATAGTGCTTCAGCTTTTCTGTTATTTAAAATTAAAGCTTCTATTAAGTGGTGATATGCATAAGGAGTTACAAGATCAACTCTTGGAGAAACCTTTAGTAGGTTATCAAGTATTTTGCCATTAATATCTGTATCAAATACTTCAGCAAGTACAAACCAAATTTGTGAAATCCAAGATACTTGCTTTTGATTACCGCTTACAAAAAAGCATTGTTCTTTATCCCATAGCTGATTAATTGCCCCTTCAGTAGTTTTCTTTATTTCTTTTTTAAGTTTTTCTTTTCTTTCAGTATCTCCTAATACATTAGCTAATTTTTCAGCTTGTTTTAATGTATATATTAGAATTGCTTGCGCTCCTGCCTGCTTATTTAATTCATCATGCCAGTCTAAGAAGCACCACCAGTCGTCGCTATCACGAACTACACCGTTTTCATCTATACGATTTAAAGCCAGTTGGGCTTGATGATATGCAACTTCCCATAGATCATTTAATACAGTCAAATCTTTTGTTTCTTCATAATAATCATAAAGACAAGAAATAAAGAATAGTGAATAATCGTATAATGCAGTATCATCGACCAAAAGCTTTGGCTCAATAAATAAACATGCACCAACTCTTCCTTCATTTTGAGCTAAACCTCCAAATAAGTATAAGCATCTCTTTACTAAATCATAGTTTTTAAACGTATAATAATTTGCTTGAGCTTGTAGTCTCAAATCGCCAATCCATAAACGTCTATCTCTCTTAGGTCCATCTTCAAATACAGAATGCATACAATCTTGAAGGGTTTTTAAGGATATTTTATCCATTTTAATTAGATCATCAGAAATTTTAGTTAATGGAGAAACAGTTGACATATCAGCAGAAGATACAGCTATGCAATTTACATCTTCAATTACAATTTCATATTTAGGGGATGTATCTACTACCTTAATTTCCATATATCTAAAAGCATAACGTCTTGGCATGCTAACTGTATTTGGTAATATATCTATATGGAGGAACTCTTCTTGAATCCAGCTGCTACTAATGCTTCCGTTATAAGTCGAGCTATCTTCAGCTATTTCACATAAGGTTTCACCAAGTTTAATTCTAAGATGTGCAGGTGCATCAGGAGGACTTCCTACTGGTTTAAGCTTAAAATTTACATATCCAACGTGATGATCACCAAAATCAATACATACGCTTTGACCTTTACCTAAAGAGATATTAGAAAGTTCATCAATTGATTTTATTTCAGTTATTTCCCAGTCTTCTTTTCCTTTTTCAATGGTTACTAGCCCAATTGGTTTAACTGTATTTTTAATCAAACTTGGTTCTAGTGCTACTGCTTTATCTACAAGAGCTTTATTAACTTCCATTTTAAAATCTTTAATACTGTTAGTAATACTCATATATTCATCTCCTAATTTATGATTTATGCTAAAACTCTTTTGAAATGCAGAGTTTTAGAAACACTACTGTGATTTCTAACTAAGGGCTGTTATTATTTTAGATGATAACATTTTCATAAATTATCATCATAAACTAAGTATATATTTATAAAAAAATCTTAACAATTATCATTTCTAGTCAATTTGATTGATTGATTTTAATATTTGTGATAAATTTTTAATTAACAGACCATGGTGACTGTCACTGATTTAAAGGAGTTTTTATGAATTTAAATGATTTAACCCAATATTTGTATACTTATAATGAAGATGAGATATTTTACAGAAAATATTATGAAGCAAGACAGGATATCGTATTGCATAAAGGCTTTTTAGAAAATATAGATAAAGACTATATTATTAAACATAAATTAATAATTCCTGAAGTTTCAGATAAAGAAATACCAAAACAAATGGCTGATGAAACTTACTTTGAAATGAATAGTCAAAATAGTATTATTCTTCTTAAGCATAATCGCTATACGCCAGAATTTACACATAAGCATGTCTTTTTTGAATTAATTTATGTATTGGCAGGTCAATGTACTCAAAAAATAGGTGAACATCATATAGAAATGGGAGAAGGAGATATAACTATTGTTTCCCCTAATGTAAAACATTCTATTTCTGTGTTTGATGACAGTATTATTATCAATTTATTAATACGCAGAAATACCTTTGAAGATATATTTTTTGATTTTTTACGAAATAATAATTTACTTTCAAATTTTTTTATAAATAATTTATACAAAGAACAGCGAAATGATTATATTATTTTTAGAACAAGTAAAGATGAGGAAATAAGAAATTCAATTTTAGAAATGTTCTTAGAATATAAGAATCGTTCCAGGTATTATAATAATATTCTCAATAATCTTCTTATGGTGTTTTTTGCTAGATTGCTTCGCTCTCATGAAAAAAATGTTGAATTGCCAAGCCTCTTAAAAAAAGAGACATTGAGACATATAGAAATGATTACTTACATTCAGGATAATTATATAGGGATTACATTAGATGATGTTGCTAGGAGATTTCATTTTTCTAGTCCACATAGTTCAAAGTTGATTAAAGAAGCAACAGGACTTACTTTTACTCAGCTAATACAAAAGATACGTCTTGAAAGAGCAGAGAATTTGTTGAGCAATACTAATATTTCTATTGCAGATATCAGCAATAGTGTAGGGTATCCTACTGTAGAGCATTTTATTAGGCTATTTAAAAGGAAAAATGATATTTCTCCAAGTCAATATAGGAAAAATAATAAATTGAACTAGATGTTTTAGCTAATGCTGAAGATATACCTGCTAAGTGACAACTGTGTATTTATCTTGGGCAACAAACAATTTTAATTAATAAAAGTTTTTCAAAGCCTTTTAAATCATTAGTGATATTAATTTTTTTAACATAGGCTTCACCGCCAGGCATTAAAATAGTTATAAAGGTTTTTTAAAATTATGTCTTCATTGGAATTATGGAACTGAATTAAAAGTTTTACTGAGTGGAAAAGGCTGTGATGAGGAATTAAAAAGTGCAATGGAGGCAAGTATATATAACAAACCAAAAACTACTACATACTGAATTTGCAGTATATAGTAGTTTTTATTTCTTGATGATATAGTTCTTTTCTTAATGAAATTATATATTTTGAGCAAATAACTTATTTTATTTGATTGTGGCTAATTATATTAATTGGTTTTATTATGGTTAAACTCCTGAATAAGCTGAGAAACCACCATCAATTGGTATAATTATACCATTTACAAAGCTTGATGCTTCTTCATTTACCAAGAATAGAAGTGCACCTATAAGTTCTTCGGCTTCACCAAATCTTCCCATTGGAGTAGCATTTAAAATCTTGTGAGAACGCTCAGTATAGCTTCCGTCTGCATTTTTAAGAAGTGCTTCATTTTGTTTTGTTACAAAGAAGCCAGGAGCTATAGCATTTACTCTTATACCAACCTTTGACATATGAACTGCTAGCCATTGTGTAAAGTTTGATACTGCAGATTTTGCACCTGAGTATGCTGGTATTTTTGTAAGTGGAGTGAAAGCATTCATTGATGAAACATTGATAATGCTGCAACCTTTTCTTCCGATCATGTCTCTTGAAAATTCTTGTGATGGAAGTAAAGTTCCAAGGAAGTTTAAGTCAAATACAAATCTGATTCCATCTTCATCAAGATCAAAGAAAGTTACAAGATCTTTGTTTTCTTCTTTTAAATCTTCTTCATATAAATATTCCTTAGTAGTTGTTCCTTTTGGATTGTTACCACCAGCACCATTTATTAAAATGTCGCAAGGACCAAACTTTTCTAAGATAACTTCATGAGCTTTTTTAAGACTTGCTTTATCAAGAACGTTAGCTTCAACACCAATAGCAGTTTTTCCTTTAGCTACAACTTCAGCAGCTTTCTTTTCTGCACTCTCTATGCTTCTATCTAAGATTGCAACTTTTGCGTTGCATTCAGCTAAGGCATCCACCCAAGAGCTTCCTAGTACTCCAGCGCCACCAGTTACGACAATAACTTTATTGCTTAAATCTATACTAAAAGGTAATTTCATTTTATATCTCTCCTTTATTTATTAGTTTTTTCTAAAGTTTCCCAAATTCCTGCAATGTACATAGCACCTAAAGCACGGTCATATAAACCATAGCCAGGTCTTCCAGTTTCTCCCCAAATCATTCTTCCATGGTCTGGACGAAGATATCCATCAAATTTATTTTTATGAAGCACTTTCATGATTTCAACTATATCTAATGAACCACAAGGTGAGTAGTGAGCACTTTCTTCAAAGCTTCCATCTTCAAGAAGTTTTACATTTCTAACATGCATAAAGTGAATACGACCTTGACTAGAATATTTATCTACCATTTCTACAATATTATTAAAGCTTGCTGATCCAAGAGAACCAGTACAGAAAGTTAGTCCGTTGTATTTGCTGTCAACTAACTTTAAGAATCTATCTAAATTCTTTTCGTTTGTGATTATTCTTGGTAGTCCAAAGATATTATATGGAGGATCATCTGGGTGAATTGCCATCTTAATATCATTTTGTTCAGCAACTGGAATAATCTGCTTTAAGAAGTATTCTAAATTGCTCCATAAAGCTTCTTCATCAACTTTTGAATATTGCTTGAATAAATCTGCAAGTTGATCCTTTGTATAGCTTGAATCCCAGCCTGGAAGTGATAATTCACCAGTAAGAGGGTCCATTTTTTCAAGTTGTTCTTTATAATAAACAAGAGCAGTAGAACCATCTTCTAAAACTTTATCAAGTTGAGTTCTAGTCCAGTCAAATACAGGCATGAAGTTATAACAAATTACTTTAACTCCTGCTTTTGCAAGACGTCTTATGTTTTCTTTATAATTTTCAATATATTTGTCTCTTGTAGGTAAGCCAAGTTTTATGTCTTCATGAACAGGAACACTTTCAATAACATCAAATTTTAAGTTAGCGTTTTCAACTTCAGCTTTTAATTTAACTATGCTTTCATTGCTCCATACTTCTCCTACAGGAACGTCGTAAATTGCAGTTACAATGCTGTCCATACTTGGGATTTGTCTAATGTATTGAAGCTTAACGGCATCGTCAGCTCCATACCATCTAAATGATAATTTCATATTATTAATCCTCCAATTTTAAATAATTTTTTATATTTTTGTAGCAGATGCCTTCAATGATTTCTTTTAGAAGTTCAGGATCATTTTCAAATTCATTATCATCAACTAATGAGCCTACAAAGCTACATAATATTCTTCTAAAATAATCATGTCTTGCATAAGATAAAAAGCTTCTTGAATCTGTAAGCATTCCAACAAAGTCGGCTAACATTCCTTGGTTTCCAATTGATTTTAAATGCTCATACATGCCTTCTTTATGATCGTTAAACCACCAAGCAGCCCCAAATTGAATTTTTCCTCTTACACCATCTTCACCAAAGCAGTGAGGAAGTGCAGAAAGTACTAGATTATCTTTTGGATTTAAAGTGTAAATTGCTGTCTTTGGAAGTCCAGAGTTTTCATTAATATCATTAAGAAGTTTTGATAATGATGAAGCTATATTAAAATCATTCATAACATCAAAACCTGCATCAGGACCTAGCTTTTTAAACATAGTTTCATTGTTATTTCTCATTGCTCCTATATGAAGCTGCATTGCCCAGCCATTTTTGTGATATTCTTTAGCAAGCAATTTAAGAGTATAACATTTAAATTTTTCAGCATCTTCAGCTGATATTTTATCTTTATATAAGCGCTTCTTGAAAATCTCAGCTACTTCTGCTTCAGTAGTAGGTAAATAATATAAACTTTCTAGTGAGTGGTCAGAAAGCTTACAACCAACTTCATTGAAATATTCAACTCTGCTTATTAATGCTTCTATTAAAGTTGAATAAGAGCTTGTAATTTTTATACCAGAACTTTCTGATAAGGCATTAATATAATCTGTAAAACCTTCATTTAAAATATTAAGAGCTTTATCAGGTCTAAAGGTTGGTAATACTTTAAAAGTTAAAGCCTTATTTTCAGCTATTAATTTATGATATTCCAAATTATCAATAGGATCATCTGTAGTGCAAATTAATTTTACCTTGGAATTAGTTATAAATTTTACAGGAGATAAAGCTTCAGCAGCTATTTTCTTATTACAATGCTCATAGATTTTTTCAGCATTGCTTTCCTTTAAAATTTCTGTAACTCCAAAGAAATTTCTTAGCTCAAGATTAGTCCAGTGATATAAGGGACTACCTATTAATCTTTCACAAGTTCTTGCCCACATTTTGAATTTATCAAAATCATTTGCAGTACCAGTAATATATTCTTCAGGTACACCTGCATATCTCATAGCTCTCCACTTATAGTGGTCAAACTCAAGAAAAATTTTAGAAATATTACTAAATACCTTATCCTCATAAATTTCTTTAGGGGATAAATGACAATGATAGTCATAAATAGGAGCATTTTTTGCAATATCATTATAAAGGATATTTGCAGTTTTTCCCTTTAACATAAAATTGTTATCTAACAAAAAATCACCTCATTTTAAATATTAACAAATATAATATTTATGATTAGTTGTACTTTGATATAAGCGCAACTAAATTAATAAATCTATTCTATACTGTAAGCTTATATAATACATTAACTATTTTGATATATTGTATAAAATTATTGCATTAAAATAATATAATTAAATATACTGTTCTAGGAGCTTGAAAACAATTAACTTTGATTCACCTTAATTATATTAATAATTCAAAACGATGAATATGTTATTATTGCTATATAACTTGCAAAAATTGCTGTGATAATATTAATAATGGACTAGTTCTTACAGGAATTTTTAAGATAGTTTTGAGTGTTAGAGTCAAATGACCTAGGTGATGAAATGAATAATTGAAACTGTTATGAGAATTGCAAACTTAGTAAAAGATAATGAATTAGGCGAGGAGAATATAGTTTCTATTGTATTTAATGAAGGAGTTTTGTTGTAGCAGGACAATCAGTGATATGGCGAAAAATATACAAGGAATGATTTGATTTTTGCTTATAGACAAATTATATAATTTAGTAACTTGTTTATAAGCTTTTATAGGATTGGAATTATGCTTTTAAGATAGAGTTCTAGATATCCAAATTTATAAATGTAATATACATGCATAATTGAGAAATTATAATCGTAACACTGCACTAGAAATATGATGCATTTTTTTCTGGAGCAGGCATGTGAAATTGAGCTGTTGAAGGGTATTAATGTGGGCTTGTTTCATTTTCAGCTTGTCCAGATTTTACATCTGGAACACGCTGAAATGACGGCAAGCCCACATTTAGAACCTTCCAGCGAAAATTTGACTAGTCCTGTGGAAGATAAATGTATCATATTTCGGTAATTGTTGCATAAATCTAATTCTTGCTTTGGATATCTATAGTTAAGATGAAGTTATATTTAAAGTTATCGAAACCAAAAATAATTTTTCTCTTCTTTTAATATCAAATTCTCCTTTATGCATTTCTATGATCTTCTTGCAGGTTTTTAGTCCTATACCTGTGCTATCTAATGCTTTTAAATTATTTATTTGGTTTTCTACAGTTATAAATAGTTTTTCTTTTTCAATGTAGTAGTTAACTTTAATCACTTTAGATTTATCTGCATATTTAGATAGATTAGAAAAAATATTATCAAAAACTCGTTGTATTGATATTAAATTCACTTCAAGTAAAAAAGGTGTATTGCAAGAAGAAAAATCAAAGAAAAATCCTTTATTGTCTAACAGGAAAATTTGCTCTTGAATTAGTTGTTCTAGTAGTTCATTTCCATTAAAGGTTTCTAATTCTAAAGCATCACAGGTATTAAAAACTGTAAAGTACTCGAATAGTTTATCTGATAGATATTTAATTTGATATGCTTTTTCTCTACTATTATGAATATATTGTTTAAAGTTTTCTTCAGTTTTATATTTTTTATATTCTATAATATCTAAATACCCAACTAATGCGGTTAGTGGAGTTCTTAGATCATGGGATAAGGCTGTAATCAACTCACTATTTGCAAGTTGAGCTTCACTTTCATTTTCTAACCTTTCGATAAAGGATTTTCTCATATCATTAATGCTTTGGGCCAAGGATGAAAGCTCATCATTGCTATCTATAGTAATATCATAGGTTAAATCTCCTCCTTCTAAGATTTTTATTTCATTTTCAAGAAGTCCAATATAGGTGATTTTTTTGTTAATAAAAAACAGTATAAGAATTATAAAGAAAAGCAATGATATAGCGATTCCAGCAAAAGCTAGAAAATAGTAATACTTGTATTCAAAAAAGCATTCCATATGCATTTTTGCATCAGAATCAATAAATGACACATCAACAAGAGTATTACTAGGGAAAATTGGACTTTCTTTATATTGTTCATAACTTGTTACTTCATCATTTATATTAGAAGCATAAACTAAATCATTATCTTTATAAATATAAAGATTCACATTCTTGTTTTTGCGAATCCAACTTTCGATTTTGTCATGATCATTTATTGATAAGCCATTATCCGATACATATTCCTTAAACTCTGACACAGCTTGCTTTTTTTGGTTTACAAGAAAGGAAGTCTTGTTAAAGTAGTTATCTAGTATATTTTCACCTGCTGTATATATTAAAAGAAATATACAAACAGATATAATAAATGAAAATATTAAAGCTATGATTAATTTAATTTCTAATTTAGTAGATAGAAATTTTTTATTCAATCCTGTACCCCTTTCCCCAAACTGTTTTTATATATTTTGGATTTTGTGGATCGGATTCTAACTTACTTCTTAAATTTCTTATATGAACCATGACCGTATTATTACAAGAGTAAAAATAGGGTTCGTTCCAAATACTCTCATATAAATTTTGTGCTGAAAAAATCTTTTTACGATTTTTAGACATCAATAAAAGAATACTATATTCAATTTCAGTTAAAGCAATTTCTCGCCCGTCTATTGAAATTTCGTTTGAAGTTAAATTTATTTTTAATCCGTTAATACTAATTGAATCTATTGAGTCATTTGCCTCTTTCCCTTTATAAACATAATATCTTCTAAGTAAAGCCTTGACTCTTGATACTAGTTCTGTATAGGAAAATGGTTTTGAAAGATAATCATCACTTCCAGCAGAAAATGCCATATATTTATCTGAATCTTGGGATTTAGCTGTTAAAAATAAAATTGGTGCACTTGTCTTCTCGCGAATTTCTATACACGCTTTAAAGCCAGTTTTTTTAGGCATTACTATATCAAGTATTATTAAATCAATGCTTTCATCGACCTTGCATATAGCATCTTCACCATCTACAGCCTCTAGCACATTGTAACCTTCACTTTCCAATAAAACTTTAACTATTTCCCTTATCTCATTATTATCATCCGCAATTAAAATATTCCTCATAGTACTTATTAGCCACCTCCATTTGTTATTAGTATATAACGCTGTATTGTTTAAATCTACATTATTTAAGATGACTTAAGAATTCTTAAGATTTAGTATATGTAGATTTTAAGATGTTGTAGATAAACTTTTAATTATTAGATTACAAACAAGAAAGGAAAAAATTATGGATAGGATCTAATATTCATTATGGAAATTATATGTCAACAATAGTAATTTCACTTATAGCTTTAATAGCATTTGTATTAGGGATAATTTATAAGGATAAGCTTATAAGTAAGTTTTCCCAAGGTAATCAAGTTAATGAACAGATATAGTTAAGTAAGTAAAAGGAGTCGAGGCATGGTTAAAAAATTTATACCTAATATATTAACATTTATGAATTTATCTTTTGGAATTCTTTCAATAATTGAAGTTTTCAATAAAAATTTTAGTAGAGGAGCTTTATTTATAATTGTTGCTGCGTTAATAGATAGATATGATGGCAGAATTGCAAGATATTTTAAGGTATCCAGTGAAATAGGAAAAGAACTAGATTCTTTAGCAGATTTAATTTCCTTTGGAGTTGCCCCAGCTATATTAATATTTTCTAAATATATTTTTGATTCTCAGGCGTTTGGCGTGATTGGAATTATTTCAGCACAAGCTTATATTATATGTGGTTGTTACAGATTAGCAAAATATAATGTTAGTGAATTTAATGGAACTTTCACAGGAATTCCAATAACTATTGCAGGTTCAATTCTAGCATTATTTTCGTTATTTGTACCTAAAAATAACGTATTTGTAATAATACTATCGGTTATTTTAATGAGTGTTCTTGCTTATCTTATGATAGCAAAATTTAAGTTAAAAAAGATTTGATCTGATTAGTAAGTAAGGCTTGAATAAATGTTATCAGCTACAGAGGAGGAATTTTAATATGGAAGTAAAGAAATATGAGTTTTGGAAAAATGTAATAAGAACTGTTATGGAATTTATGGTTATAGCCTTAATAATTTATCTTATTAAAGATTTGTTTAATCTAATTATTTTTACATTTTTATTTTCTTATTTACTATATAATTTGCAAAAATATATAGTAAGAAAAACGCGCTTGCCAAGAACCTTAGTAACGATTGTTTTATATATTATTATTTTTGGATTAATAATATTTTTTGCGTGTAGGTATATTCCTGAAATTATAAGAGAAATTCAAATCATATATGAAGAGCTATGGAAAATAAATGTACCTGATAATTGGAAAGAATATATAGATATCTTAAGGAAGCAGATTGATATATCAAAATCTTATGATACGCTTATGAATACTTTGATAGTTACTGGCAAAAGCTTAGTACAGGGAAGTGCTAATTTATTTATTTCATTAATATTAAGTATGCTTTTTATCTTAGATATAGAAAGAATAAAAAAATTTATAAGCAAATTTAAAACGAGTAAAGCATCAAGACTTTACAATCGTCTTGAGTATTTTGGATTAAATTTCTTAAATTCCTTTGGAAAAGTAATACAAGCTCAATTTTTAATAGCATTAGTAAATTCTATTCTTTCTACCATAGCTTTATGGATTATGGGATTTCCACAATTAATAGGTCTAGGCTTTATGATATTTGTGCTAAGTTTTATACCGGTGGCTGGAGTTATAATATCTTTAATACCACTTTGTTTAATAGCATTCAATGTTGGAGGTGTAATTAAAGTAATATCCGTTATTATAATGATTGCTTTATTACATGGATTAGAAAGTTATATATTAAATCCAAAGTTAATGTCCGATAAAACATCATTGCCAGTATTCTTTATATTTATAATATTAATTTTGGGAGAACAATTTATGGGAACATGGGGATTATTGTTGGGAATACCTTTAGTTATTTTTATTTTAGATATTTTAGAGGTTAAGGTATCGGATGAATAATTAAGACTTAAAAATTAAATTGAAAATGAAAGGGAAAGTTATGCTAAAGTTACTTAAATATTTTAAGTTTAATAAAGTAATTGTTACATCATTAGTTATAGTTATATTGCTCAAAACCTTAGGAATATTATATGTTCCAACCTTGACGGCTAGTATAGTTAACAATGGAGTAGTGAAAGGGGATATGGACTACGTATTAAAGACTGGTGGGATAATGATAGGTGTTGCAATACTTACTGGAATATTAGCTATATTATCTACATATTTGTCAGCTAATTTATCAGCAGCACTTTCGCGAGATATGCGTAGGAAAATATTTTTGCATTCACAAAAGTTATCTATAGAAGATTATAAAAAATTTTCTACTTCCTCTTTAATAACACGATGTACAAGTGATGTAAATCAAGTGGAAAATACAGTAATAATGATTTTTGAGATGATTATTCCTGTCCCATTTATAACCTTAATAGGAATGTTATTAGCATTTTTTAAAGATAAGTATATGGCTTTAATAATACTTATAACAGGGGGATCACTTCTAATATTTATTTTACTAATAAGTAAAAAAGTTATAAGTTTATCAATTGGAATGCAGGAAGAGTTAGATAAAATAAATTCTAGAGTTAGGCAATTTATTTCTGGAATACGAATTATACGTGCTTTTAATCGTGACAGGTATGAAAAAAAGCTAATGGATAGCACTTTTGAGAGCTATGCTGATATTAATATAAAAATGAACAAGATATTTGCAATGGGAATGCCGTTAATATTATTTATATTAAATATATGTACTGTGGCTATTTTATGGTTTGGAGCTATCAGAATAAATGCTGGAAAAATGTTAGTTGGAGATATTATGGCCGTTATAGAATATTCAATAATTATACTCGTGTATTTAGTTATGGCTGTAATGGTGCTTATGAATTTACCACGTGCTAGTGCATGCTCTAAGCGTATATTAGAAGTGTTGGCGTACAAGCCTGAAATTATAGATGAAAAAATAACTAACCAGATTTCAAATAATAAAAAAGTCTTAGAATTTAGAAATGTTATATTTTCATATAAAGATGCACAGGAGCCTGTACTTAAAGGTATTAATTTTACTTGTGAAAGTGGTAAAACAACTGCAATTATAGGTGCCACTGGTTCGGGAAAAAGTACTATTGCTAAATTAATACCAAGATTACAGGACGTAAAAAATGGAGAAATATTAATTAATGATATTAACATAAAAAAGTTTTCACAAAAAGATTTAAGGAATATTATAAGCTTTTCGCCACAAAAAGCATTTCTATTTAGTGGAACTATAGCTAGCAATATAAGACATGGAAAAAAGGACGCAACGTTAGAGGAAATAAGAAGTGCTGCTATAACGGCTCAAGCAGATAACTTTATAATGGATTTAAAATCTGATTATGATTCAATAGTCTCGCAGGGGGGAAGTAATTTCTCAGGAGGGCAAAAACAGAGAATATGTATTGCAAGAGCTTTGATAAAGAAAAGTGATATATATGTATTTGATGATAGCTTTTCTGCCTTGGATTATAGCACAGATGCTAGACTCAGAAGAGCGATGAAGGAAAGGTTAAAGGATTCAATTGTTATAACAATTGCTCAAAGAATAAGTACTATTATGGAAGCAGATCAGATTATAGTCTTAGATAAAGGACAAATAGTAGGAATGGGAACGCATAAGGAACTTATGAAAAATTGTTCTATTTATATAGAAATAGCAGAATCACAATTGAGCAAGGAGGAATTAGCTAATGAATGATGAAAGATCAAATGATATACTCTCCTTCGATAGTGAAATATCAATAGAAAAAGCTAAAGATACGAAGAAAACATTAAAAAGGCTAATGAAACTGCTCCTTAATCAAAAATGGAAATTAATTGTTGTAATATTTTTTGCTATTATGAGTTTAGCCTTTACTATGATTGGTCCATTAATTTTTAGTGAAGCTATTAATACTATATATGATGGAATAAAAAATACATCTTCTAGTAGTTACTTTAATATAAGATTTGATATCATAATGAAGTTAGCTTTTATGCTATTGGGAATATATTTGTTATCCTTCGTATCTAATTATATACAGCAGTATATAATGGCATCAGTAGCTCAAACTTTAGTGTTATCTATAAGGAAGAAAATAAGTGAAAAGCTCACAAAAGTAACTTTAAAATATTATGACACACATAAAAAGGGAGAAATTTTAAGCAGGATATCAAATGATTTAGAAAAAGTATCTGATACACTGCAGTCAGGACTCATGCAGTTTATTACAGCTGTTCTATCAATAATAGGAGCTGTCTCATTTATGATTTTTATAAATTGGATATTAGCCTTAGTAGCTATTTTTATTATTATCATGGGAATTATAGCAGCATCTATGTTTGAGAAAAAAAGCATTAATTATTTTACGAATAGACAGGAATCTTTAGGAAAATTTAATGGGCAAATTGAAGAATATTTTACTGGGCAAATGGAGGTAAAAGCCTTTAATATGGAAGAAGATATAATAAAGGCTGTGGAAATGTCTAATGAGAAATTATATTTAGATGAGAAAAAAGCACAATTTATCACCTATGCCATAAATCCTTTAATTCGCTTGATGAACCAGGTAGGATATGTAGTAATAGCTGCTATGGGAGCTATATTCGCTATTCAAGGAAGATTGTCTATTGGAATAATACAAGCTTTTTTTCAATATGTAGACCAAGCCTCAGAGCCACTAACTGAAGCAGCATATATATTAAATTCAATGCAGGCAGCTATTGCCTCAGCAGAACGAGTATTTGAAATTCTAGACGAAGCCCAAGAAGCAGGAGATATTGCAGATAACAAAATAATATCAAATCCAAAAGGCAATATAGAGTTTAAGAACATAAGATTCGGATATGAAAAAGAAATTCTAATTTCAGGTGTGAGTTTAAAGGTGACAGCAGGGCAGAAGGTTGCTATAGTTGGTCCAACTGGTGCAGGAAAGACTACATTGATAAATTTACTTATTAGATTTTATGACTTAAATAGTGGGAGAATAGAAATTGATGGGATTGATATTACCAACTTAAAACGAAGTGATTTACGAGCTTTATTTGGTATGGTGCTGCAGGATTCATGGCTTTTTGATGGAAGTATAAAAGATAATATTTCATATGGAAGAGAAGGCACAGATATTTCAGAAATTCAAAAGGCAGCAAGACTTGCAAAGATTGATGATTTTATAAGAGCACTTCCACATGGATATGATACAGTTTTGAGTGATGAAAATTCATCCATATCTCAAGGGCAAAAACAGCTGTTGTGTATTGCTCGTGCAATTTTAGCAGATCCTAAAATCTTGATTTTAGATGAGGCAACCTCAAGTGTAGATACACGTACAGAATTGGAAATACAAAATGCTATGGATAATCTAATGAAAGGTAGAACAAGCTTTATAATTGCTCATAGATTATCTACCATAAAGAATGCTGATAAGATATTAGTTATGGATAAGGGAAATATTGTTGAACAAGGTACACATGGAGAATTACTGACTAAAAATGGGCTATATAATAAGATATATAACAGTCAATTTTCACATGGGAAGTAACAATTTATATTGTCATAAAAGCTACAATGCATGAAATATTTTTGCCAATATTGGATTTGTTATTAGAATTATGTTTGTGGTAAAATTAAACAGAATGTAAAATCTGTAATTAAAATAATACTTAATTCGTTCAAAGAAAGGAAAGGATAATATAGATACACAACGTAAGAATTATATTTATGCAACAATTACCGAAATCAGATACATTTATCTTCTACAGGACTAGTGAAATTTTCGCTGGAAGGTTCTAAGTGGAAGGTTGCACCCATTTCTGCATGTTCCTAAAGTAAATTTATGACAAGCAGAAAATGAAACAACCTTCCACTAATAACCATCATCAGCTCAATTTCACATGCCTGCTTCCAGAAAAATGTATCTAATTTCTAGTGTAGTGTTACGATTATAATTTCTCGATAATGCATACATATTCCATTTATAAGTTTGATTATTAATTTGGATATCTATATTTTTATTTGGTTTCCTACTTGGAACGAGTGAAAGGAATGGCATAAATATGAAAACAATATACAAATGTTTCCCAGAAGGAAAGTTTAAAGCATTAACAATGAGTTATGATGACGGAAGAGAACCAGACAAAAGATTACTGAAATTATTTAATAAGTATGGAATAAAAGGAACCTTCCATTTAAATTCTGCACTTTTTAAGGATGCTCCACCAGCACCTAATGATGTTTATGGTTTAAGAATACCTGAAGAAGAAATTAGAGAGTTATATAAAGGGCATGAAATATCATGTCATACTGCTACACATCCAACTATAGCAAGATTACCATTAGCACATGTAGCAAAGGAAATTATTGCTGATAGAGAAAAGCTAGAAGAATTAGTTGGATATACAGTAAGAGGTTTATCTTATCCAAATGGGTCTTATAGCAATGAAATAAAAACTATGCTGCCAAGCCTTGGAATAGAGTATGGTAGAGTAGTTGAAACTACAGGAACCTTTGATTTGCCAATAGATTTTCTTGAATGGAAAGGAACTTGTAAGCATGCAGATCCTGATTTACTTAAATATGCAGAGGATTTTGTGGCATTGACTAAAAAACAATATATGTACATGTTTTATGTGTGGGGACACAGCTTTGAATTCCCTAGGGACAATAACTGGGAGGTAATTGAAAAGTTCTGTGAAAAAGTAGGTAATAGAGATGATATATGGTATGCAACTAATATTGAAATTGTTGATTATTTAAAGGCTTGTGATAATTTACAATATTCAATGAAGGGAGATTTTGTATATAATCCAAACTTCAGATCAGTTTGGGTCAGTGTAGCAGGAGAAATCTATGAAATTCCTGGAGGAAAGCAAGTTTACTTTAAATAGTATAACGGAATAGTTTTAACCTCAGAAGTGGGGTTAGAATAATATATGAGGCATAAAGGAATATAAAGTAAAACAACTTAATTGGTTAGATTAGTAGCCAAATTAAGTTGTTTTATTTACTAGGTGACTTTTCCGTTACTTTACGATATACTTTATTGAATCTACTATAGATATCAAACGCGAGAATTAGACTTATACAACAATTACCGAAATTAGATACATTTATCTTCCACAGGACTAGTGAAATTTTCGCTGGAAGGTTCTAAATGTGGGCTTGCAGTCATTTCAGCGTGTTCCAGATGTAAAAGCTCCAGGGAGAAAGTTCGTGTTTCCAAATATAAAAGCTCCACAGGAGAAAGTTCATGTTTCCAAATATAAAATTTGGACATTCACTTTTTGGACACTTACTTTTTTGACACTCACTTTTGGACAAGCTGAAAATGAAACAAGCCGCAGTTTGATTATTCATTTGGATATCTATATTAATAAATCAATAGTTTATAAAAAACTAATACTAAAATCAAAAATGTAAGGAACAAAGGAGATGAGGACATCAATGTTGCAAAATATAGATGATTCTATACTAATATTTATAAAAAATAATATGCATAGCTATATTATGGACAAGGTTATGATTACAAGTACTCACTTAGGGAATAATGGAGCCATATGGATTGTAATAATTCTATTATTGATGATAAATAAAAAATATAGAAAAATTGGACTTATAGCTTTAGGTGCTTTAATCATAAGTGCAATTTTAGGGGAAGGAATACTAAAGCATTTGGTTCAGCGAACACGTCCCTGTGTTAATATTCCTGCAATTGATATGCTGATTAAAAAGCCCACATCATATTCTTTTCCATCAGGGCATTCAGCTTCAGCTTTTGCTGTTGCAGCAGTATTAGCTAATTATTTTAAAAAGTATAAATTTGTTTTATTTGGGTTAGCGTTATTAATAGCCTTTTCAAGGTTATATTTATATGTGCATTACCCAACGGATGTACTAACTGGAGTTATTTTGGGGTTGATTTCCAGCAAAATAGCAATTGCTTTTTCAAAATATCTTACAGAAAAAATAGATAGCAAAGAATGCAGAACTATTTAAATTAATAAAGGTTTTTACATATTTATCTAGAATACTTTATTAAATTTATATTTATTTATATGTTGAGGAGGTATTGGGGATGAAAGAAATGGCAGGTTTATTTGGATGGATTGGTGTTTGGGGCTATGCAATAGCATTACTTAACTTTTTTATGAAGTATATAAATAAAATATATATAAATAGGTTACCCAAAGACAAGGAGAAATTCAAAAGTATTTATAGAGGTATAATGAAATTTGTAGTGAAATATCATAAAATAGCTGGAGTAATTGCATCAATAGCAATCGTAGTACATTTTTACTTAATGTATAGTTATAAAGGTTTATCAATACCTGGACTTATAGCTGCTATTGTAATGTGGATTGTATTTACAATAGGGATATATGGCTTTGGAATCAACAAAAATATGAGGGGGAACTGGGTGAAAATACACAGGATTTTATCCTTTCTTTTAATAGTCCTTATAGTATTTCACGTAATGTTTACAAAAGTATTATTAATACATAAATAATACTATAAGTTGCCACACTAATGACATAATTATCTTATATTATAAAGGTATAAGATAATTATTTATTATTTACCCCTTATAAAAATATATAACCAGTATTTAGAATGATCTATTCACCCTAGTAGATCATTCTTTTTTTGTTTTAAGTAAAGATATCCAAAGCGAGAATTAGACTTATGCGGAACTTACCGAAATTAAACACATATTTATTACAGCGGACTAATGAAATTTTCACTGGATGGGCTCTAAGTGGAAGGGGGCACCCATTTCTGCATGTTCCTAAAGTAAATTTATGACAAGCAGAAAGTGGAACAACCTTCCACTAATAACCATCACAGCTTAATTTCATATGCCGCTTGCACAAATATGCATCTAATTTCTAGTGTAGTGTTACTATTATAATTTCTCAATGATACATGTATATTCCATTTATAGGTTTGATTATTAAATTGGATATCTATAACTTATTGGTTATAATAAAAATAAATAATGCCCAATTGAGAAGCAGGAGTTTGTAATAATTCTCAAGTCTTTATTATTTAAAGAAGGAGAGGCTAACAATGCTATTTGAAAGAACAAAATTTTATAACGATTTTAATCCTGCTCTGGATAAAAATAAATTAAAGCAAGGAATAGACTAGAATTTAATACTTTAATGGTCGATTTTTATAATAACAAAGATGGTGATAGGATTTGTGAATTTTTCTACGAGCATTGTTTGGAAAGATATTAAGACTGAAGTATATGATAATTGATTAATTATATAAAAACGTTCGACAAAATATTTGCGTAAATCTTTGTTATACAATGCTTTATGTCGAAAAATGAAGAGAATAATATACATAAATGATATGAACATTATTGATTAGAAAATCTGGGAAAAGGCTGTATGTATGTCGGATTGCTAGCTTTGCGATTTTAGTGAATGTAGAATATAATTACTGTGCTTGTGCGATTGGAGTAGTAAATTCATATAAAAGAGTTATTAAAGTAATTTTAATACAAACCGATAATTAAAGTGTAATAAATACATTTATTACTAAATTTAATTTGAGGAGTGGGTTATATTGGTCGAAAAGATTAAAAAAAGAAAAATTGCTATGGGTATTGTTACAAGTTTATTTATTGGTTTTTTATCAGGAACGAACTCTTTTATCGACAAGGCATATGCATCTGCATTACCAGGGGTGCACCATGCTACTGTAGGAAATGATGTATTTCTAGGCGGAAATTACATAGAAGTTGGAGTTAATAAGCATGGATCTTTTGGTACGTCAAGTGCAGCGCCTGCTGGATTCCATCCAGTAAGCAGAACAACGCTAGGAATGGTGGTAGATGGAGATGGTTTTGATACAGGGAATGCATCAACTACAGGGGATTTCTTTTTGCCAGGTTCTCCATATGAAGGCTATGTGGTTGGATATAAAGATTCAGAAGGCACAAAAACATTAGCAAAGGTTTCTGAGAGAACATCAATGAATGGTATAACAAGTATTTCTACAACAGATACATCAAGTGGAGATACGCTCTCAGCAACAACTGAAGGAACTACTAATGATGGAAAATTAAAAATAACTCAAGTAGTGTCTTTTAATGTTAATGATAAATATTTCAAGGTAAATGTGACATATGAAAATTTGAGTGGAGATAAAATCTATGATGCTAGATATCTAAGAAGCGTTGATCCAGATCAAGATGCAGATAAAAATAGTAATTATGCAACAAAAAATTCAGTTGTAGAAAATCCACCTGAAGATAGTAGAGCTATTGTTATTGCAAAAGGTGCTGTTACAAATGAACCATTTTTATATCTTTCTTCAGATTCAAGAGCAAGAGCAGCAATTACCAATCAGACAGATCCTTATAATACAAGTTGTTATATTGCTGATGGAGCAGGATTATTGAAAGCTGAGACAACAGCTGATACATGGATAACTATTACTTTTGATTTAGGTGACATTGAAGCAGGAAGCTCTGTTTCCTTTGAGTTAATAAATAGTTTGGATCCAGACCTTAGTTCTGCATTAAATATAGTTGGAACTACAACACCACCGGCTGTAACTGTAACAACACCAGCAGCAGTAACAACACCGGCAGCTGTAACAACTAAAAAGCATCATGATACAACAAGTATATATACTGATAAAAAGAATGTGAATAATGATAGCACAAATAATAATACAACAAATAATAATACAACAAATAGTAAAGCAGGATGGGTAGAAGGTGAAAATGGCAAAAAATATCTAATAAAAGAGGATGGCTCTAAGGCTACTGGCTGGAAACTAATGGATAATAAATGGTATTTCTTTAATAATCGTTCTGGTGAGATGGTGACTGGCTGGTATAAATCTGAAGTCGGAGATTGGTCTTTTGATGGAAAAGATACAGCAGGGGTATGGTTCCATTTAGGGGCAGATGGTAAGATGGATACAGGATGGTTTAAAGACATAGATGGTAAATGGTATTATTTGTGTGATGGAAAAAACTATGGCACTTTAGGGCATATGGAAACAGGTTGGAAATACATAGATAATAAATGGTATTATTTAAATGCTGATGGTGCTATGGCAAGTAACACAGTAGTTGATGGATATGAATTAGGTAGAGATGGTGCTGCAATTTAGTAGTATATGAAATTTATATTATAGAGGTTTCGTAGCAATAAGTCTTTGGATTACATAAAACAAGTAAATGTGGAAAATAAAAATATGTTTTGATAAGTGCAAGAGTTAAAATTGATCCCAGTAAAGTATAGAAAATTGCTTTACTGGGATGTTTTAATTGGTTTGATTTTTTATAAAATTATTATTTTATCTGGATGCAGAAGTGAAAAAAGGACTTGCAATTCACGGAGGTAGCGTGAAGAGAGCAAAAAATTCGATATTTAACTATATTGAAAAATAAAGTAACAAAATGATGTTAAGGAAAGAATAGATAAAGGACTCATTGATATTAGTTTGCTTGCGGAACCAGTTAGTATTGAAAAATATGATTTTATCAGGCTTACTAATAAAGAAACTTGGGGAGTGCTTATTTAAAAACTAAATTATTTATGTCTAATCATATTTACTCATTATTTTAGATTATGTATACTTAGTATATTTAATATTAAAATTTAAGACAAGTACGCAGAAATTTGCTACCAGATACGAAATTGTGTACCAAAAGGAGGAAATAAAATTGGCAAATCAAAATAACTATGATACTTTTTTAGAATTAATAAAGAAATCTGATACGAAAAGTGATTGTCCTGTAAAATATTCAATTGAACAAATTGGGGGAAAATGGAAGCCTAGAATAATTCTTCAGTTATTTAAAAATGATACAATAAGATTTAATGAACTTAAAAGAGAAATGAAAGGAATAACTAATACAATGTTATCAAATTCGTTAAAAGAACTTGAAAATGATCAAATTATTGAGAGAGTACAATACAATGAAATGCCCTTAAGAGTAGAATATAATTTGACGGATAAAGGAAAAAGTTTATTACCATTAATTTATGAATTATCAGTTTGGGGTATAGAGCAAATGAAATCTGGTGATTAGACTTTTATATATTAAAGTTTTTTGTCGTATATTAAGTATATTTTTTCATACCATGTATATAAAAAAAGAGTATTGTATAAGTTTCATAATAATAATAGGATTATATTAATCTATTTTATGCAAAAATGCATGTAAAAACTAACTAGGGTAAACAAAAAATTTACTTTAATTTTAAGAAAGGTGAGATTTATTATGATACTTATAACTGGAGCAAATGGCCAAACTGGTCGTGCAATAATTAAGGCTTTATTATCGAAAGGTGAGGAAATAAGAGCGTTCGTTTATAGAACTGAACAAATTGAGAAAATTAAATCTTTAGGTGATATGGAAGTAATTGCAGGAGATATGATGGACCCTAAAGTTGTAGATAAAGCATTTAAAGGAGTTGATGCTGTATACCACATCTGCTCTGCTTTAAATCCACTTGAGGTTGAGATTGGAGAAATGATGATAAAAGCTGCTCAAGCAGCTAAAATAAAGCACTTTGTATTCCATTCAGTATTACATTCTGTGCTCCAAGATATGCCACATCATCAGAAAAAGCTAATGGTTGAAGCAAAGGTGGTGGATTCGGGAATTCCATATACTATCATTCAGCCAGCAGTAATAATGCAGAATATATTTGAATCTTGGAAATCACTTACTGAAAAAGGGATATTTCAACAAAAGTTCTTTACAAAAGAAACTCGCATGAATATGGTTGACTTAGATGATGTAGCTGAAGCAGCAGCTATAATTCTTACAACCTCAGGTCATACAGGTGCTACATATGAACTTTGCGGACCTGAAAACTTATCTTTATCTGGTATGGTAGCAGCTATGGAGCAGAATTTTGGAAGTGAAATTAAAGTTGAAACTACTGAAGATAAAGTGTTTGAAGCACAATTAAAAAAAATTGGTGTGGGAGAGTATAGATTAAATGGACTATTAAAAATGTTTAAACATTATAATGATCATGGGTTTGTTGGTAATTCCAATGTTTTAACATGGATATTAGGTAGAAAGCCAAATGATTTTTCATCATTCATTTCAAGTGCAGTAAATATTGAAAAACACTAATAGTGTAAATTAAGGTATGAAAAATATAAGTGGAAATTAATGTATATTATTAAGTTAAAATGCTTAAAACAAGGAGGATATAAATTATGAATTTTTGTTGGATAACATTAAATGTGAGCAATATGGAGAAGTCTCTTAAATTTTACCATGAGATAATTGGATTAGAAATTGCAGAACAATTTAAGGTTGGAGAAGATACTGAAATTGTAATGCTTGGAGAAAAAGATGGAACGAAAGTAGAATTGATATATAATAAAAAACAAAATATTCCGGCTCGAACTGAAAGACTTTCTATTGGCTTTGAAGTTAAATCACTTGATGAGGCTATGGAACTTTTAAAAAATAATAATATTCCTATAAAAAGAGGGCCAATTTCACCAGCACCATCATCTACATTTTTCTTTGTAGATGATCCAGATGGAATGGAAGTACAAATAGTTCAAAATAATTAGGTAAAATAGTATTAGAGTTATTCAATATTGCGTATTATAATTTTGAGTAAATATAAAATAATATGAAAAAGATTATTAGGATAATTTAATAGTTAAGGATTAAATTATCCTTGTTTTTGTTATTTAATATATATTTTAGTGTGATTTGGAATTATGCTTTTTAAGCATAATTAAAATGAAATATAAGCATTACTCCTAGTAAAAATCAAATGTTATACTTTTTGTCTTTTTTCAAGCATATATTTCATATCTGCTTTTAAGGCTGCAATTAATAATTTGCCAAGTGAGTCTTTAGGCATGTTATCTTGATCAAATATTTCATCAATATCTTTAATTGAACCTAGATCAAGAATAGCATCTAGAGCTTTTTTTAGCGATTTAAAATCATCTCTAGTATTTGTATAGTCTTCTCTATTTATTCCATATATCCAGTATTCCTCAGGGGATTCGCTTATTAAAACTACCTTTTCGATAAAATTTTTTGAGGGATTTCTTTTTCCGCTTTCAATTAAGCTATAATAGCTTTCGCTAACCTCGAGTTTAGCTGCCATTTCTTTTCTTCTTAGATTTAGCTCTTTTCGAAATTTTTCTAAGCGTTCATTAAACATATGCTTATCTCCTTTAGATATCTAGTGTACTTGCTTGTATACTACTTGATTTTACTTATTTTATTCATAGACTACATATGTGCAATGTAGTCTATAATTTGCATATTTTGTTCTAAATATAAGAACATTTTATGTAAATCATATCTTTGATATAGTGTTGTAAGCAATTGTGTATTTTAAATTATAATTAAATTATAAAACAGCATTACAAATTTGTAAAATATATATTTCAAATAAATGGAAAAATATTTTTTGTAGATATATAGATATTCAAAGCGAGAATTAGACATATGCAACAATTACCGAAATCAGATACATTTATCTTCCACAGGACTAGTGAAATTTTCGCTGGAAGGTTCTAAGTGGAAGGTTGCACCCATTTCTGCATGTTCCTAAAGTAAATTTATGACAAGCAGAAAATGAAACAACCTTAGAGGAAACTCGACTCACATTCGTTCGTTGAGTAAGCGATTCACACCAAATCAGTTTTTTAAAGGAGGTTAACTCATGAATGAGTTAACTAAGTTCAAGAAACCAAATCATAGATTTAGACTTTCACTTATCTGCTTAATAACCATCATTAGCTTAATTTCACATGCCTGCTTCCAGAAAAATGTATCTAATTTATAGTGTAGTGTTACGATTATAATTTCTCGATAATGCATACACATTCCATTTATAAGTTTGAGTATTAATTCGGATATTTATAATTTTTCTGAAAAGGTATTTAAAAATAATACTTTTAAATCAGAAATTAGAGTGATATAATTTTAAAATTTCAATAACGAAAATAAATTTTAAAAAGTGAAAATTATTTTAAAAAAGTGCTTTACATTTAAAAGTAAAATATTTACAATTGAGTCGAGGAGGATTGAGAAGGGATTTTATAAAATGAGAATAGAAATGTGGATAAAGGCTTATAAGGTTGCAGAAAAACTTCATATCATTAGAATGCAGTTTAGTAATATTGAAAATGGTAAGTGTGAAGTTGAGATATTAGAAATAGAAAAGTTAAGAAAATTTATGAAAAGAGTATTGATGAAGTTAAATCAGCATGAGAGGTGACATATGGTGAATGAAGAAGAAATACTATTTAATAAACTTCATGATGTTATTAAAAATTCTTACTTGAATAAAAAGACACTTACGGTTTTAGAATGTGCAGAGTTTATAAATGTTAGTAAAGATAAAATAAGAGAATTAATAAATAAGCCTAATACTGACTTCCCTTATTTTAAAGTAGGAGCAAAAGTATTTATAAATAGAGATTTATTGTTAGAATGGCTTAAAAAAATATCATTAGAACATAGAAAGATATAAACTGAATTTAAAATTGTAGCATGAATTTAAGAAGAAAAATAAATATGATATTTTTAAAAATGAAGCAATTATATTCAAATTTGAAATATTTTATATGTGGGAGTGTGAAAGTTGTGGCAGATATTAAATGGATTAAATTAGCTACTGGCATGCCTGATGATGAAAGAATGAAGTTAATAGATGAAATGCCAGAGAGAGATACAATTCACTATTTATGGATAAGATTACTTATACAAGCAGCTAAGACTAATGCTGATGGGGCAGTTTTCTTATCAGAGGATATGCCATATACTGATACAATGCTTGCTGTAATATTTTCTAGGCCTTTAACATCTATAAAACTTGCATTAAAAACGTTATCACGTCTTGGGATGATTGAAATAGATTCTGATAAAATAATCAGAATTGTAAACTGGGACAAGCATCAAAACATAGAGGGAATGGAAAGAGTTCGTGAACAAAATAGAAAAAGAGCTGAAGCTCATAGAGAAAAGAAAAAATCAGAAAAGAATGCAACTAAAAGCAATAAGGAAGAAACTTACAAAGATGAAGCATTAGAAGAAGATATAGATTTAGGAGAAAATAAAGACTTAGATGAAAATGAGGCATTAGAAAATTTAGAAACTAGTGAAGAAGCTTATGAAAATGCTGCTATTGATGGTAAAACTAATACTGATACTAATGAATCAGTTAGTAATATCAGTGCTGAAACTGCTAATAATAATTGTACTGTTACTAAAAATACTAGTAACGTTACACAAAATAAAAGTAACGTTATAGTAACGAAACAGAATAAGAAAGAGATAGAGAATAAGAATAAGAATGAGAAAAGAGAGATAGATAAAGATAAAAACATAGAGAGTAATAAAAATAATGCTTGTGATTTAAATAATAAAACCTCAGCTTGCGATGAAGCAATAGGTCAGTCTAGTCCTTTTGAGAAGCATAACAATACCAAAAATGAAGTTGTAGAAGAAGAGGATATAAATCTTAAAGCTTTAGAGCTTATGCAGTATCATGAAAAAATAACAGGGAAAGTTGGAGGTTGTGACTATGTTGCACTAAGATCAGCTATTGGTATTCATGGAGAAAAGTGGGTTAAGATGGCTATGGATGTTAGCTTTGAGAAAAATTGTCCAGATATAAAGTATGCTATTGGTATATTAAAAAATTGGAGACGGGAAGGGTATCCAGAGGATAAGGTGGAGGTAAAGAAAAATGGGTTTAGAAGCGCTGGAAAGAATAGCACAGCGGATAAAAATGAATTTACAGGATTCAAACCAAAAGAACCAAAAAAACTTACAGAAGCCAAACGAAAGTGGGCAGAGGCGAACCTTATATAAATGCGAGAAATGTTCAGATACTGGCTGGATTTTAGTACCACAGAAGAATAGACAGACTCTTGCAATAAGTTGCGAATGCAGGATGATAGAGAAGTTAAAAAGTGAGTGGACTTATTCTGGAATCAATGTAGAACATGGTAAAAATACCTTTTCTAATTTTGAAGTTTGGAATAAAGAAGCTGAAAGATTAAAGGAAACTGCAGCATCATATTGTAGTGACTTTGATGAAATTAAGGATAGAAGAAGAAATAGTATTTTATTATGTGGTCAAGTTGGAAGTGGGAAAACACATATTAGTATTGCTATTGCATTAAATTTCCTAAAGCAAAAAATAAAAGTTGTGTACATGCCTTATAGAGACATAATCACAAAGGTAAAACAAAATATGCTTGATCAAGAATACTATAGAAAAATGATATCAAAATATCAATTGTGTGAAGTATTACTTATTGATGATCTTTTTAAAGGGAAAATCAATGAAAGTGATATTAACATAATGTTTGAAATTATAAATTATAGATATCTAAACTTCCTGCCAATTATAGTTAGCAGTGAATTTTCTATTGATAGATTATTAGCTTTTGATGAAGGGGTAGGGTCAAGGATATATGAAATGTGCAAGGATTATTTAGTTGAAATTGAGAAGGATATTGGGAATAATTATAGGCTTAGATGAGCAATTCTCAATGCTAAATTGTCAATGGTCAGTGATTAATTTCGGAGCTGTAAGGCTCAATTGATAATGGATAATTGAGAATAGAATTTGAATATGCTTGAATATTTTTGAATGTGTTGTCAATTTAATTGACAATTGTAATATATTATGAAAAGGAGCTTTTGAATATGAGAGAATCAGGAATGGTTAGAAACCTTGACAATGTGGGGAGACTTGTAATACCAAAGGAAATTAGAAAGATATTAGGAATCAAGGAAGGAGACCCATTGGAAATATTAAAGGTTAATAATGAAATTGTTGTTAAAAAATATAGTAGGGGCTGCATTTTTTGTGGAAGTGAAAAAGGTATTTTGAGATATAAAGCTGTGATTGTTTGTGGAGAGTGTAAAAGGAATTTGGGACAAGAATAATATTAAATATAGCAATGTTTACAAAATATGTTATAATCTAATGATAAATTTGAATTTGGAGGGACTTACATGAAATTTAATGAAAAAGAAATGAAATTAAAAGATGGGACAAGATGTATATTAAGAAGTCCTAATGAGCTCGATGCTGAAAAAATGCTTGAATATTTGAAAATGACATCAGAAGAAACACATTTTATGGTTAGATATCCAGAAGAAATTAAAATTACAACTGATAAAGAAATTGAATTTATTAAGGAAAGTTTAAACAGTAAGCAAGACCTTATGATTGCAGCATTTATTGATGATGAACTTGCAGGTAATGTAGGGCTTAATTGTATAAGAGATCATATCAAACTTAGGCATAGAGCAGCCTTTGGAATTTCAATAAAGGAAAAGTATTGGAATAAGGGACTTGGGAATATACTTATTAAAGAAGTAATTGAGCAGGCAAAGCAAATTGGTTATGAGCAAATAGAACTAGGAGTATTTTCAGATAATGAAAAAGCCATTGCTTTATATAAAAAGTATGGTTTTGAGACTTGGGGGATTATGAAAAATGCCTTTAAACTTAAAGATGGAAACTATCATGATGAAATTAACATGGGAAGAATGCTAAAATAGTTATTTAAATTCAAAAGGGAAGTATACTTATAAATTATTTGTAGTATGCTTCCTTTTTTGTGAAATTTCTTTATATATGTTACAAAATAATTATTTTAAGCTTAAATATTTTAGTAGGAAATCAGCCTTCATTAATTATTAAATATTCACGACTTTACCATACATATCTAGAGTTTTGTTATTTCTGAATTAACTCAGTTACCTTTATGTCTGGATTATGATAGCGGTCTCTGCTTATAGTTACTTTTTTATATTGTATAGATTTTTGTGGACACCATTGCATACAGGCAAGACAAGATTCACAGTGATGCTCCCATTTTGGCTTTCCTTCATCCATAACTATATTGTTTGCAGGACAGACCTTGGAACATATACCACAACTTATACATTTTTCATCAGTCCAAAAGTTCTTATCAATATTTTGGGGTTTAAAAGTTTTATATATCAATTTACCCAAGGTATTTATAATGGGATTAGTCTTATATTCAACCTGTAGATTATCCTTTATGTTTGAAGCTATTGTAGAAATTTGATTTTGCTGATTTTTAAAAAGTTTATCTTGTTTTTCTTTTGAGGCAGGAGAATATAATAGCTGATCGTTACCTGGTAATAAAATACCAAAGGATGCAGATAATTTAATATCTTTCTTATTCAGTAAGGTTTTTATTTGATTAAGAGATGTACCGACTGTTCCTCCAAAAGTTGATATAGCAAAAACATAGGTGTTTTTATTGATGTGCAAATTTTCTATAAAGTTTTTCACCATTACAGGTATTCCTGAAAAATAAACAGGAAATACAAAGCCTATTTTATCTGATTGAGTGTCTTCTGAAGTGGACATATTATTTTTAGATATTTGTATAATTTTAGAGTCTTCTAATTGCTCACTTAGATCTTTTGCAACCTTTAAACAATTTCCAGTACCAGAAAAATAATAAATTGTTGTAGACATATTAATATCACTCCTTAATTTTAATATAGATATCCGATTTAAAAGTTTTACTTATAAATGGAATATACAAACATTATTTAGAAATTATAATTACAAGATTACATCAGAAATCCGATACATTTTTCTGGAAGCAGGCATGTGAAATTGAGCTGATGAAGGTTGTTAATGGGAGCATGTTCCATTTTCAGCTTGTCCAGATTTTACATCTGGAGCATGCTGAAATGGTTGCAAGCTCCTATTTACAACCTTCCAGCGAAAATTTCACTAGTCCTGTGGAAGACAAATGTATTGGCTTTCGGTAATTGTTGCATAAGTCTAATTCTCGCTTTGGATATCCTTAATACATTATTATATATTTATTTTATTATTTAAATCTTCAATTAAGTCATTCATTGTAAAAGAAGAAAGAATATTTTCCATAGCATCTTGAGCTTTAAGTAATACTAATTCAAGAATGCTTTGAATATTTTTTCCGATTGGACAATCTGGATTAGGATTTTCATTGAATTGAAAAAGTCCACCTTCCTCCACAACATTAACTGCTTTATAAATTTCAAGTAAAGTTATATCCTTTAAAGGCTTATTAATAGATGCTCCTCCAGTTCCAGAAGTTACACTTATTAAACCTGCCTTTTTTAACATACTAATTATTCTTCTAATAACTACAGGGTTTGTATTTACACTGCCTGCAATAAATTCAGAAGTGCAAAGCACATCTTTTTGAATAGCTAAAACTGATAATATGTGAATAGCTACAGTAAATCTACTACTAATTTTCAACTTTATCACCTCGTTGTAACTATTGTAGTTGCATTGGTAAAAACAGTCAAGTATATTTTGGAATTCTCAAAATCACTTGTTAAATTTCAAGCTGAAGGAAAACATATTTTTTAAAATTACAAATGCTCAATTAGTCGCAAATGTTCAAAGGAGAAGGTTCATATTTTTGGTTATTGACAAAAATATGAGTTGTAACTATAATGATTACAACAGGATGTAACTGATACTGTTGCATCTAGAGTTAATGTTATAAGACGTTTTGTTTTGAAAGGTTTATATTTTCAAGATTGTGTAAAAAGTATATGTTAAAGAAGACAATTCTTATAGATATAACTAAAGACTTAATTGAAAAAATAGATATGAAAAGGAGAGAATAAACTATGAAAGTAGAAATTTGGTTTGATTTTGTATGTCCATTCTGCTATATGGGTGAAAGGAAGTTTGAAAAGGCATTAGCAGCTTTTGAACATAAGGATGAAGTTGAAATAATATTTAAAAGCTTCCAATTAAATATGTCACAGAAAAATGTTAAAGGAAAAGATATTCATCAAGTTATAGCTGATAAGTACAATATTACTTATGAACAAGCTAAGGATAATAATGATAGAATCACAAAGGCTGCTGCTGAAGTTGGTCTTAATTATAGATTCGACATATTGAAGTTGAATAACACTCAATTAGCTCATGAAATTTCCAAATATGCTGAAAGTGTTGGAAAGGGAAAAGAGCTAGTAGACCTTTATTTTAAAGGATATTTTGAAGAAGGCTTAGATATAGGTAATGAAGAAAAACTACTTGAACTAGCAGAGAAGGCTGGCTTAGATATAAGTGATTTGAAAAATCAGTTAGCTGGGGAAAGTTTAAAAGCTAAAGTAAAAGAAGATGAAGCTTTAGCAAGGAAATTAGGAATAAGTAGTGTTCCATACTTTGTTTTTGATGACAAATATGCTGTGTCAGGAGCTCAAGAGCCTGAACAATTTTTAAAAGCTTTAAAGCAAGCCTATAATAATTAAGATAGAGAAACCTAAAATAGACGGTAGTGTCGCAATTAACACTACCGTCTATTTTTAAGCTCTAAATTAAGCTACATCAAATTTTGTAACTTGTCTTTGAGTAATTTGGGCACCAGATTTCTTAGCAAAAGTGCCAGAATTAGTTTCAAAAACATTCTTAGCAACTATTGTGTCCATAAGGCCATTGATTTGGTCCTTAGTAAGATCTGGTTTAACACCAGCAACACTTAAAGTGCTTTTCTCACCAGATGTTGTTAAAAAAGTCATAGCTAAAGTATATTCCATTTAATCACCCCCCCTTTTGAAGTTTACAATTTACAGTTTACAGTTGGTATTAGCAGGTTACAGTTTTCAGTTGGAGTTTACAGTTATTGAGATTACGAAGTAATCTCATCCTCAACTGTAAACTGTGCACTGTTAACTGTCTAAGCGTTTGCTAAACTAGAAGATTCATTTATAAAGTAATCTCTAGTCTTAGCTTGCATAGCACCTTTAATTGCATCTGCAACAGCATATACATTTTCAGGTGCAGCATCTTTCTTGATGTTTGAAAAAGTCTTTTTAGTATAGATTGGATCACCTGCCTTATCAGTACCTTTTTGAACTTCGATACTAAGGGAAACAGAATCAATGTTTTTTGTTACTGCCATTTGTTTTTACCTCCTTCATTGTCTTTTCATAAAGGATATATGGATAAAATTCGGTTGTAACATAAATAATTGAAAAAAGTTTTATTGAATAACATTTTTAATAAGCAGTTCAATATAAGCATTCCTCTTTTTAGGATCATTTAATTTAATTCCAAAAATCTCTGTAGCACGATCTCCCAACAAAACAGGAAATAGTAAACAACTTAATAATTGCGTAACTAGTATCTGCAAAGTAACATCATCCTTATCTGGTCGAATTTGTTTAATCGTAGCTTTAATTAGTTCTACGCCTTCCATCTCTAGATATTCTTGAAATTTATTTTTAGTGGAATTCTCATAAATGCTTTGATGTATTAAATTTTTTATCTGATCAGGATACTTGATCAAATTTTTCGTATACTTATCGATGAAAGTTCTTAATCGAAGTTCGGGAGCTTCATTAGTATTTTTTAAACATTTAAATATGCTTTTTGATTGAATCATTAAATATTCAAGTGCTTCATTGATGACATTATCTTTAGAACCGAAATGATAATTAACCGCAGCAACATTTACGTCAGCAACTACAGCTATTTTCCGAATTGTAACATTTTGAAATCCTTCTTCAGATATAATGCTCAATGTAGCTTCTAAAATCTTGTCTTTTGTGTTGAGATTGCTCATATCTTTTTTCATTATAATTTACTCCTATATAGAATTTGGTTTTAAACATAGTTTGATTATTATTTTATAAATGATGGTTGTTTTTGTCAAATGAAATCTAAATTCACCTTGCTTGTTTCAATTGACATAAAACGAATTTAAAAGTATAATTTAATCATAATTTAAAACAGTGTTTTAAATTATGATTAAATTATAGGGGGGTAATATTATGGTACATGAGTATTTTCTATGGATTGCAACTTTAGCATATGGTCTACACATTGTTGAAGAAATGGTACTGGATTGGAGGGGATGGGCAAGAGGTTTTCTAAAATTACCTGCAGAATGGAACGAGTTTTATGTTTTTAATGCAGTGGTTATTTTATATGGATGCATTTCAGCAATTATTGGATGGAAATGTCCAATGATCGCTCTTTCATATCCTGCATTAATGTTAATAAATACTGTTTTTTTTCATCTCTTGCCAGTCTTAAAAAGCGGTAGGTTTTCCCCAGGATTGTTTACAGCGCTAATACTTTTTGTCCCGATTGCTGCTTTGACATACTATGGTGCTAGTGTTGATGGTGTTATTTCCATCAAGTCAATTGTATTTTCAACCGTATTTGGTTTCATTTTTATGGCATATCCAATTACTTTGCAAATTCTTAAAACAAAACCATTTTTTTTACAAGAAAGTAGAAATGACTAAAAGTTATAGTAGGATACAGCTAACATACGCATAAACTTGACCACATATTGGATTTAATAACCGGTATGTGGCTTTTTCAGCTTTAATATATAGGAAATTTACATTAAGTTTTATATTGACAAATGTAAAATATACTACTATAGTTTATAGTAGTATAATAAATGGTGGTGATTAAATTGTCTTCAATAAATTTAATAATACTTGGCTATTTACAGAACAAAGAAAAAAGTGCTTATGAAATGGTTAAAGAATTTAATAGTTGGAATCTTAGTAATTGGTTAAAGATCAGTGATCCATCAATTTATAAAAATATAATTAAATTGTGTGATAATGGATATTTAGATTCAAGAACCGTTAAAGAAGGAGAAATGCCTGAAAAAACATTATATTCGATGAATGAAAAAGGAAATAAATATTTCAATGAACTAATGGAAGAAAGTTCATTGAATATAGGAAAAGTTTATTTTGAATTTAATGCATTTTTTAATAATATTGAGCATTTATCAGAAGAAAAAAGAAAAGAATATCTAATAAACTTCAAAAACAAGATAGAAGAACGTAGACTTACTGTAGAGTCAAGATATAATAATGAAAAGCAGCACAATGAAACAATTGGCTCTGGATTTTTTCTATTGGAACTATATAATGAATTTTATAATGTTTTAGAAAAATGGTCTGAAAAAGTTATTGATCATTATAATTAATTAATGAATGTCTCTAATAAATATTTATATTTGGAGACATTTTTTTACCCGAGTACTATATAATATAGTAATTTATTATACACTAATATATTTTTTATTATAATATTATTTAGGAGGTTTATCTTATGAAAAGAATATTATTTGCGCCTGGAATAGCTTCTATTGAAGCGTTAGGAAGTATAACCAGATTAATTGCCATAGCAGATGAAATAAAAAGATTACAGAAAGATTGTAGTATAATGTTTAGAACTGCAGGAAGAGAAGCAGACTATGCTGAGGCCTGTGGATATAAAGTAGTGCAAGGATATAAACCTGAATTTGATCTACAAAAGATGTTGCAGCAAGGTAACAATAATAGCAGAAATTCATCTAATAAATTCAATATCAGTAGTTTAGCTGATGTAATGAGACTTAAAGGTCTTATTTCTAAAGAATATGTTCAAAATACATTTAAAGAAGAAATGGAACTAGTAGAAAGTTTTAAGCCAGATCTGATATTAGGGGAATTTGAAACATTAATGCCTATAGTTGCAAAGAAAATGGACATACCTTACTTTTGTACAGGAGGTACTCCAAGCAAGAAAGATTTCTCCAAGTTTGGATATTCAAATAAAACTAAATATGGATATGAAGAAAGTTATAATGAGCTTTTAAAAACTTTAAATTTAGATACCATAGAAAACATATGTGAACTTAATCAAGACTATAACTGCAGCAAAGTTTTTATTCCAAGCATATCTGAATTGGAGGATTTAGAAGATAGTTCAAGATATATATTTTTAGGATCAGTTACACCCAAGAATTTTATAAAATCAGATTTTAACTTTGAAAAGAAACGTCCTTTAATCTATGTATATTTAAGTGCTGGTCAAATAACACCGGCGATATATGAAAAGGTAATTTTAGATGCCTTTTTAGGTTCAGAATTTGATGTTATTGTCACAGCAGGAGGAAAACCTAGCTTTAAAAGCAATGTGTTCTCTAATACTAGTAATGTTCACTTTATGAGTATGGTTCCATCAGATAAGGTAGTAGAAATGGCAGATATAGCTATTCATCACGGCGGCCAAAATACCACAGTACAGTGCATTGAAAATGAAGTACCTGCAATTATTTTCCCGGGAAATCATTTTGAACGTCATTTTAATGCTGAAAAAGCTTCTGAAATAGGATGTGCATTAAATCCTGGCATAAATAATTTTAATAGTGAATTCCTTTTAAAAACATGTAGAAAAATTATTAATGACAACGAATTTAAACAAAATCTCAAGATATATTCAGCCAAAATAAAAAGTGGTGGCGGTGCAGTTAAAGCTGCTGATTTTATATTGAATTATTAAATTTTGCAGAAGTTTATTATTGCGCAATTAAAAAATGATGTAGTAAATTATAAAAATGTCTTTGAAAATTGAATAATGAGACTTTTACAAAATATGCTATAATTAATGCAGATTAGTAAATTATTATGGAAGAGGAGGTGAGTTATGAGCGTTTGTAAAAATGAAAATTTAATGATTATTTTTTATGTAAAAGATCAAGGAAAAAGTAAAGTATTTTATAAAAAATTGCTTGGGTATGAACCAACTCTAGATGTTGTAGGAATGACTGAATTTCAAATGGTAAACAATGTTTTATTAGGATTAATGCCAGAAGAAGGGATTATGAGAATTCTTGAAAACAAAATACCAAATCCTAAAGATGCAAATGGAGTGCCAAGGAGTGAGCTATACATATTCGTTGATGATCCTGATGAATACTATCTCAGAGCAATAACTGCTGGTGGAACTGGCATAAGTAAAACAGAACTAAGAGATTGGGGAGATTATGTTGCGTATTGCTCTGATGTTGATGGACATATACTAGCGTTTGCAAAGAAAGCAAATTAGTGAGTTAGAAAATGCAATATACAAAAAATCTATGAAAATGGGGATTAATATATGGATGATATAAAAATTGTTAGAAGAGCAATAACAGCAGATGAATTTATTGAAATGAGACAATCGGTTGGTTGGGATTATCCTGAAAAAGAAGTGATTTCTATTGGACTTAAGAATACAATATTTTCAGTATGTTTAGAAAAAGATAAAGAAATAGTTGGCTATGGTAGAATTATTGGTGATGGTGCATTTACACTATATATTCAAGATATAATTGTTAAACCTGAGTATCAAAGGAGAAGCTTAGGTATTGGAATAATGAATGAAATTATGGAATATATAAAAAAGAATTATGCAAAAGGAACAATGGTATGCTTAATGGCGGCTAAAGGTAAAGAAGATTTTTATAAGAAGTTTGAATTTGTTATTAGACCAAATGAAGTGTATGGTGCGGGTATGATTCAGTATATTGATAAATAACCTTTAAAATAAAACCAAATAAAGATAAAAGTTCAATGATTTTCTGGATGATAGCATTAATAATAAGGGCGGCAATATTTTGTTTTTCTATAAGTAGTTATACTGATTATTGGAAAGACAGAGTTTGCAATAATATTTTTAAATTCAATTCAATTTAAAGTAAATACATTTTTAGAAACTAATAGAAGTTTTGAAATTTATAGTAGAAGAAGAATTTAAAGATAAAGTAGAATAGAAGGTTTTATTAATTTTTAAACTAGGGTAATGAATAAGGCGATAAACATTAAAAAAAATATATGTTTATCGCTTTTGCTTATGCTACTTTATCAGGATTATCATTATTAATAACAATTCCAAGCTTGGTTAAGATAGTGGTATTTAATTTGTTAATAGAATAATAATTTGTTTTTCCAAGCGAATTAGCAAATATGCTGCTACAGCAATAGCAAAACCATTATTTAAAAATTGAGTAATGTGTATTTTTAAAATGTGCTATAATCACTGTAGAATAAGTGTCAGTTTATGAGGAGAAGTGATAAATTATGATTCTTAGTTTCTTTCAAAATGCATGTATTTTAATAGCATCTATGAGTATTGTTCAACATTTTCTTAAAGATAAAAAAATTTCGCGGGATATATCCTTAAAAAGTAAGTTTCTATGGGGATTTTATAATGGTATATTAGGTATAATACTGATGATAAATAGTGTCCCTATTACATCAGAGACTTTTATTGATTTTCGGTACATACCAATTTTAATTTCTGCTCTCTATAGTGGATTTATAGCTTCATTTGTTTCTTCAATTTTGATAGGTATTTTTAGATTTTTAATTTTAGGAATATCTAATATATCACTAGTTGGATTAATAATAGCTTTGCTTATGGGGATTGGATTTGGAATTATTTCTTTATTAAAGTTATCAAAGATAAATCAATATATTTATTGTATGATCATCTTTGTTATAGTATCAGTTACTTCATCCTTTGTGGTACCAGTACCACAAAATTCAACAGGAGTTTTTCAAACCTTGATATTATATTATTCTGGATATTTAATAGTATCTTATCTTTCAATTAAATATGCAGATTACATACTGGAAGTAATTAAAATCTATCAAAGATTAAAAAATGAAGCAGCAAAAGATTATTTGACTGGTTTGAATAATGTAAGGCAATTTGATGATAGGTTCAATAGTATTTCTCAGATGGTAATACGAAAAGGAGAAGAGTTATCTCTGCTATTTATAGATATTGATTTTTTTAAGAGAATAAATGATACTTATGGTCATAATGCAGGAGATACTATTTTAAAAAGTTTAGCTCCAATCTTTATTAATACGTGTAGAACTTATGATGTTGTATCTAGAATGGGAGGAGAAGAGTTCTCTATAATATTACTGGATTGCTCAGAATCTAAGGCTGTTAAAATTGCAGAAAGATTAAGAAAGAATGTTGAAAAGAATGATTTTTACATTTCAGATAATGAAGCTATAAAAATTACAATTTCAATTGGAATAGCATCATATCCTAAACTGACAAGCCAAATTGATAACTTACTTGAAAATGCTGACATCGCATTATATCAAGCAAAAAACAGTGGAAGAAATAAAGTGGTTTTATTTAATGATAAAAATAGTGATTTTTAAACTAGGGTAATAAATAAGGCGATAAACATTAAAAAATAAATGTTTATCGCCTTTACTTATGCTACTTTGTCAGGATCGTCATTATTAATAACAATTCCAAGTTTGGTTGAGATTATGGTATTTAATTTGTTAATGGAATTAGACAGGTTAATAATTTGTTTTTCCAAACGAATTAGCAAATATGCTGCTACAGCAATAGCAAAACCATTATTAACGATCAAATTAATTAGTTGATTTACCTCCATGACTTGATCACCTCCTATAAAGGATATATGAGAAAAGCCGCTGCAATTTATGAAATTGAAAATAATTTAATCAAAAGAGTTTGGTTTGTTTTTGAATAAATTCAATAATTTGATATTTACAAAACATAGTATAATGATGATAGGATTATTTATTTTTATAGAGGTGAAGAGATGAAAGCAATACCGAATTTCATATCAGTTAGTAGAATATTTTTTTCCTTAGCTCTTATTTTAGTTAAGCCATTGAGCTCAGCTTTCTATATAATATATATTATTTGTGGATTTAGCGATATTATGGATGGATTCATTGCTAGAAAGACTGGTACAGCAAGCGCATTTGGTGCAAAACTTGATTCTGTTGCGGATATGATTATGATAGGTGTATTATTATTTTTGCTTTATCAGATTATAAATCCCAAAATTGAAATTATTATTTGTGTTATTTTAATTGGCACTATTAGATTAATCGCAATGATTGTGGCTTTAAAAAAATACAAAACATTCGCAAGTATTCATACTTATGGAAATAAAATTACTGGCATTATTTTATTCTTGTTTCCAATTTTAATTCCATATATTCAAACAACTATTTTAATGTATGTAATTTGCATTGTGGCAAGTATATCAGCAACTGAAGAATTAATTATTCAGCTGACATCACATGAATTACAATTAAATAAGCAAAGTATATTCATAAAATGAATTTGTGGTATTTTTATATGAAAATTAAATAAAGATATCCAAAGCGAGAATTAGACTTATGGAACAATTACCGAAATCAGATACATTTATCTTCCACAGGACTAGTGAAATTTTCGCTGGAAGGTTCTAAGTGGGAGGTTGCACCCATATCTGCATGTTCCTAAAGTAAATTTATGACAAGCAGAAAATGGAACAACCTTAGAGGAAACTCGACTCACGTTCGTTCGCTGAGTAAGCGATTCACACCAAATCATAGATTTGGGTTCACTGCTTAATAACCATCATCAGCTCAATTTCACATGCCTGCTTCCAGAAAAATGTATTTGATTTCTAGTGTAGTGTTACGATTATAATTTCTTAATAATACATATATATTACATTTATAAGTTGAATTATTAATTTGGATATCTATATGATGTTAATATTATAGTCAAGAATTAATTAAAGGTTTGTAAGCAATTTAAGGATACAATAACTATTAATAATTGAGAACCTAAAAGAATGCATAGTTCTATTAGTAAAGAAAATACTAATAGGAAGAGGTGAAGGATATGCAAATAAAGAAATTTTTAATAATGCTTTTAGTATTTTCATTTATGTTTGGGGAAGTTGCGCAAGCACAAACGATTCCTACTTCAACTACTTTAAAAGAAGGTATATATGATATTTCCCATGAACACCAGGGGTATTATCGCAATATTAAACTTACAACTCCAGATAAACCTGTTACTATTACATTACTTAACTCTAAAGGTGCTCAGATATTGTTTGCGGTACTTAGTAATGAAAATGACTATATAAAATTTGGCCCTATAGAAATTGGAGAAACATTAATTGTAACTGGTGAAGGAGAAATATCTGTAATTCATTAAGAGTAGATTCTTATTCTTTTATAAATTTCTATAACACTTTTTGTAAATTATTGATTTGCAATTAATCAAATAAAAAAGAAATAATAGGAATTGAATGTGCCATAATGTAATTATAAATTACGGCGCATTTTTCTTTCAGAATTATTTTTGAGGTTGTTGGTTACTAAATTAAAATAATATAATTTAAATGTAGTATATAATAACTTACAGAAATTTATTTGGGAGATGGTTAAATGGAACTAGAGGAAATGAGTAGTTTTTTTAATAGCAGAGCTAAAAACTATGAGCAACATATGATGAATAATATTGAGGGAGTAAATGAACTTTATAGTGAAATTGCAAAATTAATACCAAAAATAAATGAACTGAATTTGCTTGATTTAGGATGTGGGACAGGTTTAGAGTTAGATGAAATTTTTAAAATTAATTCAACAGTTAAAGTCACAGGGATTGATTTAGCTGAGAATATGATGGAAAAAATAAAACAAAAGCATAATGATAAATTAAACCAACTTAATCTCATTGTTGGTAACTACTTTGATTATGATATTGGAACATGTATGTTTGATTGTGCTTTATCTGTAGAAACTCTTCATCATTTTACACATGAAGAAAAGATTAATTTGTATAAGAAGATTTTCAAAAGTTTAAAGCAGAATGGTTTTTATATTGAAGCGGATTATATGGCGCCAAGTCAAGAATATGAGGATTACCACTTCAATGAAAATAGAAGAATTCGTTCAAAATTAGGGATAACTGAGGGCTTCTATCACTATGATACTCCGTGTACTGTAGAAAATCAGATACAAATGCTGCAGAAGGCTGGGTTTAAATCTGTAGAAAAAGTTTGGGAATATACTAACACTGTTATTTTGTTAGCAAAAAATAGTTTGGTTGTAATTTGAAGATTAATCTTCAAATATCTCTTTTTAGATTGATTACTTCTACTATAGCAAAAATATAGTAGAAGTTTTTTCTGTACTATACTTCATTTTTGCATCTTTGTGGGTGAGTAACTATATAGCCATAGGAGTTATGCTTGGATTCGGTATTGTTCATAATATTATTTCATATCAGAACTTGTTCTCCGATGACTAGTCACATTAATATAGTAAATTACAATAATGTTCTTTGTAAATGCATAAGGTTATACTTACAAAATATGCTATAATTGATTTGATGTAGTAATTTATTAGATAAAGTATTTGATTAAGATAAATTCAGAATAGCACTTTATAAAAATTATTATATTAATATTTGCATAATTAAGGAAGTATAATATGGGAATACAAATAATTTCAGCTGGTAGTTGTTTACCTGAATTAATAGTAACAAATGACGATTTATCAAAATTTCTAGATACTAGTGATGAATGGATAAGTACCCGCACTGGTATTAGACAACGTCATATTGCTACAAATGAAACTACTACAGATTTAGGAGTAAAGGCAGCTAAAATAGCTTTAGAGAATAGTGGATTATCATGTAATGATATTGATTTAGTTATATGTGCTACTGGAACACCAGATGTATGTGTACCAACAGTAGCAGCAAACATAAAAAAAGAATTAGGTATAGAAAGTGCTCCTGCATTTGACATGAATACTAATTGTTCTAGTTTTGTATATGCTATAACAGTTGCAGAGAGTTTAATGAAAAATTGCAACTATAAAAATGCAATTGTTATTGGTGCTGATGTAAATAGTCAAATTTTAGATTGGGAAGATAGAGGTACAGCAGTACTTTTTGGTGATGGAGCTGGTGCAGTAGTATTATCAAACACTGAAAGCAGAGGGATTCTTTCCACCTATTTAGATTGTGTTATAGACAAGGACAATTCCCTTGCATGTAATAATAAAATAGAATCAACTCCATTTTTTGAGGCAGATTCTGAAAGAAATACAAAGGTAGTGATGAGTGGAAAGAGCGTTATGAGGTTTGCAACTAAGGCATTTACTGAAGCAGTTAATGCAGTCGTAGAGAAAGCAGGCATTTCAGTAGAGGATATTAAATTAATAATTCCACATCAAGCAAATTTAAGGATTTTAAAAGCAGCTGCTAATAAGATGAATATAGATGAAAAAAATATATATGTAAATATAGATAAAGCATCAAATACCCAAGCAGCGACTATTCCAATTGCATTACATGAAATTTTAGGCAAGAATATAATAAACAGAGGTGATATTGTTCTATTTGTAGCTTTTGGAGCGGGACTTTCATCGGGAGCAGTATTACTAGAGTGGTAATGCATGAAATATTAAATTCCATGAGAATATGGAATGACTTGTGTAATTGAATAATTTGATATGTTATATAACTGGAAATTTAATTTCCAGTTATATTTTCTATATTTCTTATGAAATACTACAACCAGATGATATTATCTTTCTAGTTTATAACTAAAAATGATAATACACATAGTTTTATAGTAAGGAAAAATTTAATCATATCACTGGTGAGTCAATTGTTCTCGCTCTAGTAGCTGCAATACCTGCTCAGCCATATATTCTGCAGGATAAGGCATTGAGTTTACAATCCACCATTCCATTACACCAACAGCAGCTGAAGCAACATATTGCACCAGTATTTCCTTTCTTATATTTTGATTACTTCCAGTCATATCAAGGTGCTTTTCCATCTGCTTAATAGCGAGTGTTAAAAGACGCTCTCTAAAAATAGGCATGGATTTGTTAGTTAGCATATTGGAATAGAAAAAGGCATGCTGCTCAAGGTATCGAAATGTATTAAGTAGCGAAGCTTTTGGGTCAACATTGCTAGTTTCTCCATCTGACAAGCAACTTTCACATAATTCGTTTAAATGAGTATCTATACATTGATTCAGCAGATCAAATTTGTCCTCATAGTGCAAATATACAGTTCCACGGTTTACATTTGCTTCTTCTGCAATTTCGTTAATGGTTATCCTTTCAAAATCTTTTTCTGACATGAGCTTGATAAAGGCACCCATAATGGCCTGTTTTGACTTTATAATACGTCTATCCATAAAGATATCTCCTTGTCTTAAAAAATTTCGTGATATTCAACATTCAGTTGTATTTTGTTCATTAATAAACAAATCTGACTTTTTTAACTATTGAATTGCACTAGCATAGTTGATAAATTAATTATATTGAACAGATGTTGAAAAATCAACGAGAATTCAAATAAAGAAAGGCGGACGTTAACTTGAAGATATTTTATTTTACTGCTACAGGGAATAGTTTATATGTTGCAAAAAAGATTGGTGGAGAATTGTATTCAATACCTCAGATGATAAAGGCAGGAGAATATGAATTTGAGGATGAAGCTATAGGTTTTGTATTTCCTTGTCATGGATTCGGAATGGCAAAAATAGTTAGTAATTTTATCAAAAAGTCAAAATTTAAAGCTGATTACTTTTTTGCAATTATGACATATGGTGCTAAACCATTCTCAGGACTGAGGCATATTGAACTTGTAGCCGAAGAATCTGGTATCAAGTTCAACTATACAAATGAAATACTGATGGTTGATAATTTCCTTTCGGCATTTAAGATGGAGGAGGAAATAATAAATAAGAAACCAGAAGATATTGATGAAAGGCTTAATAAAATAATAGCTGATATTACAAATAGACGAAATTCTCTTGTAACAAAAGGAGCAACATCCAATATTCTATCTAAATGCGGCCGTGGGGTGGCTGATAAACTTAGTAATAATTTTGCAGCTAAGAGATTTATAGTTAATGATAATTGTACTAGCTGTAAAATATGCGAAAAAGTTTGTCCTGCAAATAATATTAAAGTTGAGAATAAACCTAAGTTTTTAAGTAGATGCGAAACATGCCTAGCCTGTATACATCATTGTCCACAAAATGCAATACATATGAAATCTGAGAAAAGCAAAGCTAGATTTATAAATCAAAATGTTAAGCTTAAAGAATTAATTGATTCTAATAATCAAGCTTATTAAAAAGCACAAAATAATAAGTCAGAAATATTAGGATGAGCAGATAAAGATATGCCCTATAATTATTAATTAAGTGAAGATACATTAATTCAAAAGAGCAGTAAATTGAAACCTAAACATGGATAAATACTATTATAGTATATATTTATGTTTAGGTTCATTTTATTATAGGAGTTATTTATTAACTATGTGTTTATAATAACAAGCCAGTTATAGCTAAATTCACGATAGTTCTTACGAAGTATTTAAGTCAGGATGTATGAATAGACAGCACATTCTAATATTCTGTACTATATTTATTCTTCAGAATATTGCCAGAAGAGAATATAAATTCTTCGATATATATTCTAAAGAATATGTGGCTAAAATGCGGGGGAGAGTGATTTTAGATATGGTTATGAAATTGGTAAGCTAATATAGTTTGGATTAAACAGAAGTGTTCTCCAGATTTAAGGCAGTGAGGAGAAAATAGCTTAATTAATCTGGGATATAAGAATAATGAGAATAATAAATAAAAAAATACAAATATTTAGTATTGCGTTTTATAATTTCCAGTGTTATACTTCATTTAAGGTACTGCAGTACCTTAAATGAAGTATAACACTGGAGGTGTTTGAGTTTTGCCAATAATACAAACGAAGAAGTTAACAAAGAGTTATGGCTCGAAAAATAGTGTGTATGACATTAATCTGACTGCTAATGAAGGTGAAATATATGGTTTTTTAGGCTTAAACGGTGCAGGAAAAACAACTACAATGAGGATGTTGCTTAAAATGATTAATCCTACATCTGGTGAAATTTATTACTCTGGACAATCAATTTCAAAGCTGTCTTCTGAATTTTGGAATCAGGTTGGGTACTTAATTGAAACACCACATGCTTATCCAAACTTTACTGTAGAAGAAAATCTTATATTGTATGCAAAGCAAAGACTAATACCCGATTCAGAAATTAAGAAACGAATTGGTGACATTTCACAGCAGTTATTGCTAGATAATTACCTACAGGTTAAGGTAAAAGAGCTTTCCTTAGGAAACAATCAGAAAATTGGATTAGCAAAGGCTCTTATTCATAAACCAAAGATTCTTTTGTTAGATGAACCAACAAATGGATTAGATCCGGAGGGGCTTGTAGTTGTTCGTAATTCTCTATTAGAAATGGCTAAAAATGGGACAACCATTTTTATATCAAGCCATCTATTAGATGAGATGGAAAAGCTGGTAAGTCGAATTGGTATATTAGCTCATGGGTGTCTGCTACGGGAATTAAACTTTTCAGAATTTGAAACCTGCAGAGAATCCAAGCTTTACATAAAAACGGAGGGTTCCAGCAAGAAGCTTGCAAATTACCTTGCTACAAAAAGCTTGGAATGCACATCAGTAAGTGAAGAGGAAGTACTTGTTTCGGATATATCTATTAACCAATATTCTGATTTATTACAGCAGTTAGAAAATCAGAAATTGAATCCAATGATTTTTCAACCTGTAAATGAAAGCTTAGAAGAATTCTTTCTTAGAACGATTAAGGAGGGCAAATCATTATGAAACAGATATGGTCAATGACTAAAATTGAGTTTTATAAAATAAGACGAGGTCATATACCAATTTACATTTTAGCTTTTTATAGCTTTTTGTTACTTATCCATATGCAAGATAGGACGTGGGGAGAATTTTTGAAAAATACTTTTTTTATGTATTCTACTGTTATTGGATTAATGGGTTTTGGTATTTTAAGCAGTTGGGTATTTGGTAGAGAGTATCAGGATCAAACTTTTAAAGATCTATTATCATTGCCAATTTCTCGTACAAGTTTAGTATGTGCAAAGTTTTTTGCTTTAGGATTATGTTTTTTAGGTATAACGGTATTAGCAATTGGTGCGACATTTGCTATAGGTTCTTGCTTAGATTTGAAAAATTTTGATGTGCTATTGACTGGAAATCTTTTAAAAAGGTTAGGGATAGCAACACTCTATAATTCTGGTCTTAGTTTTCTATTTCCTCTTATCGCCAGCATGACAAGAGGAATATTGGCTCCTGTTAGTACTTCTTTTGGAGCTGTAATTGTAGCTGCTATTTTTGGAGCACAGCCTCTAGGGCGTTATATCCCGTGGACAATTTCTGGAATATATTTAAACAATCCTGAGCTTATTAATTGGATCAGTAAATTGACGATTTTTGTTATTTTATTTATTGGTGTTTATGGTACTATATTATGGTGGAATTATGTAGACCAAAAATAGGAGGTTGTATCATGAACGACAATGTTAGTAGACGCCGAGGCGCTATACTTGAAAATGCGATTTTAGATGAGGCTTGGTTATTGCTTAATCAAATAGGATATAACAAATTGACTATGGATGATGTAGCTCGTGCTGCAAAGACCAATAAAAACGCTATTTATCGCCGATGGCCACAAAAATGTCATCTTATTCTTGCTGCTGTAGAGCGAAAAGCACCACCAATAGAATTAGAAATCGGTGATTATGGTTCATTAAGAGAAGATTTAATTGCTCTATTTAAGGTTTTAGATCCAATTTTTGAAATTATCAGACCTGAGGATCTACGAGAGGTGATTTCAGATAAGTTTTCCGATACTACATCTTACGATCTATTTAGTATTGTTAATCACGATAATGGTATCCGTAAATTAATGGAAATCATTATAACGCGGGCTAATCAGCGCAAGGAAATTTCACTTTCAATAGATGATATTTCTGAAAAGGCTTTAAATTTGCCTACTTTACTAATTATCAATGAAATTGTATTATATGGAAGGCCTAATGAGGCGAGTAGTGAGGATATTATTGATAATATTTTGCTTCCAATATACAAAGTACATAAATAATTCAATCAGTAAGAATAACATGGAGCTTATAATTAAGCTTCCCTTGTTACTTCTTATTAGAAGTTGGATTCATAGAATAAATACAATTATATCAGAAAACCTATAATAATTTTAGGAAATTTGGTACTGGAACCAGCTTGGAATATAGCGTCATGGACTGAAAAATCTTTGGATTTTTGAAATAAACAGTACAAGTAAACTAACAGGAATAAAGATATTGAGGACTATTTTAACCTTTTATATTTACATTATTATGAATATATTCAAAATATTAGATGAAAATATTGTGAACAAATTCAGTGAAAGTGTTTTTATGGCAATAGACTATAGTTACAAAGTATAAATAAATTTTTTGATTGGAAAACAAGCCATTTTTACGTTGAAAACAGAAGAGAAACGACTTCGAGGCATAATTATAGTCATTGGAAAACCAACAGAAATAACAAAAGGAAAAGCCAATGAAGCCAGATTCAATAAAATGGAATCTTAACTAATTATATAAATTCGGTGATAAAAATTTAAAAGCTTAATGAGAACGATAGTTCTTATCAATAAATAATTTGTTAAAGGAGTAAGTGATTATGAAAAAATATATTATGTTAATTTTATTGCCAGCGCTTATAGGAACATCTTTATTTTCAGGATGCACTGCAAAGGATAATAGAAATGAAAATGCTGTTCAAGCAGAAGAGATTAATGAACAAAAATCCGTATATCTCATGGCTGGAAAGCTTGCGACAGATAATCAAGTCAATGTAGCTTCAAAAATTTCTGCGAGAGTTTCAGATATATCAGTTAATGTAGGGTCAGTTGTAAATCAAGGTGATACTGTTATTAAATTAGATACTCAGGATTTGCAAGCTCAGGTAGACCAAGCCCAAGCAGCTGTAAATACTGCAAATGCAAATTTAGCTAATGCTATGAACAGTACACGTCCTGAACAAATGGCCCAAGCTCAAGCAACTTTGGACAGTGCTAAAGCAACTTATGATGTTGCTAAAAAGAATTATGATCGTACAAAAGCGTTAACTGGTGTAGGAGCAGCTACAGAGGCGCAGCTTGAAACTGCACAGCAGCAACTTACTTCAGCAGAGTCAGGACAAAAATCAGCTGAAGAACAATTAGAAATGCTAAAAAAAGGCTCTACAGAAACAAGTATAGATGTCTACAAGGCACAAGTAAAGCAAGCGGAAGAAGCATTAAAAACAGCGCAAATAGTATTAAATAATGGAAACATTACAGCGCCTATTTCAGGGAAAGTAACCGTTAAAAATATAAATAAAGGTGAAATAGCATCACCTGGCAGCACTCTTATTTTAATATCTAATCCTGATGCTTTATGTGTGAATGCATATGCACCCTTAAGCATTGTAAAAGATCTGAAAGAAGGACAAGCTGTAACTGTTAAAGTGTCAGGAATAAAGGATTCAGAATTTGATGGAACCATATCAGTAATAAATTCAGAATTAAATTCTCAGAGCAATAATGTTTTAGTAAAAATAACTTTAGTAAATTCAAATTCGCAATTAAAGCCTGGTATGTTTGCCGAAATTGGCGTGAGAAGTTAGGAGAGGATGATAAGAATGCAAGGAAAACGTAAAATAATAATTATTTGTATAGTTATAGCTATGTTAATAACTCTTGGTGGAGTTGGAGTATATTATTGGTATGAAAATGAATATTTTGTCTCAACTGAAGATGCACAGGTAGCTGGAGATTTTATAGATATAACTCCAAAAATTTCAGGAAGTCTTCTTGAATTTAGTGTAAAAGAGGGAGAAACTTTAGTTAAAGATCAAATAGTAGGGCACATGGATGAAAATGGAATAGCTGATGAAAATGTTAATTCTTCCTTACTTAGAGCGCCAATTAATGGGTTAATTATTAAAAAGGAAGCTGAGGAGGGACAATATATTGCAGCTGGAGCTACACTTGCAGTAATGGTTGATCAAGAAAAAATATATATAACTGCAAATATAGAAGAAACCAAGGTGGAAAAATTAAAAGAAGGGCAAAATGTAGATATAAAAATTGATCAATTTGAGGGGAAAGTATTTCAAGGGAAAGTTGAATGTATAGGAAAAGCTTCAAATTCAGCATTTTCACTTCTCCCATCCTCTTCAGGTGGAACTTTCACTAAGGTTGTTCAAAAGGTACCTGTGAAAATTAAGCTTGAGGAGAATAATGAAAATCTTCTACCTGGTACAAATGCAGATATAAAGATACATGTAAAGTAGGTGGGGGCATGGAAAATAAAAAAGAATCTTCAGCTAAATGGCTTATTATGAGCGTTGTAATTATGGCAATTTTTATGGTGAATCTAGATACCAGCATTATTAATATCTCTGTTACTAAAATGATGCAGACCTTTAACGCATCCATAGATCAAATACAATGGGTTGTTAGCGCATATACTCTAACCTTAGGAGTTGTAATTCCATCAACAAGTTATTTTGGAGATAAATTTGGAACTAAAAACGTATTTATTACTGCGTTAATTTTATTTACCTTAGGTTCACTATTGTGCGGGATTTCATGGAATGAAAGTATAATGATAGTTGCAAGAGTAATTCAAGGTATTGGAGGGTCTTGCATAATATCTCTTGGTATGGCAATATTAATGACTACTTTTGATAAAAGTGAACTTGGAATGGCAATAGGGGTAATGGGAATATTCGTAATGGCAGCCCCAGCTTTAGGACCAAGTTTAGGTGGATATATTATTCAAAATTTTAATTGGAGATTTCTTTTCTTTATAAATCTTCCAGTTGGAATAGTTGCTACAATGATGGCAATACTTATATTCAAAAAATCAGAGCATAAATCCTCAAAGAAATTTGACATTATTGGATTTATAACTTCAAGTATCGGAATGTCCTGTGTTCTCTATGTACTTGGGAAAAGTGATTTAGACTGGAACGATATAAAAAATATCGTGCTTATGATTGTTGGATGTTATAGTCTTGTAATCTTTGTTGTGAATGAATTACTCATTGAAGAACCTATGCTTGATTTAAAACTATTAAAGAATTATACCTTTTGCATGAGTAATATTATTATGAACATTGCAATGCTAGCTCTTTATGGTGGTGTGTTTTTGATGCCGATATTTCTTCAACAAATAAGAGGACTTGACTCAATGAATACAGGCTTAATTTTATTTCCAGAAGCAATAGCGACAGCCATATCTATGATTTTATATGGGAAAATTGGCAACAAATTTGACGTTAGATTATTTGCAGTATTTGCATTAATTTTAATAGGCATTAATAGCTATAGTATGTCAAGAATTACGTTGGATACACCTAATATGGAGATAACGATTCTATTATTGATTAGAGGTTTTGGTGTCGGATTTCTCATGGCACCTGTTCAAACAATAGGTTTTAGTGGATTACCAAAGGAAGCAATGTCAAACGCATCTGCTTTAACTAATACAGTAAAACAAGTAGGGACTTCCATAGGTGTTACAATTATAACAAGCGTTATGCAGCATAGAAATGTGATTGATTACTTTAACTTAGCTTCACAAGTGACATCTTTTAATAAAAATAGTATGAAGCTGTATGAAATGCTTCAAGGGATGTTTATTAAAAACGGGATGTCAGCAGACAATGCGCAAGGAATTGCTTTAAGCAAGATGTTTGGAGAAGTTGCACTTCAAGCACAGCTTCAGGCTCTTAATGATACCATGTTTGTAATTTCGATAATTACTGTTATTGTAATTATTCCAACACTATTATTAAAACAAGGTAAACAAGAAGAAACGAAGGTGGTAGTGGTAGAAGGATAAGATATATAATGGTCAGAAATTATGAATGGTGCATTCTAATATTCTGTACCATATTTATTCTTCAGAATATTGCTATAGTAGAATATACATTATAAACCATATTACAATATATATTCTTAATAATATGCACCTAAAATGCCGGCTGAGAGTGATTTTGTATTAGCAATTTGTTAGTTAATAATATAGTAAAAGCATTATTTATTGGAGGAAGTTCTATGGAAAAGTTAAATGAAGAAAATAGTTTATATGAGCAGTTTTTAAAATATTCATATACAGATTTTATGGAACTATTTAATAAAGCAAAAACAAAAGAGGAATGGGATTTTTATGTTGCTTTATCTGAGTTAGTGCTGAGGAGAGAAGAATAAAGAACTGTAGGTAAAAATTAATAGCTGTTTTTAGTATTTTTGATTGGGTAAATAATGCAGGGTATCTCTATATATGAGTCTATTTATTATGAAAGAAATAAATATGAAAAGAGAATAAAGATGTGATGAAACTATTTGATATTGTGATGCTAAGATTATTTATTTATGGGCGTAATCTATCTATATAATAACTCATAGAAAAGAAACAGTCTATATTTTTTTTAATTTATCCATATAATTATTATTGTTGCAACAAATAAATAATTGGATTGGAGAAAAAATATGATAAAGAAGAAAATAGCAAATATCCCTTTTGGACCATTTATTACAGTTTTAGCAGGAGCCATGGTTAATGGAAAACCAAACTATGCCACAATAGGTGCATATGGGGTTGTAAGTGAGAAGCCTGTATTGTATATTTCATTGAAAAATTCACACTATACAACTTCGGGTGTAGTGGAAAATGGATTCTTCAGTGTAAACATACCATCCTCCGAATCTATTTATAAGACTGATCTTTGTGGGTGCGTCTCTGGTAATAAAGAAGATAAATCGAATGTATTTGATTCTTTTTATGATGATGGAGGAAATGCACCAATGATAAAAGAATGTCCTGTAAATTATCTTTGTAAAGTAATACAGACAATTCCTATATTTGATTTTACTATGTTTATTGGGGAAATTGTTGCAGTATATGCGAATGAAGACTGTCTAGAAAATGGAACACCAAATGCCCTTGAGGTTAAACCAACAATTATGATGTATCCAGGGTACTATAATTTAAAGGATAAAGTTGGTACAATATTTAAAACATATAGATAAATAAATTTAAAATTTATGAAAAGAAATCAAGGTAGATATAAGGAATGTAATAAAATATTGTAGTATAGTAAGGATAAGCTATTTTGAAGATTAAGGTAGTTTATCCTTATACTATTTTGGGAAGAGGTAGAAAGAAGAACACAAAAGATATTATGTCTATAATGTGAACTTCATGAGACTAGATAAAAAATACTTAAATTTCAAATAGGGTTTAGGATGATGAAGGGTGAACCGTATCATAAATAAATGATAAACTTACTGAATTTGAATGCTAAATATATTTATTTTTAAGTATTATTTATAACGGTCTTAATATAACGCTAAGTAAATTTTTAAAGATTAATTATTTCTCTATTTAAGCCTGTCCAAAGTCTATTCAAAAGAATACCGTTGTAATCTTGATTATATTCCCAAAACATTGCTCCACCAAGTCCTTTTAAGTTTATATATTCAGTTTTATAGCTTATTGATAGTTCATCCTCATAAGTTATAAATGAGCTATTATTTTTCAAGTAAGCGGCTTTAGCCTGATTGTCCCAATATCTAGTCCAACCATTTTTATTTATATAGTCATTAACAAGGTCTCCATATGAAAGATATTTGGTATCATAACGTCCAAAGAACGGAATGCCTAGGTTAATTTGAGCGCTAGGAACGCCTGCGTTTATGAGTATGTTTACGGATTTATCACAACTTAGTCCTGACCCATAAGCAGAAGATGTAGGACAAAGATTAGCATTGTAAGTATTATGACCAAAATCATAGGTCATTAAATTTATATAATCACATATGTTTACTATTTTATTCAATTCTGTGTTATCAACATAGAATTGGCCCGCTCCAGCGGCTATACTAAGTATTTTACTGTTGCCTATCTTATCACGGATTGTTTGAAGTAAAAGGGTAAAATTTTGTTTATCCTGTGGACGGCATTTAATTAAGTTACAAGCACCACTCACAGGATATTCCCAATCAATGTCTATTCCATCTAATTGATATGTTTTGACCATATCCAAACAGCTATTTGCAAAGATATTTCGCGAGAATTCTGAATAGGCTGCATCGGAGAAGCCTTCAGCACCCCATCCACCAACTGAAAGAATAACCTTTAAATTAGGATTGCTAGATTTAAATGATACTAGCCTTAATAAATCTTGATTATTTGAAACTGAAACCTCACCATTTATAATGTCTCCAAAAGCATAATTAACATGGGTTAACTCCGATACATTCATAGTGCTTGGAGTTCCATACGTATATCCTACTACTTTATATTTAGTGAAACTTTGAAAATACATTGAAGATATTTTTTTTATATTCATGACTCTCTCCTAATTTTAATAAAATGATTTGATTAATAAGTTATATTTGTAAAGTATTAAATTATAATCTGATTCAACTTACTTCAAATATATGCATTTAAGTTTCCACACTTTCCAATTAAGTCTAAATATATTAGCTCTTAACTAATTTAAGCATTTGCAAAATTAGAAGATTCATTAATTACAATGTTTACTTTTCTTTAATCCTGAGATAATATTTAAATAAATTTTTTTATTGCTGGATTATTATCTGTTTTCCTCCAAGCTGCAATTACATCAAATGAATAATTACTTCCTTTATAATAATGATATTAAAAATAAAGAATTATAAGTTGTTAGAACTTAAATAAAATAGGTACTACATTAATGCATAGTAAACAAATTGTATTAAAATTATAATTTAGATATATATTATAATAATGAATAAAAGGAATACTTAGAGCAATAAGAGCTTTGAGTATTCCCTTTTCTATTTTGAGGAGGTAATAAAATGATAAATTTGTATAAAAAAGAACAACTAGAAACACTAAAAACGAAATACTCAAAAGAAATGTTAAAAGAGGCAGAAGAAATAATTATACTATTAGATGAAAGCTATTCCCAAAATAGAGAACTAGAAGACATGGGAGGGTATATTGCAATATTGGAATCAAAAGAAGATGTTGCAGAAATAAAAGTTAATAGTATAAAAGGACTACTTCCAGAATATACAGATATTATAAAGAGTGATGATGGTATTGATTACTATTCATCACTTTTTCTATTATCCGACGACTATTCCATTGTAGTATTTTCAACTAAGGAGCTTCACGAAATTCTAATAGAAAAGGAGTTGTAATTGAAATGGCAAAGCAAACTGAAACTAAAATAATAAAGGAAACAAGCTATTGTAAAATCTACAATAAAGTAAGCATAGAAGATGATGAATATAATAGTTGTATTGAAAGAATATGTGTAAAAAGCAAAAATAGAGAAGAGATAAGGTTTGCACTATACAGAAGTAACGACAGATATATTCCTAGGAGTCTTGACCTTAGTGAGATACAGCTATTGGAGCTTATTAATCCTGCAATAAAAGAGAAAGTATTCTCAGATGAATTCATTGATATGTTGAAATAAGAATTTAGTAATAACCAAAAATCCTAATTGCTAAATTAATAGTGATTAGGATTTTCTTATAGATTTGGGTGAAATCTATAAGAGTATTTTACTATAAAAATAGGCTTAGATGTAATAAAAATTTCAAAGATAGGATGATTAAAAATGTTTAATAAAGAAAATAGGCATGTAAGCAGAGGAGTAAATTCAGTAATTGACATAAGATTGCAATTAATCATGTGGAATTTAATTGATGAGTTAAAGCAGAAAATAGAAGTAGACTATTTGCGAATCTTTAGAATATCAAAAGAGGATAATAAGAAAATAATAATCGAGCATGAGCAGGAAGTACTAAAATATAAAGAAAAGTATTCTATAGAACTTTCAGATATTGAAATTACTGGTGTTATAAAGATATATGTAATTGACAGCATAGATTATGCAACTATTATTTTGGCAGAAGGATATTAATATAAATGGATAAGGATTTAGTAAATGGAATAACATTTGAAATTTACGAGAAAAAAGAATTGGAACAATGAGAGTAGATTGGAATGTTAGCAATGACAGCATATGCAATCAATGGAATCCAACAAAGCTTCTATTGGAGATTAAAACAGCCTCGAAAATTGACCTAGGGAAACTACAGAAGGAGCTAAACTTTGTTGAATTTGACCTTCTTTCGAGCTTTCAGAGAGTAGAAAAATACTGTAGTGGTACAGGCTATGACAAAGAGAAACTTTTAAGTATTTCATCAGATTCTTATAATTACGGAATTACTAAGGGGATGTAACGTTGTAAGTTATTCCCCTATTTTATTAACATATAATCATTCCACCAATTTAGACAATTTATTAATGTGTTTATGCAATATCTTCATATTTACGAAAGCAAATACAATCCCTATCGTTACCCAAATAGTAATTTCAATAACAGAGTACCCCAAGATATTTTGGGCAAGTTTTAAAATATACCAGCATGGAATAACTGTCAGCCATGCTGTTATTTCACCGGGAACATAATGACGGTAGGACAATGGTAATAATATAATATGGAATAAAATTAGATGCACGATATTTGCCACGAGCAAACCGTACCACAAACCATAAAATTCAGTAATATTGCCAATCATAGTAGCTATAAGCCATAAAATCAATTCTTCAAATACACCTATTGCGAATCCAGCTGTATTTTTTGTGCCTCCAAAGGGTGTTATAGGCAGGCGGACATATTGTTTTAAATTCTTTTTGCACCAGTGCTTTGCCATAATAATTTCTTCCATATCGTGTACAATAAATAATAACGGAAACAACCATATAAACCATTTTAATTCATTCATTTTTCATTCCTCCTTGTATACTATTTATTTTAATCATCTACTTCAATGTTTCAAACATCAGTATTTAAATGTTTATATAATTAAACTACGAAAATCGTATAAAGTGTTGTTTATCTATATAAACTGCTTTAAAATAATGGTATGGGGGAATTACAGATGAATCAAAATGATTTGCGTGTTATAAAGACAAAAAAATATATCGAAGAATCTTTTATTTATTTACTAGGACAAAAGGATTTTAACAAAATAACAGTGCAAGATATATTGGACAGGGCTTTGATTAACCGCTCTACATTCTATAAGCATTACACAGATAAATATCAGCTGGCAGAAACTCTTTGCAATAGGATTTTTAACTTACTAATAACTGGTGTAAAAAATCGATTTGAATGTACTAATTTAGAAGATGCTCTCATACTTATAAAGCCTTTATATAATATATTATCTGTTAAACGTGAAGAAATTTTAGCTCTTTATACCATTAATACAGATACGATTCATTTATATGATGATATGTCTGGTTTTTTAAAAAGAAGTTTTTATGACCAGTATAAAGCAAAGAATACAAAGTCTTCTGACATATTAGATTATTTGTCAGAGTTATATGCATCACTTGTGATGACTTCAATTAAGTGGTGCCTGCAAAATGATGGATATGAAGAATTGACTAGTAATACTCAGATTTTTTTTAAATTGGCAGAAGTGTTTGACTATCCATGCCAATAATAATATCGTAATTGTGCTTATTAAATAGTTATCACTTGCTACTGATACGGTGAACCATATCATAAATGACGTAGACTTTTACTAAATTTGTATGAAATATATTGACAAGGTAATTAAGAAGAGTATAATGATTACAAATGCAATGAAGAGGAAAGTAACTTTAAGAATACTTATACAGAGAGTTTCCATTGGTGAGAGGAAGCAAAGGATATTAAAGTGAAAATGGCCTTGGAGCGGTGTACCGAGATTTTTATTATAAAAATTAAGGCTGCAACGGATTCACCCGTTATAGTGATAGAGTATAATCATATGATATATGACGTACTTGATGAGGTGCATATTGTAAGGTATGCATGAAATAGGATGGTAACACGAAGTTTAGCTCTCGTTCCTAAGATTAATTTCTTAGGACGGGAGCTTTTTTATATTTAAGTTTTATTATAAATAGGAGGATTTAGAAGATGAATATTTTTATTGGAGGGGCTTGGCCATACGCTAATGGTTCATTACATATTGGCCATATAGCTGCATTATTACCAGGAGATGTATTAGCAAGATATTATAGGGTGAAGGGAGATAATGTATTATATGTTTCAGGGAGTGATTGTCATGGAACTCCTATATCAATAAGAGCAAAGAAAGAAGGTATATCGCCAAAGGATATAGCCGATAAATATCATGCAGAATTTAAAAAGTGTTTTGAAAGGTTAAATTTTTCATATGATTATTATGGTAGAACAGATGATGAATTTCATAAGAAGGATGTACAAGAAGCTATAGTCTTACTATACAATAAAGGATTAATTTATGAAAAGGAAGTAGAGCAAATATACTGTCAACATTGTAATCAGTTTTTACCAGATAGATATGTTGAAGGAGTGTGTCCAAAATGTAATTCAATTGCAAGAGGAGACCAATGTGATAATTGTGGCACTTTACTAGAGCCATTAGAACTTTCAGAAAGAAAATGTAAGTTGTGCAACAATACACCAATAGTAAAGAATACAAAACAGTTATACTTCGCTTTATCTAAGTTTCAAAACACTATTAAAGAAAACCTAGATAAAACTCAAAGTAATTGGAGAGTTAATGCAGTAAATAATACAGAAAGATACCTAAATGAAGGGTTATGTGATAGGGCTATATCAAGAGACTTATCATTAGGAATAGATATACCCATACAACAATTTAGAGATAAAAAGGTTTATGTATGGATAGATGCTGTATTAGGATATTTTACAATGAGTAAAAAATGGGCATTAGAAAATAAAAAATCCTATAAAGAGTTTTGGGAAGAAAATGCTACTTCATATTATGTACATGGTAAAGATAATATACCATTTCACTCCATAATTTTACCAGCATTAATAAAGGGCATAGGATATAATAAGTTACCAGATAGGATAATATCCAGTGAATATTTAACATTGGAGGGTAAAAAAATATCAACAAGTAATAGCTGGGCCGTATGGGTGCCAGATATAATAGAATGTTACAACCCAGATGCGTTAAGATATTTTTTCTTAATTAATGCACCAGAAAAAAGAGATACCGATTTTTCTTGGAGAGAATTTGTGAATAGCAATAATGGTGAATTATTGGGGGCATATGGCAATTTAGTTAATAGAACTTTAGTTTTTGCTAAAAAATATTTTAATAGTAAAATTCCTAATGGAGAAGTAGCTATTAATATAAAAGAAGAAATAAGTAGTTTATATAATGTTATAGGAAATCATATTGAACAAGGAAACTTAAAAGTTGCACTTGAGAAAGTTTTTGAATTTATAAGAAGTATCAATAAATATTTTGATGAAAATGCACCATGGATTACAGTAAAAGATAATTTGGAGGTTTGTGGTAATACAATATATAATTGTATTTATTCAATAGCAAATTTAGCAAACTTATTATCACCTTTTTTGCCAGAATCTTCAGGGAAGATAAAAGCATGGTTAGGTATTAGTGGGGATAGATGGGAAACTGTTGAGCCGAGGTATGGTGTTTCAATAGAGGAAGTTACAATATTATTTGAAAGACTTGATAAGAAGATAATAGAAGAAGAGAAAAATAGGTTGGTGAACTGTAAAAATTAAATATATATTATAATAAGGATATATATATAATCTTTAAATTTACAAAAAATGACTCTTACCATAGTAGTAAGAGTCATTTTTAATTGTATTGTGAATACCACCTTCATTTTACGGGTGGTCCTGATTCTTTATTATGCCCATATTTCATAAATAGCTTCTGCTTCTTTTATTCCTTGATTAAATCCAGCCTTTGCAGATGCTGGAGTATGAGTTGGGTCATAAGGATTTTTTCCTATTGCTAAAATACTATCTTTATTAGGTACAATAAGGGAAACAGATGAGCTTTTTTGCATTTCAGCAACATCTTCTTCAACGCTTGGAACTAGACCATGCTTTTGGGGCATAGGCGATAAAACTACAACTTTATCATAAGAAGCTGCTAAATGTGCATTTGTAGTTGAAACCATTCCTCCATCAATCCAATCTATTCCATTAAAGTTCACTAATGGCCAGAGTCCTGGAACTGCACCACTTGCAGTTACTGCATTTATTAGAGCTGTTCCTGAATCTTTATCAAGTACATGGAGATTTCCAGTTTCTGAATTTATTGCAGTGACCTTTAACTTTGAAGGCCAGATACTTGTGGTAAGTCTTGATTTAACTGCTAATTTACGTTCTTCTACTGATGTCTTTGGAGGATATTTTTTTGCAATATCTCCAAATATCCTTCCTATTTCTTTTTTATTATCTTTACCATCTTGAAACGCTTGAAGCCATAACATCATAAGCTCAGAGCTAACAGATGCATTCACTTCAGATGTATTTGGGATGAGTTGAGACTCATAAAATTTTTTCATATCGTAGTCACTTCCTAATGCGGATCCAACAAACGAACCAGCAGAAGTTCCAATTATAACATCTGCGTCTGCTAAAGCAATTCCTTCTTGTAGTAAGGCTGCAATTATACCAGTCTCCCAAGCAATTCCAGTTACTCCGCCGCCACCTAATACTACAGCTCGTGTTTTTTTATTAATGTTTTGCATGATAATACTCTCCATTTCTTTATTGTATTAACTAGTAAAGGGTTTAGATATAGTATAAACTATGAAGTAAGGTTTAGAGTCAAGAGGAATTAGTGAGGTGTTTTATGAAAATAAATGAAGTGTCAAAAAAAACCGGGTTGTCTATATCTACTATTAGATTTTATGAAAAGGAAGGCTTGATTCCCGAAAAATATATTAGTAGGGAAACAAATAATTATAGGAATTATTCTGTAGATATAATTGAGTATCTATTAATGATAAAAACAGTTCATTCTGTGGGCTTTTCTTTAAGAGAGATCAAAGAGATAGAAAAAAGTAATGAAAATACATTTTCAATTGATACAAAGATTGAACTCTTACAAAAGAAGATAAAGGAAGTAGAAGAACAAAAAGAAAATTTAAATAAAACGGAAATTAGATTAAAAAAGATGTTGAAAAACAAATTGAATTTAAAATTCAGATTAACTGAAGGGTTTATCAATAAAGATAAAAATTAGTTTTGATAGTTTCTCGAAAAGCTGATAACGCTGTAGATTTGCTACGTTCTATTTCTATTTTATTAAACAGTTAACAGTATTATGATAAGAAGTATTTCTTAGGTACGTTTTTTATTTTAAATAAAATATTTTGTTATATTAAGTGAGAAAAAAGAGTATCACTTGTTACTGATATGGTGAACCGTATCATAAGTGAGTGATAAATTGACTGAAATCAGATAATACGGGTACAGCCGAGATATATGTAAAGACAGGCCAAATTATGGATACAAATTCCAAAATGTAGACTGTTATTATTTCATAGTAGTTGGTGAACATTATACGAATTTCACATTTAAAAGCTATAAAGCATCAATGCCTTATAGCTTTTATAACTATCACTCTATATAATTCCATCTACTTTTCAATATATAACACTCATATACAAAGTAGAATAGGGATCTCTCATTTTTATTGCAGCAAAACTATAACTGATTGAGCTTGCTTTCAGGCTCTTCACCATTCTCTACACGCTTTATATTATTCACAAAGAAATCATATCTTTTTTTATGGAATTTGAGACCATCAGGCAAGCCGGCTGTATGAGGAGTAAGTATCACATTGCTCAGATTTCGGAGTTCACTGTCAATTGGTAACGGTTCAGATTCAAACACATCAAGGCATGCGCCTGAAATGCCCCTGTTTTTTAATGTATCTATCAAGTCTCTTTCATTGACAATACTACCGCGGGCTGTATTGATAAAAAGGGCAGTATTCTTCATTTTCTTGAATACCTCTTTGTTGATCAGTTGTTTGGTTTGCTGATTCAAGGATAGATGTACACTTACTATGTCCGATGCGCCTACAAGAGTATCGAAATCCGTCATTTTTACAAAAGCGTCAGATTGTACAACGGGATTTCTAGCATAAACCAGAACATTCATATCAAAAACCCTGCAAAACTCAGTTACTTTTTTACCGACGGAGCCAAAGCCTATAATCCCGATGGTTTTGCCTTTTAATTCACTACCTGTATACTGCAATTCATTTTCATCTATCTTGTTTTTCATGAAAGCATCAAGAAACGGTATGTTTTTATAATAAGACAATATCATCGCCATTACATGTTCGGCAACTGCCTGTGCATTCACTCCCGCAGCATTGGCCGCCCAAACGCCGTACTGCGTGCAGGCATCTATATCTACATTATCAAATCCTGCACCCGTCTGTACCAACTTTAATTTTTTTGCTATAGAAAGCAGACTGCGGTCCACTTTAATATGTTCAGGTATGAGTACCTGACAATCTTCAATATGATGCAACATTTCTTTTCCGGGCTGGACAATTACAATGTCCCAGTCTTCCGGAAAATGCCCTACAATATTTGATTTTGAGGTCTCAGTAAAATATCCGACTATAAGAATTTTCATTTTTAAACCACCTTTCATGCTCTATACCTATTTCGAAGAAAATCCATTTGATGTTTGCAATTTTCTTTAATGATGTAAAATCTAGTTTATATTTTTTTGACATAAATATAATACCCCTTTTTTGATGGCATTTGTTTTGTTATATTAAAAAAATATCTATTTTGACTATATCATATTTGGATTTATTTTTATTAAAAGACATATAATTGTAATGATTCTTGAAAAAGCAGGTATTGATGCTATTGAAGTAAGTGGAGGAAATGGATCATCTTCTGAGCCAGACTTAATCAAAAGATGGGAAAATGGAAATAGAGAAAAACCACGATGTATTTCTTGTAATAAATGTTTTAATCCTAATGGGATAAGGTGTATATACAAATAAATAAAATTATATTTCATTTATATTGAATAAATTCAGTAAATGACTAATTACAAAATGGATGAACTGAGGAAGAATAATTCATTAACAAGATATATAAAGAAGAAATTGTATTAAGATGACCAACTAATTTAAACTTGACAGTACTACATTAGTAATATAATATTAAATTGTACCAACTGGTAGGTAAAAGGAGGAGATAATTTGTCTGATAAACGTAAGGAAATCGTAGAAGCATCATCAGCATTAATGAGATCTAAAGGATATGAAAATACAGCACTTAGTGATATTTTAGAGGCAGGCCAAATTGGAAAAGGGCAGTTCTATCACTATTTTTCTTCTAAACATGAATTGGGCTTAGCTGTGATAGATTATTTTTTTGAATCCTTCAATGAAGAATTGTTTGAAAATATATTAAGCTCTAAAAAGAGCCCAGAAGTAAGATTTAATGAAATGTTAGAGTGGGTTATTCAACGCCATCGAGCTAGAGAGACCAAATGTGGCTGCATATTTGGTAACTTTGCTGCTGAAATGAGTGAACATGATGAGGAATTTCGTCAAAGAATACAGAAAGTATTTGACATTTGGATAGAAAAACTAAAATTAGTTTTAGAGGAAATGATAAAATCAGCTAAATCAATAGAATCTTTTGAAGCTCAAAAGTTAGCGCAAGGAATTGTAGCAATGCTTGAAGGAGGAATTCTGATTATGAAAAATAAACAGGATATTAAAGTTTTAGAAAATATGGCTGATTTAGCTAAAGATATGGTTAATAATTTTATAAAGGTTCATCGTTAGATTCCACTACATTTTAAAGATAAAAGGGAAGCTCGTTTTAATGCATATAAAATAGGAAGAATATTAGAATCTACCTTGAAAAAGCGTAAAGAGAATGACTTGAACTAAATTATTAAAGAGCATGCTGCAATATGCAAATAGCAAAATTATATTATGATGGAGGTATAAAGATGATTGGAAAGTTATTAATAGAAGGAAATAACAAATTAAAGGAAAAAGGTATAGATATAGAAGTCTCAGCGGAAACAGGTAAGGTTTCAGAGCTTACAAGGAATTATTTAGATTCAATTATGATTGAATCTCGTGTCATAGATTCTAAAGAAGCTTCAACAGAAATGAAACTTTTTGGAGAAACTTTTAATACACCTATTATGGTAGCTCCATTATCAGGATTAGGAGGAATATGTTCTAATCCTATGGTAGAGGTGGCAAAAGGAGCTGCAGCAGCTGGAACTGCAATGTGGGTAGGCATTGGAAAAGAAGAGGAGCTTAAGGATATTATTGAAACTGGTGCAAAAACTATAAAGATAATTAAACCATATAAGGATAGCGAGCTTATATTCGAAAAAATATCTCAAGCTGAAAAAGCTGGAGCATTTGCAGTGGGCATGGATATTATCTTTTCCTTTGGAGGTAAAAGAAAAGATAGTTTAATTAGGCCAGAGCTTATGGGGCCTAAAACTTTAGAAGAGATCAAAAGTTATATTCAGTCGACAAAATTACCATTTATTTTAAAAGGAATTTTAAGTGAAAGAGATGCAGAAAAAGCTTTAGAAGCTGGAGCGGCGGCTATAGTAGTATCTCATCATGGAGGAAATCTTTTAGATTATGCAGTACCACCGCTAAAAATTCTCCCACGCATCGCAAAGGTAATTGGAGGAAGAATTCCTATAATAGTTGATAGTGGAATAATTAGAGGAACCGATGTATTTAAGGCTCTAGCTTTAGGAGCAAATGGTGTATTACTAGGACGTACAGTAATGGCAGGTTTAGCAGCTGAAGGAGCAGAAGGGGTTGCAAAAATTATAAATGGGACAAGCACAGAATTGCAAAGAGCTATGAGTTTAACTGGGTCTGTGGATGTAAATAATATTGATCCAGAAGTTCTATGGTTTTAAGAGGATAATTCATGTTATATCAAGTGAAAAATTCAGTAAGTTAGAAATGGATTGGATGTATTATGAAAATACAAAGATCAAGACAATAGTATTGCAGTAAAATTTAAAAACAGGAGGAAATAGCATGAATTTAAAATTAGAATTATCAAAAGTTGATGTAGATCAAACTTTAGATTTAGCAAATGAATATCAAATATCAAGTTTACCTACTATTGTCATGTTTAAAGATGATTAAAGAAGTCTATCCTAATAAATGGAACATGAACTAGAATGTGTTCTAAAAATATTCAAGTTCAAGTTATTAATAGGAGGATGTAAACAAATGTCAAGCATTTATGAAGATTTACAACAGTTTAGTTCTTATGCAGCGCCTATTGATCTTACATTTCATCAGTATCTTTTATTAGCTGATGAATCTATATTGATTCATACAGGCAGTGCACAGGAAGCTAAAGCTTTGATTCCTAAGATGAAAGAGGTTCTTGCTGGAAGAACACTAAAATATATTTTTATTTCACACTTTGAATCAGATGAATGTGGAGGTTTATCACTAATACTGAAGTATTTTCCTGAAGCTAAGCCAATCTGTTCAGAAGTTACGGCAAGACAGCTAAGCGGTTTCGGTATTACAAACGATATAATAATTAAAAAACCGGGAGAAAAGCTGGTTTGTAATGATTATGAGCTTGAATTCATCAATTACCCATCTGAAATGCATCTTTGGGGAGGATTATTGCTCATGGAAAACAAGCATGAAATATTCTTCAGCAGTGATTTAGTGTTCAGATTTGGAAACGCACATGGTATAGTAATAGAAGGTAATTGGCAAACAGAAATAGATAATATTACACCACAGCAAATATCAGACCCTCAGCAAAGAGTACAACTTCAGCAGGATTTAGTAAAATTTAATCCTAAATTTGTGGCTACTGGTCATGGCCCATGTGTTAAAATTTAACTGGCTGGAACGCCACTAGGAAAAGCGAATTATTATGTTTAAGTACCTGGCAATAAGTACGGTGTTAGAGATAAATGTTGCATCTGCAAAGTAATTGTGATTGTAGTTAATAACAGAGAAATAATATATATTAGAATATAATAAATCTTTACATAAAAAAAGTGAAGTAGTCAAAACAATTTTGATTACTTCACTTCTTTATAACTATCACTTTGAATATAATTTGTACCCCACATATGCAAAGCGTCAAAGATAGGCTTTAAACTGAGGCCAAATTCCGTAAGCGAGTATTCTACTCTAGGAGGAACTTCAGCATATACTTTTCTAAAAATCAACCCATCAGTTTCTAGCTTGCGTAACTGTTGTGTAAGCATCTTTTGACTTATGCCATTAATACCTTTATCAAGCTCAGCGAACCTTTGTGTACCTAGCGGCAGTAAATTTCTCATGATGAGAACCTTCCATTTATCACCTATAAGATTTACAGTGACTTCTATTGGACATGGAAACGACATGTCCATCTAAATTACCTCCTATACTAAAAATCTAATACTTACTTTTGGGTAAGTATAAAACCTAAAAGTTCCGTCTTGCGAAAAATTAGCAATGAAATTATTATAATAGATATAGAGTTGTGCGGCAAGATTACAAAATTGGATATTTAGGAGAAGAGCTAATAAACCAAATTTGATAATTATTATTTGAAAGTAAAATGGAGATAATTTTAATGAATAAGCTATTATTTGGAATATCAGGTTTGCCAATAGGCAGTGGAATAAAAAATATTAACTATGCCTCTGGAATAGATTATGTAAAATCAATAGGTCTGGATGCAATGGAACTTCTTTTTGTGAGAAATGTTAATGTTACAGACAAGAACAAAGATATAATATTGAAAACTAAGTTAGAAAATAATGTTTATTTATCCGCCCATGGATCACATTATATAAATCTAAATGCTGATGAATTAGAAAAGCAAGAACAGTCAATAGAAAGAATTACAAAAGCAGTGGACGGATTATTGAAAGTTAAGGGGAGAAGTTTAATATTTCACCCAGGATTTTATTTGAAAGACTCAAGGGAACAAACATACAATACCATAAAAGAAAACTTGTTAAAACTTCCTAATGAAGGAGTAGATTATAGACTTGAGACCACAGGAAAAAGAACTCAATTTGGGACACTTGAGGAATTAGTTTCTCTTTGTAAGGAAATTAGTTCTTGTAAATTGTGTATTGACTTTTCTCATATACATGCAAGAAGAAATGGCAGCTTAAAATGTTACGATGATTTTGCTGAAATATTGCAGTATGTATTAAATGAGCTTGGGAGAAGTGCATTAGATGATCTCCATATACATATGGGTGGAATAAATTATGGAGAAAAGGGAGAAAAGAACCATCTTCCACTGTTAGAAAGTGATTTTAATTATATAGATTGTTTGAGAGCTTTAAAAGATTATAATGTAAAAGGATGCGTAATTTTAGAAGGTCCTATGGTTGAGAAAGATGCTCTTTTACTCAAAAATACCTATGAAAAATTTTAGTTCGTGTTTGTGACGTCCTAAAACATCTTGTTGTTAAATTAATTGTATAATAATCAAAAAGTGATTATCCTATACTAAGTAGAACGGAATAAAAAAGTATCGTAGATTTATATTAACTTAATATAAATCTGTGATACTTTTTTATTTATTTTCTTTAATATGGCGGGAATAAAACAACTAAAGATATAAACATTAATTTGAGCAGATTAAGGAAGTGTTGAAAAATAATACAATTATGATAATTGTAGGAAGTACTAACGGTTATGTTGGTGAGGAATTGTTATTAGCAATTGACCAAATTGAAAATTTCTCTAGAAATACATTCCATCGAGGAGTTATCATCGGACCAGGCAGAAAAATAAATGCTAATGGTACGTATTTTAATACAGATATAGTAATTGAAAAAATACAACATGACAGCCTCTTTCGGTGGAAAAGGCTATCCTTATGATAATGCGTGCATTGAACCCTTGCATTCTAAGTTTATTTTGAATATGACAAACTGTTGTCAAATTCAAAATGTTAGAATGAAAATGTATTAAACACGAATTTTTATAGGAAGAAGATGAATAAAGTGAAAGATATGAATTTTGGTGATGTGGTTGAAAGCTCTACTAAAATAAGGAGACTCTATCATAAATTGGAAAAACAGTACCATGGGAAGGAATGGACAGTAGAAGAGGATGCATTAGCTTTTTTAACAGATGCTGGTTTGGTAGGACGTTTAACTATGTCTCAGCAAGAGCACTGGCCTAAGGGTGGAGATACAATTTCCGAACTTGAACATAAGCTTGCTGAATGTATATGGTGGTTGGTTGTTTTAGCTGACCGTATGAATATTAATATAAGTGAAGCACTTAAGATGTTTTTGTCCAAAACAGAAAAGCAGCTTGAATAATTTTCGGATTATAAAGATAATAGTTACCTTTAGGTGCCTATACCACTTTGAAGTGCTTACTTTACAGACTGTTTAGATAACAGTATTATAAAAACACAGATAGATAATATCCAATTTATAACATTAAGGAGGCTTTCTCTATGAAAGAACTTACAATTAAAAACTTAAATACCATTGAAGCAATTCAAAGAAAACAAAATGATAATGAATTCTACATTAAACCGGTAGTCGCTGGTTCTGATGCTAATCAGTGTACAGTATCATTTATTGAAGTACCACCTGGAAACCAAGCATTCGGTTACCACTATCATGAAAAAAATGAGGAGGTATTTTATATAATTAGCGGGGTTGGCTCAGTTAGAACACCTAACGGGATAAAATCAGTTAAGGCAGGAGATATTATAACTTTTCCAGCAGGTAAAGAAGGTGCACATGTAATTAGTAATGCTTCCGATACGGAAAAGCTTGTTTATGTTGATTTTGACACACGCAACGTACCTGAACTTGTCAGCTTACCAGATAGTAATCAAATAATGGTTGTCGGAAATCATATACAAGGTACATTTAACATGGAAAAATAGGATTATTAGCAAAAATAGTACTAAGCTTTTGAAAGCTAAGGTACTATTTTTATTGTATATTCTGTTTATTGAATTATAGATTATCATTGATCTTCTGTTTATATTGATTTCCCCATGCCAACATGGAATTAAGTACAGGCTTTAGGCTCATGCCATCTTCGGTAAGTGAATATTCAACTCTCGGCGGTACTTCAGCATATACAGTTCTTTCTACAAGTCCATCTTCTTCCATCTCTCTTAGCTGCTGTGTAAGCACCTTTTGGCTTATAGAATGTATTGATTTCTTCAACTCTCCAAATCTTTTAGTTCCATTAATGAGGTCTCTTAATATTAACACTTTCCACTTCCCACCTATAAGGAATAGTGTTGTTTCAATGGAACAAGCGGGTAATTCTCTTTTCATAAATTGCACATTCTTTCTTTTTATATTTTAAGATAAAGAGTAAATATTTGGTGATTTGCACTTTAGCATCCATGTATTAAACCGCTAAAAAGCTATTAGTTACTTTTTGGCAGTTATAGTATTTTGGATACTTGCTTATAACAGTATACTATTGAAGTTATTATATAGCAACGTTCTTATTGTTAACAGTGTTCTAATGGTATAAACTACTAACACTAGAATTTAAGAATTTAGGAATATAAGAATTTGCTTATAAAATGCGGGATTAGGAGATAATTATATAAATTTGGCTGATATTTTAATGTGATTTTTAAAGTTAATACATACATCCATAGTAGCAGTTTAAAAAATGATATCTGCATAAAAATTTGTGGAGGCATATAAAAATGATTAGTGATAAAATTATGATTGGATCAGAAGATAAACAGGTGTTTGATAAAAAGCAGATAGCTTTGGCTATTAGAAATTCAACCTTTGATGATGAGCTGTCTTGTTCTTTATTAGAAGAGGAGATACTAAATAAGTGTGAGGGCTGTTCTTTAAAATATATTTGTGATGGAATTGATAAGGTGGCTGAAGATTATATTAATAAGACAACACAGGTGGTAAATAGTTTTAGTTTTGATTAAAAGAATATGCACAATAATATGTAACACAAAAAACCAAGGTTCATGTGACCTTGGTTTTTAGGCGTGATTATAATGTATATAATGGGCAGTTGAAGCGAATATATAAGAAAGGACTTAGATTAATAGAAAAAGTTTAGGATGATGAAGGGTGAACTATATCATAAATAAATGCGGACTTTACTGGAATTTAATGGTTAAAGTAAGAAAGGGTGGATTTATGTCCAATATATTTACATAAATCCAAATTGATAAAGAAATGGAATCGTTATACATCACAATTACGATATAGCTCCAGACCGTTCATTATATAGGGACGGACAATATCTACAAGTAAATCGGTCCGATCATTTTCCTCCGCCTTAAACCAAGAATACGTAGCACTGTAGATAGCTGAGCATGTCATGGCTGAAATAATTTTTGTATTAAGGTTGTCTTTCATGCAGAAGGTATTTCCTTTCAAAAATATGCCTTCTATCATTTCTTGTAGCATCTTTTTTATCTTTTCGTCAACAAGCTTAGCAATAGATTTGGAATCCCATTTGCATATCTTATAAAAAGTCACTATGTAATTGTGTGTCAATAAGATCAACTGATTACATATTTCATCTGTAAATTCCTGAGCATGTATCACTTGTTCAGGAGTCATCTTATAAAAGGCCTGTTCTGTAATTTCTTCTAACAAAGTATATTTATCTTCATAATGGGCATAAAAGGTAGCACGGTTAATAACAGCTCTTTGTGCGATATCTTTTATAGTAATTGCATCGAATCCTTTTTTATGTAATAAAAAACTAAACGATTCCCTTATTAATTGTCGTGTGCGCAAGACTCTTGGATCTTCTTTGTTTACCATATATATCTTCCTTTCAAAAACATCAAGTATCGAAATCTGTTGTTTAAGCAACTTTTCATTTAATCTGCTGGTTGTAATCATAAAAATATCGTACTAGTATAATATCATGCAGATGTTGCTTAAACAACATAAATATAATTAGCTGAAAGGAAGGATAATATGAACATAAAACAAAAAAGAATTTTGATATTTGGCGCCGGTGTGGTTGGCAGTATATATGCGCTCAGATTTGCACAGTCTGGACTGGATGTCACATTATTGGCTAGAGGAACGAGGCTAGAGGCACTAAAAAAGGATGGACTACAATATAACGACAATGGAACGATAAAGCAGATGTCTATCAAGACAATCGAAAAACTGGAAGATGACGATATCTACGATTTCATCTTTGTTCCAGTACGTTATGATCAGGCTGAATCTGCGCTATACGAAATTAAGAATAATCATAGCAAAACTATTATCACCTTGACTAACACCATGGGATATGACAGTTGGCTTGAAATTGTAGGAGAGCGGTTGCTTCCAGGATTCCCAGGCGCAGGTGGTGACATGAAAGATGGTGTTCTGTATGCCCAATTTGGTTCCGAAAAGCATCAAGGAACAATTTTTGGTGAAATAGATGGACAAATTACTGAAAGAGTGAAAGAACTTGCTCAAATATTTGAAGCATCAAATTTGCATTATGAAATACAAGAAAACATAACGGCATTCCATATTTCCCATACCGCGACCGCTATAGTTATCAAACATTTTTATACGAATACTGGTATGATGGATATAGAGACAGCAAAAAGTGAAAGAACTTTACTAAAGATTGCCACAGAATTAAAACAAAATATACGCATGGTAGCTCAAGCAGGAATTGCAGTAATCCCACCAGAAACGAAGTTAATGGGAGAAGTGCCAGAAAAGGATATTATTGCTATGTACCGCAAGATGCTGAGCAATGATTTTACGATTGATGTTTTGCTTGGAAACCATGCTGTAAGTGCAAAAGCAGAAATAATGTTGTTGGATGAGATATTTAATAAAAAGATGCTATAATTAATTTACAATGGTAAATAATGCGAAGTAGAGAATTTTTATATAAGTGATATAAAAAACAAGCTACAGAGAAAAATGTATGCTCAATGTAGCTTGACATTTCTTTTTTTTATTCTGTTTAACAATTGTGTTATATCTGTAACTTTATAAAAGTAAAGCTATTATTGTTTATTATTCTTTAGATCTATAAGGTGTGAAGAATGCTCGAATTTCCTTAGCGAGAGGTTCAGGATCTTCCATAGAAGTAAAATGTCCACCTTTGAGCATTGTAGTCCATCGAGTGACATTTAAATTGCTCATAGCCCATTTTTTAGGTGGCAGCAATACATCAGCTGGGAAAAGGGCTATGCCTGTTGGTACGTTTATATGTCCCATTGGTGGCAATGAATGTACATTTTCATAATATGCATTTGCTGATGAGCCTATGGTATTTGTAATCCAATAGATCATTATATTAGTGAGAAGTTCATCTTTACTAAAGTTCTTATTTAAATCACCATTACAATCACTCCAGCTGCGAAATTTTTCTATAATCCATGCGGCCAAGCCTACAAGTGAGTCAGAAAGTCCATAGGCAATGGTTTGAGGTTTTGTAGATTGAATAGACATATAACCTCCCTCATTTGAAATCCATTCAGAGGCATTTTTCTTATATTGTAGTTCTTCTTCTGAAAGTTCTGCTTCATTTTGAGAAAACATAAGATTTCTAATAATGCCGATATCTGTTAGATGGATTCCTATTAGAAGTTCTGGATGGTTTAATGCCAAGTATCTTGTAACCCCTGAACCCATATCACCACCAGCAGCAGCAAATTTACTATAACCAAGCTTTTCAGTCATTAGTTTTGCCCAAAGCTCGGAAACACGACAATTATCCATGCCACTATGTTTTGAAGTACTAGAAAAACCAAATCCAGGTAGTGAAGGGGCAATTACATCAAAGAATGTGATATTTGCAAAATATATAATAATAAAGGTTTAACTAGTATATAATATCAATTAAAATTTGATGATCATGTTATTATGCTAAAATTAGCAGGTTATCTTCATATATGAGGACAGTAGAATTCATGGAATCACAAAGATGGAAAGAGAAAGCAATTCTATTACAGGTTATATTCGAGGAGGATTCAGAAACTATAGAGGTATTTTTTCCAATCAAGGTTAAATTTAATAATTCAAAATTGAAAGTAGAATTGAACAATTTAGCATTAAAATATTGAACAGAGATAGTTAGTATAGTTTCTATAATACCATTAGTAGTGAGTGATAAATTCTACAATGAAAAGTTGAGTTATCACTTACTACCGATACGGAGAACCGTATCATAAGTAAAAGATAGCATGTAAAAAAAGAAATATTATAGATATAGAAATAATTATAAGAAATAAATATTGACACTTGAAAGTCTAATTGTTAAACTATAAATAGTTAGAGTTCTAAGTAAAGTTTAGGAGGAATTTGAATGACTAATTCTGGATACTCTGTAGAAACAATATATTCACAATTAATTAGAAGTATTGCGATAAAAATGAAACTCAGTTCTGATGAAAAAGTAAAAAAGTTAGGATTGAATTCTCAACAAGGACGTATGATTGGTTATATTTATGAACATCAAGACAGTGGTATTATTCAAAAAGATTTGGCAAAAGTCTTTCAACGTACAGAAGCAAGTATTACAAGTATGCTGCAAGGATTAGAGAAAAAAGGGTATATTGAAAGAAGAATTCCTAAAGAAAATGAGAGACAAAAATATATATATGTATTGCCTAAAGGTGCTGAACTTATAGAAGATTTTAATAAATTGGTAGTTGAGTCAGAGAAAAATATTATTGCAAACTTGACGGAACAAGAAAAGGAAACTTTGTTAGCTTTGTTATTGAAAGTAGATAGAAATATATAAGTTATTAATATAATAACTTATAACTAAAAACTTAGAATTCTAAGAATATGAATTCTAATAATACTTATTATGGAGGATGAAATTATGAAACAAAAATTTTCAAACGAATATTATTTAGAAAGTGCACCGATTACTAAGGCAATTGCACATTTATCTATTCCTATGATGATCGGTATGTCAGTAGGTACAATATATAACGTTATTAATGCTTTTTTTATTGGACTATTAAACAATACAGATATGTTAACTGCCATTACTTTAGGATTACCAATCTTCACTATACTAATGGCTTTTGGAAATATGTTAGGAGCTGGAGGTGGAACATTTATAACTCGTCTTATTGCTAAACAAGACGTAGACAAAGCTAAGAAGATAGCTGGATATTCTTTTTATAGTAGTATTATCATAGGAATTTTGCTTGGAATGATTGCTATGATAGCACTTAATCCTATTGTTAAGATTTTGGGGGCAGATACTTCTGCTATTATTAATTATACAAAAAGTTATTCTTTAACTATGTTTATTGGTGGTTTTGCAATTATAATGAACTTCGCATTGGAGCAAGTTGTGCGAGCAGAAGGAGCATCAAAAGAATCAATGTTCGGAATGGTTGTAAGTACAATTTTTGGTCTTATATTTGACCCGTTATTTATACTAGTATTTAGATTTAATGTTGTAGGGGTAGCATTGTCAATGATTTTAGCTAATATAGCTTCATCAATTTATTATATTTACTACTTGGAAACAAAAAGTGAGAATTTAAAAGGATTTATTAAGAATATTAATATTTCCCTTAAAGATAAAATAGAGATATATAAAATTGGGGTTTCTGAATTGTTCCTAGCTGGTTTTCTAATTATTACAACGCTTCTTTTGAATAATTATTCAATCAGATATGGAGAAAGTGTAGTAGCTAGTTTTGGTATTGCCTTGAGACTTGTACAAGTACCAGAATTTCTTGCAATGGGGCTCGCATTAGGAATTATTCCTTTAATTGCATATAATTTTTCTAATGAAAACTTTAAGAGATTAAGAGACAGTATAAAACAATCAGCTTTATGGATTTTAGGATTATCAGGTGGATTTGTTACTTTAGTTTTTATTTTTAGAAATGTAATTATTCATCTGTTTTCTAATGATTCAGCAGTATTAACTGTTGGAGTTTATATCATGGCGGCCATGCTTATTTCTGCATTTTTCAATGGATTTACTACATTATTTACAGGAATTTTTCAAGCATCAGGTCAAGGAATACCATCAACAATTATGGGAATTACACAAGGAATTCTTTTTATTCCTGTCATAATAGTATTGAATGATTTCTATGGATTGCATGGTGTTATATGGTCTATGACAATTACAGAAATAATTACCTTTTTAACTGGAGCAATACTATATATTATTTTTAATAATAAAATAAAAAAGAATCAAGTAGTAGCAAACTAGTATTAATAAATATTGTGTCTGTATAACCACCTAGATTTAATAAAGTAAGGCACATGAAAATAAATATAACTTTAATTATGGATAATATATATAGGAACAAAATGAAAAAGTATAGCTTAGTAGTATTTATTCATCTAGAATTTCTTTACCAATAAACTATTTCAAAAAGTTCTATGATATAATGACTTAAACAAATGAACTATTAATACAATTCTTCTACAGAAGGAGTTTAAAAATGAATGAATTTGATGAGCTTTTAGAGTTATTAAAAGAATTTAAAGAGTCCCAAAAAGCATTAATAGCTATAGGGGATGAAACAAGACAATTAATAATAAGTACGTTACTCTTGAGTGATTGCAGGGGAATAAGAGTAGGTGATATTGCAGAGAAGGCTAAGATTTCAAGACCATCTGTGTCTCATCATTTACAAATATTAAAGAATGCAAATATGATAAGTGTTCGAAAAGAAGGAACAAGGAATTATTACTATTTGGATGCAAAGGAAAATGAACTAAACAAGATAATAAAACTTTTTGATCATGTAAATTCAATTATGAAGTTGGTACCTGATAGAAGAGATAATTTTTAGGGCTGCGGTATAACTGTTACGGAGAACTGTATTATAAATAGAGGATAATATGTGAAATTTAAGAATTATACTATAGGTATCAAGTTAGGTTTCAAGGGAGCAACAAAAGAAACTGTTGCATATGTTGATTTCAAAAATAACAATAAACAAAACTAGAGATATAGAATCAATAGAGCTTAAGTAGAGAACTCAAATCTATGATTTGATGTGAATCACTTAGCGAACGAATGTGAGTCGAGTTTCCTTTATTAATGAGTTACTTAAGTAATGGAGGAGAACCTAATCCAGATGGAATTGGAGGCGGTTCTCCTTCTTATTTTGCGTCAAGAAGAAAGTTGATGATAAATAGTAATTTCTCGTCATATACCTATTTTAGAAAGTCGCCTTGACAAAAAACTAAGAACGAGATAATATGGTTGATAATATCAATTAATTTGGGGGCGCGGTATGAATAAAGAGAAAGTAATTAGAAAAGAGATAAGATTAATTGTGAGAGAATTAGGTTTATTAAACCACAATTGCTTTAATTCAGGCTTGACACTTGCACAAGCGCACATATTAAACTACCTAAAGCAAAACGGAAATACTCCTTTTAATGAATTATTAATAAACCTGGGTATTGATAAGGCTTCACTTAGTAGAATAGTTAGTAATATGGAAGCAAAAAATTATTTAGAATTGAAAAAGTCTGAAGATGATAAGAGAATGAAGGATATTTGCCTTTTACCATTAGGTTTAGCAACTATTAATGATGGGGATTATAAAGCAAATACATTTATGAATGAAATTTTAGATTTAGGAGATAGCGAGGACATAGACAATATTGTTAGGGCATTTAGAGTATTTCGTATTCTTGCATTAAAAAACAATCTTAGAAAGAATGATTCTAGAATTTTGATTGAAAAAATTTCAGAAAATTATATGGATGATGCAATAAAATTAGCAACAGAAGTATTTGCTCATGAGCAGGGTATTCCAGCAGAATCAATTGTAATTGATGCTGATTTAAAACCAATCTGGTGGTGTGCAAGAGTAGGAGAAGATATTATTGGAGTTGTTGCAACATGGAAAGAAAAAGATAAATGGAAATGGGGAAGATTTGCTATTGATAAGAGACTACGAGGTCTAGGTATTGGTCAGAGAATGGCTATTTATTCATTAAAAGAAATTTTTAGACAATATACGGACGAGTTATATATTGAAGCAAGAGAAGTAACTGTAAATATGTTAATAAAATTTGGATGTAAAGTTATTGGAGAAGCAGAAGATTTTTATGGTGAACCCATAACACCAATATTATTAAATAAAGAATTGTTTGATGAACATTTGAAAAGTTACATCAATGTATGAAAGTAATGAAGAAAAAATGTAAAAATATTGCTTAAAAACATGGTGTAATTAATTCATAAAGGTAAAATAAAGTGACACAGCAGTAGAATAAAAGCAAAAACAGCGACAAGGCATAAAATGGTGAATTATGTCTTGGCGCTGTTTTTATATGCTGATATACCACATATTAGTTTTATAATATATAATTTCACTTACCTTGAACCTGTTGACAGGATGTTGTTATTACCCAAATGAGTAAGAAGAAAGAATTCTGTATATATTCAAATATGTTTAATGCTACTTAGAGTTATCTTGACTTATTAATGGTATCCTTATAACGAAGTCCATGGCTAACAATAGTGAAGAATTAAAAGAATTAAATACGCACAGGAGTAGAAGGATTAGTGAAAAAACTCAATACTATTAGTATTAAAAGTACATTTTAAGGCATGAAAGGAATATTTTAGTGAGTAAAAGGAATATTTTAGATAAAATAAAGCAAATACTGAAAGTATTTGCTTTTGATGCATTATTTTCTACCTTTGGAGCAATATGTATTTACATAGTTTTAATAGTGTGTAAATATGTAATTGTAGATAGTGGTAATGCAAAATAAATAGATATAGACGATTAGTTACCGAATGTATTATTATGTAATTCATCTTATAGAAGGAATTGAGTTTATGAGTAATAGAGAAATTATTAAAAAATTATTTTTATTATTTAAACCATATAGAAAAAATATTACTTTAATAATTATTGGATTAATAATTTCTTCATTGGTAAGTTTAGTAATACCTTTTCTTAGTAAAAGTATTATGGATGATGGATTTTTAAAATCAGACATAAAAAAGATTATGTTTATTTCTACGCTTTTACTTATAGCAATTACAGTTGATAACATAATATTATTGTTTAGAGAATATCTTAGAGTTAATCTACATTCTAAGATAAAATATACATTATTTGAAAAAGCTTTTAACCATTTATTAAATAGTAATTTAAGTTATTTTACCAATAAAAGTAGTACAGAAATATTAAGCAATATACAGTATAACTTAAATAATATAATTAAAATAACTGATCAAGACTTTTTTTCTCCAATAACACAAATATTTAATATGATTGGTGCCACAATTGGACTTCTCATAATAAATCCTAAACTCACAATTTTAATTTTATTCTCTATACCAATAAAATATCTAGTTGTTAGATTTTTTTCGAAAAAAAGAGAACGTTTAACAAAAACGTGTATAGAAGCAAATAGAAATTTTGCTAGTTGGTTTGGAGATGTAATTGATGGAATAAAAGAAATAAAACAATTTAATATATCTAATTGGAAAAAAGAAGAATTTGAAGAAAAACAAAAAAAAGTGATTAATATGGACAAACAGTTCTCATTATTAGATTCATATAATATATCATTTGATTCATTTTTTCTTAAATTAATAACGATATTACTTTATATACTTGGAGCAAATTTATTTCTGGATTTAAATATGACAATTGGAAGTATATTTGCATTCATCACTTATAGTTCATATATAATTACTCCAATATATTCAATATTAAATATTAAATACATAGTTGCTGGGATATTACCTTCAGCAAAGAATTTTTACGAATTTTTAGATTTAGAGGTTGAAGATAAAATGCCATACAGTCAGCTACCAGCAATAAAAGGAAAAATCAATTTTGAAAATGTGCAATTTTCATATGATAGCACAAAAATTATTCTTAATAATCTTAATCTTACAATTGAAGCAGGTGAAAAGGTAGCATTAATTGGACTTAACGGAGCTGGGAAATCTACTATTTTAAATCTTATTTTAAGGTTTTATAAACCTATCTCTGGTAAAATTCTCATAGATGATAGAGATATTAATAAAATTAATATAAATCAATACCGTAATATAATTTCTACAATAAACCAACAGGTATATCTTTTTAATGGAACCATAAAGGAAAACATATTACTGTATAAGAATGTCGATTCAGATAAATTTAATAAAGCTATTGAAGATAGTCAGCTTAGTGATTTTATAAATAATGTTAGTGAAAATTATTTTATAGATTCAAATGGCAAAAATCTATCAGGTGGACAAAAACAAAAAATTGCCATAGCAAGAGCAATTCTTCGAGATACTCCAATAGTAATCTTTGATGAAGCAACATCAAATTTAGATATAGAAAGTTCAATGAAAACTTATAAATTAATAGATACAACTTTAAAAAATAAGACTATTATTATTGTTTCTCATAAATTAGAAATTTTGAAACATGTAGATAAAGTTGTATTAATTGATAATGGTAGCATTAGTGCTATTGGTAGCCATGATTACTTATTATCCAATAATGAAGTATATAAAAATTTGATATATAAGCATTATATAGATTAGTACTATATAGTGATATATATATATATTTTTCTTCAAGGGGGGTGAGACCTATGAGAAAACTAGGAAAAAAATCTAATAAATTTAGACAAGAGACTGAAAACTCTTGGGGAAGGTGCACTTGTACTTGTCAATCTAATTTATACAACAGTTATAGCCATTCAAACGGTACAGGGTACTAATAAAAAAATAGAAGTGATAGTCATATCACTTCTATTTTTATAGAATAGGAGGTAATATTTTTGAGTAAAGATCCTTTTATATACAAATTTAAAACACCTAGAAGTAATTATATATATGATATAAATACAAATATGCTTGTTAGTATTAATAAAGAAATTTATGATATTTTAGGAAAAAAAGATATATCAGATTCTATTGATAATTCTAGTGAAGAATTTGAAATAATAAATGAAATGAAAAAAAGTGGGTTATTGTCCCCTAATAATATAGAAATAATTGAACATCCTGAAAGCTATTTTTTAGAATCTACCTTTAAACGTAGATTAAATACAATAACATTACAAATTACTCAACAATGCAATTTAAGATGTAAATATTGTGTTTATTCAGGTGACTATGATACTAGAACTCATTCCAATAAAATGATGACCATTGAAGTGGCTAAGAGATCAATTGATTTTCTAATTAATAATTCAATTGATTCTAATATGTTGAATATAGGGTTTTATGGTGGTGAGCCACTGTTAAGATATGATTTTATAAAAGAGTGTATTGAATATGCTGAGAATAAAGCAGAAGGAAAAGAAATATCATTTCAAATTACTACTAATGCAACACTTATCACTCCTGAAATAGTCAGTTATTTCGAAAGGCACAATGTGTTTTTAACAATAAGCTTAGATGGTAATAAAGAAGCTCACGATAAAAACAGGGTATTTGCTACTAGTGGATGTGGTTCTTTTGATGTAATCATTAAGAATTTAGGAGAAATAAAAAAATCATTTCCTAAATACTTCAGTAAAATTCTTTTTAATACCGTAATAGATCCTAAGAATGATTTTTCTTGTACAAATAACTTTTTTACAAATTATGAGACTATAAAAGATTCAACCATAAGTACAAACTTAATAAATTATAACTATTCAAAAATTCATGTTGATAAAAATGAAGATTTCATTATAAATTGGGAATACGAGCTTTTTAAGTTATTTCTATATAAATTAGGTGAACTAAGTAAAAAACATATAACTAAGCTTCAAGATGCATATTTTGCTTCTATAAAAATGACTCTATTTGATAGGGGTGTTACGAATTTAAGACAAAGAAAAGCCCATCCGGGAGGTCCATGTATACCCGGAATACAACGATTATTTGTAAATACAGACGGAGTATTTTATCCATGTGAACGAGTAAGTGAAAAGTCTGAAATAATGAAAATAGGAAATATTGAGGACGGATTTGATATTGAAAAAATATATAAGTTATTAAATATAGGCAAAATAACTCAAGATCAATGCAAAAATTGTTATGCTTTTTATTTTTGTGGGTTATGTGCAGCATTTGCTGACAATCTAACTGAGCTATCCAAAGATATAAAATTAAATAACTGCGAGTCTACTCGCAAACGTGTAGAAAATATGCTAAAAGATTATTGCATGCTTCGAGAATTTGGATATGACTTCGAAAAAGAAAATTTATAAATAGTGGAGGTATATACATGGAAAGTTTGATGATATATCCATTTGATATAGAAAGTATGCCATTAGTAAGGCATGAAAAGTTACTTTCTAAATATTCAATAAAAGTATTAGTTTCACCAAATGGATGGGGAATGACTAATAAAGATGCTGGTATTATTGATAATAGTAATGAAACCAATATAACGATTAGTGAGAATTTTGAAAAAGAGATCACTAATGTTGATACTGTGCTTTTTGTAGAGTCAAATATCAAATTAGATTTTGAAACGGTGATATATCCTAAAGTTCTACTTGCCATAGAACAAAACAAAAATATTATTTGTTCAATTAAGCTAGAAGAAAAAATCAAAAATGAAATTATGCATAAGTGTATGGAAAAACATATTAGATTTGAATACTTGATGTCAAATGAAAAGAATGATATGCAATCAAAAGATGAACAAAAAGCATTATTTGAAATTAATTCTCCTGTTGTTTTTGTATGTGGGAATGATGAAAGAACAGATAAGTTTGAGATACAACTACTCTTAAGGGAGTACTTGTTAAAGGATGGCTATATTTTTTCTCAAATCGGAACTAAAAACTATTCTAACTTGCTTGATTTTCATGTTTTTCCGCAATTCATGTATGAAAATTCTTTGTCAGAGACAGATAAAATAATACGCTTTAATCATTATGTAAAATATATAGAATTAACAGAAAATCCAGATTTAATAGTTATAGGAGTACCTTTTGGTATAATGCCTTTTGATAATGAATTCAATAACAACTTTGGAATAATGCTTTATGAAATTTCCAATGCATTAAAACCAGATTATGTAATTATTTCCAATACTTATAGAGATTATTTAAAAGAAGATTTCAAAGACATGTGTAATTTAGTAAAATATAAATTTGGCTTTGATATTGATTGTTTTAATATATCGAATACTAGGATAGATTGGAATAGTTCTAAACAAGCATCCAGAAAGGCTTATACTAAAATACCGTCTACATTTATAGATGAAAAGATTTCACAATTTAAAGAGAATGATATACCAGTAGTAAATATTTTAAATGAAGATAATTCTTTATTTTTATATGAACATTTAATAAATAATTTATCTGAAAATGAAAAAATCACATGGTTATAAGGAGTTAATATTATGGAAAATGATCGAAATAATAAAGAATTAATCAAAAATGAAATAGCAGAGGTCATGGATAAATTATTTAATATACAAATAGATGAAGATTCATTAGATGAACCACTGTTAGGGAAAAGATTAAAACTTACAGCTAGAGATTTAGTATACTTGTATTTTGAAATTAAAAATATTTGGAACATAAATATTTCAGAAGAATCAATCATTTCAGGTAAGTTTCATACCATTAATTCTATAATTACGCTTATACAGGAAAATTAAGAATAGACATAGTAATGCCGACGTATAAAGATAATATGTGATATAGATGCAACAGTGATTTTCAAGAATATTAAAACATTATAAAGCATTAAAGGAAAAATATATAAATTAAGGCATAAGTTTGGTTAAAAGAATACGAGTATATAAATATAGGATACTAATATATTTGGCACATGTGCCGTATGAAGGAGTGAAAAATATGAAAATAGGACATTCACAAGGAGCTACAATGAAAGTTTCTTTCTCTAGTTCACAAAATATAGGAAATAATATTCCTAAAACAAAAAAAGACAATGATAAAAGTGAAGAGCAAAAAAATGTATCAAATAATTCGAAAAACTTAAGCTTAAAAATGAAAAATGATAGAAGTGCTAATCTATTGAAACAAAAAGAAAATATAAACAAAGCAAAAAATGATTTCAAAGATAATGCCCTTAAACAAAATATGGATCCAAAAGCAATGAAAGATAAACTTGATGAATATGATAAGCAGCTTCAAGATATTGATAAAGAAATAAATCAAATAGAAATGGAAGAACAGAAAAAAGCTCTAAACAATGAAGCAGATGAAAAAAAGGCAGATGATAAAACAGATAATCATACAAATTCTCAAAATAAAAATAAAAATACTGAAAGTGATAATACAACAGATTTAATGAATGTTTTAGTAACATCTTCTGAAAACTTAAATATTATCAAACAGAATAAATCAATAAACGTAGGCTTAAAAGGTGAGAAAAAGGTTTTAGAATCTAATATTGAATTAGATGCTTCACGTGGATCATCTAAGGTAGATCGTGATAGACTTTCTAAATTAGATGATACAATTAAAGAAAGTCAAAAGAATATGTTTAATTCTTTACATGATATAACTAAAAATACGGGAAAAATTAATGGAGATAATTTAAAGGGTGATGATAATATAGATCCAAATTCTTCAGAGGCATTAGAGGATTTTGACGCTCAAAATTCAGACGCTGATTATGATAAAACTTCTTTAAATTCCCAATATATAAAAAAGTATGCTGAAAATTATGAGGAGAAAGATAAAGAAGGTAATACGATAAATTCATTATCATAGCAAGCATTTCAGTGAGTCTTCGATATGATAAATTAGATACATATCCATCATTAATAATAATTTTTTCTATAGAAGTCCAAGGGGAGAGTATAATTGTATTTTCATCTTGGTCTTTTTTTGATTATTTCATTTTTATTTTAAATTAGATTTCTTTAGTGAATATATTATTAAAATAAACTTTATTGATTTGTTTTAAGGCAACATTCCTTTTTGTTTCCCAAGAGATATTTCTACCTATCAATAATCATAGCATCAGAAATTCTTTTTCGAAATTAAATCCTTTTATTTTTATTCGTATCAACTTAAAAATAAATTAATTTCCATATTGTAGTAAAAGTTTTCGTGAAATATAAAAATGTAAACATAAAAAAATAAGGTCTTAAATTTAAGTTAATCATGACCGAGGTTGATTACTTTACGATAAACATATAACTATTGTTATTTTTTTGTCGGATAATATTAGGTATCAATATATTTTTAGGAGGAAAGATGAATGAAAAAGAAAAAATTAAGTTTAATTGCAACTTTATGTCTTGTGACAACATTTGCTACCTCGGTTTCAATTACGGATACAATAGTAAAAGCTGAAACAATAAGCAATGTTGAACAAGAAACATATAATTGGAATAAAGCTAAAACGGGAGCAGGTGGAGGTTTTATTCCAGCTGTGATTTTTAACCAAAGTGAGAAGGATTTGATTTATACAAGAACTGATATGGGTGGAGTTTATAGATGGAACCCTTCAAATAAAACCTGGAAAGCACTTACAGATTGGGTAAGCCATGATGATTGGAATCTCCTTGGCTGTGAAAGTTTAGCTACTGATCCAGTTGAAACCAACAGGGTTTATTTAGCAGCAGGAACTTATACAAATGAGTGGACTAATGATAATGGTGCTATTCTCCGTTCAACTGATAAGGGAGATACTTGGGAAAGAGTTAATTTACCTTTTAAAATAGGAGGAAATATGCCAGGACGTTCAATGGGAGAGCGCCTAGCTATTGATCCAAATGATAACAGAATACTTTATTTAGGTACGCATAATGGTAATGGTCTATGGAAAAGTACAGATTACGGAGTTACTTGGTCTAAGGTAGATAGCTTTACAGCTGTTGGTGATTATATTGATTCAAATTTTAAAGATCAGATTGGAGTGGTATGGGTAACTTTTGATAAATCTACAGGAAGTAAAGGAAATGCTTCTCAAACTATATATGTAGGAGTAGCAGATACTAAGCAAAGTATCTACAAGAGTACAGATGGTGGTGCAACTTGGTCAGCTGTTGAAGGTCAGCCAACTTTAGCTAATCAGTCAAGCTGGGTAACATCAACTACAGATTCAACTCCAAAGGCATTTTTACCACACCACGGAGTATTATCTTCTGATGGATACTTATATGTTACTTATAGTAACACTTGTGGACCATATGATGGAGCTAAGGGTGATGTATGGAAATACAACACTAAGACAGGGGAATGGAAGAATATAAGTCCTATTAAACCTACTAGCTCAGACAATTTTTCTGGTTATGCCGGACTAGCTGTCGATCCTGAAAATCCAAAGACTATAATGGTAACAAATTTAAACTGGTGGCCTGATGTTCAAATGTGTAGAAGTACAGATGGGGGTGAAAACTGGACATCAATTTGGTCTTGGGGATCTTATCCTGAACGTAAATTGAATTATACGCAGGATATATCAAAAGCACCTTGGCTTGATTGGGGTGAATATAAGAGTCCTCCAGAAGTTACACCAAAACTCGGCTGGATGGTAGGCGGAATTGCAATTGATCCATTTAATTCTGACCGCATGATGTATGGAACAGGTGCAACTCTTTATGGGACAGATGATTTAACTAATTGGGATAAAGGTAAAAAAATTGATATTTCAGTAAAAGCTGATGGTATAGAAGAGGAAGCTGTAAGTGCAGTGATCAGCCCGCCAGCAGGTGCAAATTTAATAAGTGGAATGGGAGATGTTTGTGGATTCCGTCATGATGATTTAACAAAGACACCAGATAAGATGATGTCTACTCCAAATTTTAGTACTACAAGTATGGATTATGCAGAGCTTCAGCCAAATTTTATGGTTCGTTCAGGAAATGTGTCGAAAGATAATAAAGACCGTGTAAAGAGCTGTGGATTTTCATATGATGGTGGTAAGAATTGGTTCCAGGGAAAAGATGCAGAGGGGATGGATGTTGATTCAGGAGGAACAGTTGCAGCTGCAGCAGATGCAACTGCAGTTGTATGGAGTCCAACATCTGGAAAGATTAGTTACTCTAAGAGTAATGGAAGTTCATGGACAGCATGTACTGGAATTCCAAATGGTGCTAAGGTAGCTTCAGATCGTGTGAATCCAAAAGTATTTTATGGATTCTCAGATGGAAAATTTTATAGAAGCAATGATGGTGGGGCTACATTTAAAGTGACAAATGCTACAGGTCTTCCAAAGAGTGGAACAGGTAAGTTTAAAGCAGTCCCAGGTAAAGAGGGAGAAATATGGCTTACAAGTGGAAGTAAACAAGAAGGAATATATGGAATGTGGCATTCTAAAGACTATGGTGAAACTTTTACAAAGATTGAAGCAGTGCAGGAAGCAGATACAATTGGATATGGTAAAGCGGCAGATGGGGCAAATTATTTATCAATATATACAAATGCTAAAATAAATAATGTTCGTGGAATATTCCGTTCTAATGATGAAGGTAAAACATGGACAAGAATCAACGATGATAAACATCAATATGGAGCTGCAGATGCAGATATCAGTGGAGATGCTAGAATTTATGGAAGAGTATATATAGCAACTAATGGACTTGGAGTAGTATATGGAGATACCACTAAAGATAATACTCTAAAAGTTGTAGGTGACGTTAATGGCGATGGTATAGTCGATATTTCAGATTATATAGCTATGCAGAAGTATGTAATGGGACAAACTATTGATATAAATACTCAAAACTCGGATATAAATGGAGATGGAAGAATTAATACAGCAGATCTTTTTGCTTTAAGAAAAATAATTAATAGTTAATATTTACAGCAGAGAAAAAATAATTAAAAAAGTATTTAAAATATAAAAATCCACAACATTTTGTTGTGGATTTTTTGATTGGCTAAGTAAATAAATTATGGAACAATATGTCTTATAAACGTTTTCTAACACGTGAGTTTTGTCAAATAAATTACATAAATAATAATAAATTTATCTTAAATGTATTTATAGAGAAAATAATAAGTTATATGACATATATTAGATAGAATGCGATATTTTAAGAAAAAATGGTGAAATTCGTGAGATAATATATACAGAAAATTTATTCTGTAAAATTATTAATGATTTAATTAATTTATGGAGTATTAGTCAAAATTATGAAAACTATTCTTTAGGGGGTGAAAAATGAAGGGGACTTTTATAAAAATTAATTTTAGGGATTTTTATTAAACAAGGGAAAGGATGATCTTTATGAAAAGAAAAAAAATTTTAAGCGTTATGCTGGCAGCAGCTATTGTTTCAGCAAACTTATGTACTACACCTGTATTTGCAGCTGAAACTGCTAGTAATTTAGGCTTAGACTTAACAAATGTAAAAACAGATGAATCAACAAATGCAATAAATGGAACATTTAATGTGACTAATAATGGTGAAGAAGCAATTAATTTATCGGATGTAAAAATAAGATACTATTTTACAGCTGATAATAAAAAGGGACAAGAATTCCACTGTTACAATGCAGACATTGCAGACCCATATAAAAGCGTAACAGGAAATGTAACAGGAAAATTTGTTAAGATGGAAAGCAAGGCTGATGGAGCAGACACATATCTTGAAATAGGATTTGATTCTAGTGCAGGAACCCTTGATTCAGGAAAGACAGTAAACATTCAATCAAGCTTTAATAAAAAGGATTGGTCAAGCTTTAATCAAAGTAATGACTATTCCTTTAATGATGCGCAAAAAGTTGTAGTTTTAGTTGGTGGTAAGGTAGTAAGTGGAACTGAACCAACTGTATCAACAGTAGATCCAGGTAAAACAACAACAGGTGCTGCAGTTGAAGTCAATGTATCTAATGGGTCAAGTGCAAATTCAATAACACCTACATTCACAATTACGAATACAGGTGATGATGAATTAGATCTTACAACCTTAAAATTAAAATATTTTTATACAGCAGATGGAGATGAAGCAGAAACATTTAATTGTTATTATGCAGCAACAGTAGGAGGAGATTATCAGAATCTTACTGGAAATGTAGAAGGAAAAATAGTTAAATTGGGTTCAGCAGTTGCTAATGCTGATTCATATATTCAAGTAGGCTTTAATGGTGGAACTCTTGCAGCAGGACAATCAGCACAAGTACAAGCATCAGTTAATAAGGATGGCTGGAAAGACTATAATCAATCAGATGATTATTCATATGGTGACAGTAAACATGTGGCAGCTTATGTAGATAATAAATTAATATGGGGAAGCGAGCCAGATGGTACACCAATTGTGATATCTGCAAAATTAGATAGAACAAGTATTTCAGTTGATAAAGCATCATTAAAGGATGAAACAATCAATATTACCCTTAATGGAAATACTTTTACAGGAATCAGCGGATTAACAGAAGGTACAGATTATACAGTTTCAGATGGAAATATAGTAACAATTAAGAGTTCTTATTTTGGAAACTTACCTGTAGGAAGTAAAGCACTTACATTTAATTTTGATAAAGGAGAGGCTCAAAAGTTAAATGTTAATGTTACTGATTCTAATGTAACACCAGATGTTGATCCAGTAATATCACCAGTATCAGGAGATTACAATAAGTCAAACAAAGCAGATATAAATGTTCAAATGACATTAAACGGAAAATCTTTTGTTGATATTAAAAACAAAGATGCAGTTTTGAGCCAAGGTACAGACTATGTTGTAAATGGAGATGTGGTTACAATAAAACAATCTTATTTAGATACACTTCCAGAAGGACAAGCTACAGACCTTACATTTGATTTTAGTGGAGGAAAATCTAAAATATTTACAGTTAATGTGATCAAGGCAGTTGAAGATGGTTTAATTATAAATATTCCAGATGTTACAACAAAAGCTGGAGCTACAGTTACAATACCAGTAACTATTACAGGGATTGATCCTACAGAGGGACTTAATGGATGTAATTTCAAATTAAAATATGATCCTGCTCTATTTGAAAATGTATCTATAACATCAGGAGATATTTGTGTAAATCCAGCTAAAACTCTATTTAAAACAATAGACAGTACTAGTGGAACAATGAGTATAATGTATGCTGATTCTACTGGAAAAGACCTTGAGGCTATAGTAAAAAATGGAGTGTTCATGAATATCAACCTTAAAGTTAAGGATTCAGCTGCAAATGCAACAAGTCAAATACAAGTAACTAAAGCTGGAAAGTTTGTTGATAAGGATTCACATGTCTATACAATAAACTATAAGGTTGGAAAAATAACTATTGGCGATGGTGGTGATGTAATAACACCAGTAAAAGATTCTACATTAGATACAAATAGTGCAACTGTTGTATCTACAACATCAGCAGGGGTACAAGTTGGCATGGCCTTAAATGGAAATAAATTTGTTCAAATACAAAATGGAGATAAGGTATTAGTGCAAGGTACAGATTATACAGTTGATGGAACAAATGTGACAATAAATCCTTCGTATATTTCAACTTTACCAGAAGGAAGTAATGAGCTTACATTTAAATTTAGTGCTGGAAATGATGCGAAGTTTAACCTTAATGTTACAAAGCCAGCTACTGAAACATTGGCTGCAGGCATTGGAAAAATAGAAGCAAAAGCTGGAGATACTGTAACTATTCCTGTTACTTTATCACAAGCACCAACTGCTGGAATAGCAAACTTCTCATATAGAATCAAGTATGATCCTAATTTAGTAGAAGTAGTAGGTGTAGACGCAGGTAGTATAATTACAAATCCAGAGCAAAATTTTGTATCAGGAGTATATGAAGATACAAAAACAATATCTATCCTATTTATAGATAATGCATTGAGTGATGAAGAAACAATAAAAAATGCTGGTGTATTATCAAACATCAAATTAAAAATAAAAGATAATGCTCCAAAAGGTTTAATTCCTATAGAGTTTAATAATGATGATCATTCATTCTATGATATAAATGGAAATGAAATAAAAGCTGATTTTAATAATGGAAGTATAGAGGTTAAATAATAAACTATAGATATCCAACGCGAGAATTAGACTTATGCAACAATTACCGAAATTAGATACATTTATCTTCCACAGGACTAGTGAAATTTTCGCTGGAAGCTTCTAAATGGCAGCTTGTTGTCATTTCAGCGTGTTCCAGATGTAAAAGCTGGACATGCTAAAATGGAACAAGCTCCCATTAATAATCTTCATCAGCTCAATTTCACATGTCTGCTTCCAGAAAAATGTATCGGATTTCTAGTGTGGTGTTACGATTATAATCTCTCAATTATACATGTATATTCCATTTATAAGTTAAACTCTTAAATTGGATATCTATATAAAAAAGTTAAAAAATACATTGGCTGATCTTCAAAATAAGAGATAAAAATAATAGATAAATAATGTGTATTGTGCTTGCTAATACATTAAACTATAAGTCTGGCTAAAACAGAGAAGATTATGCTGGCTGAATATTTCTTTGATATACCAAAGATCAGCCATTGTATAGAAAGTATTAATTAGATTGTCTTACAGCCAATTTTAATTGGTAAAATTATAGGGGGGAAATACAATGATAAAAGCAAAGTTAAAGATATTAGTTGCATCTGTTATGTGTTCAGCAATTTGTTTAACACCGTTCTTCAATACTGCAGCTATGGCTGCTACTACAGCTCAAAATGCTTCGACAGCTCAAACTGATGAATATCAACAACGTTTCATGACTATGTGGGGAAAAATTCATGATTCTAAGAATGGATATTTTAAGAACTTTACTGATGGGGGAACAACTTTAAAAGTACCATATCATTCAGTTGAAACATTTATGTGTGAAGCACCAGATTATGGACATGAAACAACAAGTGAAGCGTATAGTTATTATATGTGGCTTGAAGCTATGTATGGAAAATTCACAGGTAACTGGAATGAATTTAAAAATGCATGGGATTCAGCAGATAAATATATTATTCCTCATGGTCAAGATCAAGCGGGAATGAATGCGTATAATCCGAATAGCCCAGCAACTCTTGCTAATGAATATCCAACTATAAATAAGTATCCAAGTAAATTACTATTTGGAACACCAGTTGGAAAAGACCCAATTAACAATGAGTTAAAAAATGCATATGGTTCAGGGGAAATGTATGGAATGCATTGGCTTCTTGATGTTGATAACTGGTATGGCTATGGTAATCGTGGAGATGCAAATAGTAATGCTCCAGCATATATAAACACATTCCAAAGAGGATCAGAAGAATCAGTTTGGAAAACAGTACCTCAACCATCCTATGAAACTTTTAAATGGGGAGGTAGAAATGGATATTTAGATTTGTTTACAGGAGACAATAATTATTCAAAGCAATGGCGTTATACAGATGCACCAGATGCTGATGCTCGTGCTATTCAAGCGACATATTGGGCTGATGAATGGGCAAAAACTCAAGGTAAGGATGTTAGTAAATATGTAAGTAAAGCATCAAAAATGGGTGATTACTTGAGATATTCTATGTTTGATAAATATTTTAAACCTATTGGAGTAGGAGCAGATCAGCAAACAGAGGCTTCTGGTCAGCATTATTTACTTTCATGGTATTATGCTTGGGGCGGTGGCGCTGGTGGAGACTGGTCTTGGAAAATAGGATGCAGTCATAATCACTTTGGATATCAAAATCCAATGACAGCATGGGTAATGTCAAAGGATGCAGATTTTAAACCTAAATCATCCGGTGGTGCGTCAGATTGGAATAAGAGTTTAGATCGTCAATTGGAATTATATCAATGGCTTCAATCTTCAGAAGGTGGTATAGCTGGTGGAGCAACAAATTCACTCACAACTGATGCTGGAAGTTATCAAAAATACCCAGAAGGTACACCAACCTTCTATGGAATGGCTTATGACTGGCAGCCAGTATATCATGATCCACCAAGTAACAACTGGTTTGGTATGCAAACATGGTCAATGCAACGTGTAGCTGAATTATATTACAAAACAGGAGATAAGAGGGCACAAGCTGTACTTGATAAATGGACAAAATGGGTTAAGAGTGTAGTTAAACTCAATGATGATGGAACTTATGCAATACCAAATAACTTAACATGGTCAGGACAACCAGATACATGGAATGGAACGTATACAGGAAATCCAGGTCTTCATGTGGATGTAAAAGATTATTCACAAGATGTTGGAGTAACATCATCATTAGCTAATACATTAACTTATTATGCGGCAGCAAGTAAGAAGTATTCAACATTTGATAAAGACTCTGCGAAGCTTGCAAAAGAACTTCTTGATCGTATGTGGAAATTAGACCAAGATAGCAAAGGATTATCAGTAGAAGAAGAACGTGCTGATTATAGTAAGGTATTTGATACTAAGGTATATGTTCCAGATGGATGGAGTGGAAAAATGCCTAATGGAGATGAAATTAAACCAGGTGTATCATTCTTAGACATTCGTTCTAAATATAAGCAAGATCCAGATTTTGCAAAGGTAGAAGAAGCTTATAAAGAAGGAAAAGCTCCAGTATTTAAGTATCATCGTTTCTGGGCACAATCAGAAGCTGCTATAGCAAATGGTACTTACTCAATTTTATCTAAGGAATTCCCAGCTGACAGCGTTCTAAAAGGAGATGTTACTGGTGATGGAACAGTTGATATCCAAGATTATATTGCATTACAAAAATATATCTTAGATCCAGCTACGCAAATAAATGCTGCAAATGCTGATGTAAATGGAGATGGAAGAGTAAATACAGCTGATTTATTTGCATTAAGAAAAATGGTATTGGATAATCAATAAACTTATAGGATAACAATTAGTTTATGTAAAGCTAACTAAATAACACATATATATAAGTTGTATATATAGATATCCAATGCAAGAATTATACTTATGCAACAATTACCGAAATCAGATACATTTATCTTCCACAGGACTAGTGAAATTTTCGCTGGAAGGTTCTAAGTGGAAGGTTGCACCCATTTCTGCATGTTCCTAAAGTAAATTTATGACAAGCAGAAAATGAAACAACCTTCCACTAATAACCATCATCAGCTCAATTTTACATGCTTGCTTCCAAAAAAATGTATCTAATTTCTAGTGTGGTGTTACGATTATAATTTCTCAATGATGCATGTATAGTCTATTTATAAGTTAAACTCTTAAATTGTATATCTATATTTAGTTAGCAATATGAAAATATAGGGGGGGAAAACAATGATAAGGAAAAAAATAGCATGTTTAATGCTTGCAGGTAGTTTATTTATGTCTTTTGTTCCAACTACCTTTGCTAATGCAGCTGATAAAGTTTCTGTAGGAAACTTAATAAAAAACAATACTTTTGATAATGGTGTAGGATTACCTTGGAACCAAGTTGAGACTTACCCAGCTGATGCGGACTTCGATATAGATAATGGAACTTACAATGTAACAATTAAAACACCTGATGAAACAAAATCAAAGGATACAAGATGGGGGGTTCAATTCCGTCATAGAGGCTTAACCCTTGAACAGGGACACACCTATGAAGTATCCTTCACAGTAAAAGCTACAGCAGATTGTAAAGTATATCCTAAGATAGGACAGCAAGGAAAAGAATATAAAGAATATTGGAATTACAATCATAAAGGCTGGGAACCATTAAGCCTAAAAGCTAATCAACCTGTAACTGTTAAAGAAACTTTTACTATGACTGATCCTACAGAAAATGCATGTGAATTTGCATTCCATCTTGCTGGAGACTGTTTAGCGGCTAATCTTCCTTATACAGTTTCGTTTGATAATATAAATCTAAAAGATCCTCAATTTCCAGGATACGATAAAGAACCAGAAGAACCAACAAATGCTGTTCGAGTAAATCAAGTAGGATATTTTACAGATCTTGAAAAGAAAGCAACTGTAGTTTCTAGTTCAACTACACCTATAGCATGGAGATTATTAGATAGCAGCAATAATGTTGTAAAATCAGGACAAACAACTGTATTTGGAAAAGATCATGCATCAGGGGATAATGTTCATACAATTGACTTTTCTGATTTTAAAACAGAAGGAAAAGGATATAAATTAGCAGTAGATTCAGCAGATGTTTCTCCTAAGGAAAGCATGAAATTTGATATTGGCAATACTATCTATTCAAAAATGAAATCTGATGCCATAAAATATTTCTATAATAATAGAAGTGGGATTGAAATAAAAGGGAATTATGCTGGAAGGGCAGATTTAGCAAGGCCAGCGGGGCATCCAAGTGATGTATTAGGCAATGCACCAAATACCTGGTATAAAGCAAATTATACATTGGATGTAACCGGCGGATGGTATGATGCAGGGGATCATGGTAAATATGTTGTTAACGGTGGGATATCTACATGGACAATGATGAATCAATATGAACGTGCATTACAGAATAAGGTAGATCTTAAGAGAGCTCCTTTTGGAGATGGAACAATGAATATTCCAGAGAGTGGAAATGGAATTCCAGATATTCTTGATGAATCACGTTGGAATTTACAGACACTTTTAAAAATGCAAGTACCAGATGGCAATGAACTTGCAGGAATGGTACACCATAAGGCTCATGATGAACGTTGGACAGCTCTTGGAATACGTCCAGACCAAGATCCACAAAAGCGTTACTTACAGCCACCAAGTACTGCAGCGACGTTAAATTTAGCAGCTATTGCAGCACAAGGTTCTCGTCTTTGGAAGAGTTATGATAGTGCTTTTGCAAGTAAATGTTTAGCATCAGCTGAAAAAGCATGGGATGCAGCAGTGGCACATCCAGATAAATTAGCACCACTAACAGGAGCTATTGGAGGCGGTGCATATGGAGACAATAAAGTTGATGATGAATTTTATTGGGCAGCATGTGAACTTTATGCAACAACTGGTGAAAGTAAATATTTAGATTATATTAAGAGTTCTAAATACTATTTACAAATGCCAACATCATTAACAGGAGGAGAGGATAATGGAATAACAGGTCCTTTCGACTGGGGAAATGTACAAGGCTTAGGAACAATAACTTTAGCTCTTGTGCCTAATGGATTACCAAAAGAAGATGTAGATACTGCTAAGAAAAATATTAAAGCAGCAGCAGATGTCTTTATAACTAACGAAAACAAAGAAGGTTATGGTACACCTATGACTGAAGGACCATATGGTTCACCTTTAAGCGATGGTTCTGCACAATCAGGTAAAGGATATCCTTGGGGATCTAACTCATTAGTAGTTAATGAAGGTATTGTAATGGCTTATGCAAATGATTTTAGTGATAAAACAGATAATAAATATATTAATGGTGCTGAAAGGTCAATGGATTATATATTAGGATGTAATCCAAATGTACAAAGCTACATTACAGGCTATGGAAGCAATCCACTAGAAAATCCACATCATCGTTTCTGGGCATATCAAACAGATAATACTTTCCCTAAGGCTCCAGCAGGTGCTATGGCAGGGGGACCAAATTCAGGTTTAGAAGATCCATGGGTTAAAGGATCAGGATGGAAACCAGGTTCAAGACCAGCAGCAAAATGCTTTATGGATAATATAGAATCTTGGTCTACAAATGAAGTTACAATTAACTGGAATGCTCCATTTGCATGGATGAGCTCTTATATGGATGATAATGGAGGCCAGAAAGGTGGAAATGCTGTAAAGGGAGATGTAAATAATGATGGTGAAGTTGACAGTATGGATTATATAGCTTTACAAAAATATATAATGGATCCATCGAATAGTAATATAAATACTGCAAATGCCGATTTAAATGGAGATGGAAAAATAAATACAGCAGATCTTTTTGCATTAAGAAAAACAATTATAAATAGTTAAAAAAATATTTTACTAATATAAGGAAATATGGTATAATTATCACGTGTTAACGATAACATTGTCATATAAGTAATATTATCCCATTACATCTTAAATTCAAAATGTTGCACACTTAATAAAGGAAATTTAATTGTAAGGGATTAATTACTTAAAATAATATAAATTATGGGAGGGATAATAATGACAATATCTAGAATTAAGGGCTTAGTCGCTATGGGACTTTCAGCAGCAGCAATGTTTGTTGCAGCAACTTCATCAAGTATGTGTTTTTCTTGCCATTTTGAAGAAGTTAAAATGCCTAAATCATTATACAAGCGTGATTAGTTATAACTTAATTGTAAAGGCTATATAAAGAAAAATCCCATTGACATATTAATTATTTATGTCAATGGGATTTTTTTTATAGCCCTCATTTATAAAGGTGCTTAAATTTATATTTTATAAAAAAGCATAACATAATACAATTTGGTCGTAAAAACTAATAAGAAATTAGAATATTATATTATGAAAAATTAGTGCAAACTTGGGAAAAAAGGTGGAAAAAGTGTAATAATTTGATAGATAATAAAAGAAAATGGATAGGAGGGGATATAAAATGCTAAAGAGAAAAGGATACATTTCTTCAATTATTTCAATTATACTTTTAACAGGATTTATTGGAACTTTATGTCCAATAAAAGTTAAGGCCGATGAAGGCAGCATAAAATACAATTATGGAGAAGCACTGCAAAAATCAATAATGTTTTATGATTTTCAACGTTCAGGAAAATTACCTAATGATAAAAGAGATAACTGGAGAAGTGATTCAGGGATGGATGATGGAAAGGATGTAGGCTTAGATCTTACTGGTGGGTGGTATGATGCCGGAGATCATGTGAAATTTAATCTGCCTATGTCATATACGTCAACCATGCTTGCCTGGTCACTTTATGAAGATAAGGAGGCTTATGAAAAGAGTGAACAGTTAAAGTACATTAAAGATGAAATAAAGTGGGCAAATGACTATTTTATAAAATGCAATCCAGAAAAAGATGTATATTATTACCAAGTAGGTGATGGAGGGCAGGATCATTCTTGGTGGGGGCCTCCAGAAGTAATGCAGATGAAAAGACCATCATATAAAGTAGATATAAATAATCCAGGGTCTACAGTTACAGCTGAAACAGCAGCATCTCTTGCATCAGCAGCCTTAGTTTTTAAGGACAGTGATTCTGAATACTCACAAAAATGCCTGAAACATGCCAAAGAACTATTTGAATTTGCAGATGAAACAAGAAGTGATTCTGGATATAAAGCTGCATCTCCGTATTATACTTCTAATAGTGGTTTTTGGGATGAACTTTCATGGGCTGCAACATGGCTTTACATGGCTACAGGAGACAGCACATATTTAGATAAAGCAGAAAGTTATGTTCCGCATTGGAGCGTAGAACAGCAGACTTCAACTATATCCTATGCATGGGCGCATTGCTGGGATGATGTGCATTATGGTGCAGAACTGCTATTAGCAAAAATAACTAATAAAGAAACATACAAAGAAAGTATAGAAAGGAATCTTGATTTTTGGACTACTGGATATAATGGAAGACGTGTAACATATACACCAAAAGGATTAGCATGGTTGAGTGATTGGGGTTCTTTAAGATATGCTACAACCACAGCATTTTTAGCAGGTGTCTATGCTGATTGGTCAGGATGTTCTAAGGAAAAAGCTTCAACATATAACAATTTTTTAGAAAGCCAAGTTAATTATGCCCTTGGAAGTACAGGAAGAAGTTTTGTAGTGGGATTTGATGAAAATTCGCCTAAAAATCCACATCATAGAGGTGCACAAGGATCTTGGTTAGATGATAAAAAGGTTCCAGGTTATAATCGCCATGTTTTATATGGTGCTCTAGTTGGAGGACCAAGTTCAAATGATTCTTATACGGATGATGTAGAGAATTTCAGATGCAATGAGCCAGCATGTGATTATAATGCAGGTTTTGTAGGAGCTTTAGCTAAGATGTATGGAAAACATGGAGGGGAACCTATAAAAGATTTTAAAGCAATAGAACAAAAAACTAATGATGAATTCTATGCGGAAGCTGGGGTAAATGCTAGTGGACCGAATTTTATGGAAATAAAGGCGTTATTATATAATAAGTCAGGCTGGCCAGCAAAGGTTGGAGATAAGCTTTCCTTTAAATATTTTATAGACATTAGTGAAATTATAAAAGCTGGCTATACTTCAAAGGATATAACAATTTCAACAAATTACAATCAAGGAGCTAAGGTGTCTAATTTAATACCTTGGAATGAAGCACAGAATATATATTATGTAAATGTTGATTTTTCTGGAACAAAAATATACCCAGGAGGACAGCCTAACTATAGAAAGGAAGTACAATTTAGAATGTCAGCGCCAGAAAAGTGTTCATGGGATAATTCTAATGATTTCTCATACAAGGGAATTTCAACTGTACCTGGAGGAACACCGCTTCAAACATCTAATATACCTGTATATGATGATAATGTTTTGGTTTATGGAAATACACCTGATAAAGGGGATAAGCCAGCTATAATTGGAGATGTAAACAATGATGGAGAAGTTAATATTTTAGATTATATTGCACTGCAAAAATATATAATGAATCCTTCAGCTAGTATAGAGTTAAAGAATTCAGATTTAAATGGTGATGGAAGAGTAAATACTAGTGATCTTTTTATATTAAGAAGAACCATAATTGAACAATAAAATTAATGAAATGGGGTAGAGTGAAATGATAAAAACAAAAAAAGGGTTAGCGGTTTTGATTGCTTGCGCATTGATTACATCAGTTTTACCAGTGACAAGTGTGCATGCAGAAGAGACAAATTCTATTAACATAAGCATTGATACAGGTGCTGACAATGCTAAAATTAGTCCATATATTTATGGCGCTAATTATGATTCTAATGGAAATGAAGGTACAATTCCACAAGTAGCAACTGCAAGCAGACTTAGTGGAAATAGGCTCACAGGATATAATTGGGAGAATAATGCTTCAAATGCAGGAAGTGACTGGAAGCATAGTAGTGACAATTATTTAAATATGAATAGACCATATGACACTCAAAATATACCAGGAGAAGTAGTCACTAATTTTCATGATGAAGCCTTAAAAAATGGTTCAACATATTCTCTTGCTACGTTACAACTGGCAGGATACGTTGCCAAGGACAAAAATGGATCTGTAAGTGAAAGTGAAGCAGCACCTTCAGCAAGATGGGATCAGGTTAAAGTAAGAAAAGGAAGTGCGTTTTCCCAAACACCAGATTTAACTGATAATTATGTTTATATGGATGAGTTTGTGAATTCGCTAATATCTAAATATGGTAAATCAGATACTGCAACAGGTATTAAAGGCTACAGTCTTGATAATGAGCCAGGGCTTTGGTCTGGTACTCATCCTAGAATCCATAAAGACAAAGTTACATGCGCAGAACTTATATCAAAAGGTACAGATTATGCGAAGATGGTAAAGGATATGGATTCAAAGGCAGAAATATTTGGACCAGTTTTATATGGAATGGGTGCATATCAAAGCTTACAAAGTGCTCCAGATTGGGATAGTGTAAAAGGAAATTACAAGTGGTTTCCAGAGTATTATTTAGATAATATGAAAAAAGCATCTGAAAAAGATGGAAGAAGATTATTAGATGTATTTGATATTCATTATTATTCAGAAGCTACTGGTGGTGGTATTAGAGTAACTGAAAGCAATGACACAAATGTTGATTGTAATAAGGCTCGTATACAAGCACCTAGAACCTTATGGGATTCAACTTTTAAAGAAGACAGCTGGATTGGTCAATGGTGTGGAGATTTTACTCCAATAATTCCTAAGATGCAAAGTGCAATAAATACCTATTATCCAGGAACAAAACTTGGAATAACAGAGTATAATTTTGGTGGAAATAATCACATATCAGGTGGAATTGCTCAAGCTGATACATTGGGTATTTTTGGTAAGAATAATGTATATTTTGCAGCATTATGGCCATTTGATGGTAAAAGTGATTACACACAAGCAGCGTTTAACCTATATAGAAATTATGATGGTAAAAAGTCAACTTATGGTGATATAAAAGTTAAGGCTGAAACTTCTGATGTTGATAATTCATCTGTATATTCTGCTTTAGACAGTAAGGATCCTTCTAAATTACATGTAATCATGATTAATAAAAATTATGATAAGCCTATGACTATGAGTTTTAATATTGGAGGAAATAAAGTTTATCAATCAGGAAAAGTGTGGGCTTTTGATGAAAGTAGCGCTCAAATTACAGAAAGAACTCCTATAACAAATATTACAGATAATAAATTCCAATATACAGTTCCAAAGTTAACAGCATGCCATATAGTGTTAGATCTTAAGCAAGGTTCAACAACTATGCCTGGGGATGTAAATAATGATGGAGAAGTTAACGTTTTAGATTACATTGCACTTCAAAAATATATAATGAATCCTTCTGCTGGAATTGAGTTAAAAAATGCAGACCTTAATGGTGATGGAAAGATAAATAGTGCAGATCTTTTTGAACTAAGAAAAAAGATAAATGAATAATAAAGTTAAGGTAAGGGAGTAGATAAAAATGTTTAAAGTAAAGAAAGGCGTAGCACTTTTGATAGCATATGCACTTACAATTTCATGTGTACCGATGATACATGGAAATGCAGCAGAAATAAGTCCGATTAATTCAAGTATAGAGAAAAATCTTAATCAAGATGTAGTTTCTAGTACTAATTCGGATATTAGCACCAGCAGCTTTGTAACCTGTGATGGGAATAAGTTTAAAGTAGACGGACATGATTTCTATTTTGTGGGACAAAATAATTACTATTTACCATATGCACCAGATTATATGGTAGATGATGTATTTGCTGACGCTCAAGCCATGGGTTCAAAGGTTATGAGAACATGGGGATTTATTGACGGAGCATCAAGCTGCGATGTAGTTTTACAACCTAGTCTTGGCGTTTATAGTGAAGAAGGATTTAAGCATTTCGATTATGCTGTGAAAAAAGCTAAGGAGTCTGGAATAAAACTTGTGATTCCATTTGTGAATAATTGGAAGGACTTTGGCGGAATGGATAAGTATGTTGAATGGACTGGAGCTGGCAATCATGATGCATTTTATACAAATGAAGCATGTAAAACAGCTTATAAAAATTATATATATCACTTCTTAAACAGAACAAACACATATACTGGAGTGAAATATAAAGATGATCCAACAATTATGACTTGGGAACTTGGTAATGAACCTAGATGTAAGTCAGATGCAACTGGGGAAACGCTTTATAACTGGGCAAAAGAAATGAGTGAATATATAAAGAGCATAGATTCAAAGCACCTTGTTGCACTTGGAGATGAAGGTTTCTTTAAGAGAGATGGAGCAAAGTATAATTGGGATTGGAACTATACTGGCGGTGAAGGTGTGGATTGGGATAAATTGATTAGTATACCTACATTAGATTATGGGACATTCCATTTATATCCAGATGGATGGAATGAATCTGTAGATTGGGGAACTAAATATATTAAGGATCATATTGATGCTGCAAATTTAGTAAATAAACCAGCAGTGCTTGAGGAATATGGAATTAAGAACAATCAATTAAATGTTTATACAACCTGGGGAAATGCAGTAATAAATAATGGGGGTGCAGGATTAATGCCTTGGATGTTATCAGGCATTGGATTTGATAACAGAACTTTATATCCAGATTATGATGGATTCCGTATAATATATCCTAGTGACATAGCTACTTTACTTTCTGATAATGCAAAAGTAATGAATGCTAAATCCAGAGCTACAACTGGTCCTTCTGTAATGCTCGGAGATGTAAATGAAGATAATGCAGTTGATGTATTGGATTATACAGCACTACAAAAATATTTACTTGTAGGAACAGGTAATATAAATAAAGCAAATGCAGATGTAAATAAGGACTCAAGAATTAATACAGCAGATCTTTTTGCATTAAGAAAAATAATTTTAGAGGGATAAAAGTTTTAGGAATAAGTTGTTATTGCTGAAAAAAGGGCAGGTTATTTTTTATAACCTGCCTGTAAATTTTTATTTATTGCGTATTAATAGTTCTTGAACAAAAATACAATCTTCAATTGTAGTATTAAAAAGAACATTTTTATATCGTTTATTGATTATATCTTTAACATTGTTTAAGCCAAGACCTCTTCCCTCTCCCTTTGTAGAAAAGTTTTTTTGGTACAGCTTATGAATAGGAGGTGTAGAACTCAAACAGGAGTTACGTATATTAAAAATAACTTCATTGTCAGTATTTATGGCAGCAAAATGAATAAATTTATTATCACATAAAATACTGGCTTCTATAGCATTATCAAGAAGAATGCCGATAATCCTGCATATGTCAATAACACTCATATTAATGAGTTCTATATCATCTGCCATTTCGATTTTAACATCGATACCTTTTGAATGTGCATTAACAATCTTTGAAGATAACAAGGCCTTCAAGGGACTAATTTTAATATGTGATAAGTAAGACAAAGACATATCTTTATTTACAATTTCATCACTTTCAGGAAGTAAATCATTGTAATAGTAATTCTTTAATCCATTAATATCGTCAGTTTCTATATAGCCTGCTAAAGTTGAAAGAATATTCAAATAATCATGTTTGAAGCTTCTTAAATCTGAATACATATTTTCAAGCATGTTTGTATAATTTTGCAATTGAGAATATTCTTTAGATCTATGTTTGTTTACCAAAATGGTAAAGCAGTAATATGTTATAGTTGTAATTAATATAAAAAATATAAATAAATTTAGTGCATTAAATAGAAGCATATTTTTATTCCATGTTACTACAAAATCTTTTAAACTATATTGGTAGTATAAGAATATGATTAATAGAATACTTATTATAAATGCAATAGGTGGTTTATTTGAAATTTTAATATTAATATCAATTCGACTAGAAATCTTTAATAAGATTAGTCTAATAATTTTACTTAGAACAAAAACATTAAGAAGAATAAGAAGTTCTGACATGAAATTTAATAGAAGATTAGCATTTATGTCAGAATAATTATATTTTAATAGATATATTAATATTGCTCCTGTAATAGCATCAGAAATAAATAGTAATATCCATATAAAAGCAGAAAAAATAACAGAAATAAAAAAATTTCTATATATTAATAGCAAACAAGTAAAAATGCAAAGCGGCATTACATATATAGGCAAGGCAGCTTTGGTATTAATAAAGAAATAACCGATTAATATATATATTATTATTGAGAATTTAATTAATATATTTTTATTAGGCTTTACAAAAAAAGTAAAGTTTAGAGCCGGGACCAGAATCTCAAGCATGATAATTAACGGAAAAAGTATATTAAGTACTATTTCAAGCATTTCTTCAACAACCCCTTTATATACCTTAAGGATACATAGCAAATCTCACTATTTGTCATTTCTACAATCATCTTACTTTTATCAATGGATTTAATCTTTTTAGTATTAACTAAATATGATCTATGAGTTTTATAAAAATTAGAAGAAACTGCTTGTTCAATGTTTTTTAAGGTACCGTAAAATTCATATTGTCCTTTAAAAGTATGTACTGAAATTTTATGTTCTTTGCCAGCAGTTTCGAAAAAAAGAATTTCATCAAAATCTAAAAAAATAACATTACTACCAACATCTATTGAAAGCTTGTTATCATTTTTTGTTTTTGCAGCATTTAGATTATTATGTACAGCATTAAGGCAATCAGCTATTTTAACTTTTATTGCATTAATATCTCCCTTAACTATGTAATCAAGGGCTTGGACTTTATATTGAAATGTAAGAAGCGTTAATTCAGCATGAGCAGTTAAAAATATAATATATCCCTTAGGATCATAGGTTCTTATTAAGTGTGCCAATTGAAAGCCATTAAGATCACTATTTAAGTCTACATCTAAAAAATAGATAAAACTATTTTGACTATTATCAATATACTGAATAACTTCGTGAGGATTGTTTGTAGAAAGTGCAATTTTACAATTGAATTTTTTAGTCTCATTAGATATAATGGCTTCAATTTTTTTTCTTTGATCTAGATTATCTTCACAGATTATAATATTATTCATAATTTTCCCCCTAAAACTATTTAAGTACAAAGTAGTTCTTATAGTCATTCTTTTTACTTAAATTTTGTTTTATATTCTTCAAGATCTTTATGTATCATATACATTTCTACATAAAATGAAAAAGTGCCCATATAATTATAGGCACCAAAACAAAGCTTAAAATTTGTGTAAATACATTTTGGCAACCTGACAATCATAGAAAATTAAATTATCCTTAGACTCATAGTTTTGCGGCCCTACCTTTCAGTAAGTGTGCTATTAGCATTGTATTTTTATTATTACTAGATTTATAAATTTTTGTAATTAGCATATTTTTTACCAAATAATCTGTAAGCTATTGGCGTAACTACTAAGGCTCCTTCTAAAATAGAAAAGGTTATTAAGTTGGTATATATGTTATTATGAAGCAATAAAGCTAAAATATAGAAAGCCATAATAACTATAATAGATTTTATCTTTAAAGATTTTCTCAATTTTAGGCTTATAAGAGGACGTTCTTCAGTATCAGCAGGAGCATATAATAATATAAGGGCAACACTTATTAAAAATAAAATAGATACTAATAATAGATTTCTTTGTATATTTAAACTTAAGTAAACATTTCCGAAAAAGAGTATGTAATTTATAATGATACATTGGAAGGTCGAATTTGCATGAACTCCAGAAGCAAAAATTCTAAGAGCTGCAAAAACTAGAAAAGCAGTAAGGGTATATTCTAATATTCCTAGAAAATATGCGGTAGCAAATAAAATAATAGATTTAAATATAGTCAAAAAAATGACTAATATTCCATAATGAATTTTTTCCAAATCTTCAGCAGAAGCTGAGGTATTGTTTTTTATAAATTTTGTACATTTCTCACTTAATGGTTTTGAAAGTATCATAAAATCAGTCCTTTTTTGGTTAACGTTAACAACATACTCAATTTAGATTGCTATCTGCAATCTAAATTATATACAAATATATCTTCTCATAATATTTAAATTAAATAAATATATTTTTCTCTAAACGTACAAAATTAAGCATTAAAAGTAAAAATTAACATTTGATGTTCTGAAATATTCTTTTTATGCCTAAAAATGGACGTTTTATTACAATGGTATTGACTTTTTAATAAAACGAGTTCTAAATTTATTATAATTAATTGTTATAAAATGGAGATAATATGTATATTTACATAATTATGAAAATGTTTAAGACTATTGTATAAATTTTATTCAATGGAGGTGATTATATAATGCTTGACGTAAAATATTATATATGCAGTTTGTTAATGTATCTATTAATATGTATTAGTCCAGTAATTCTTTATATAAAATTTAAGGAAAAAGCAAATGTATTGGCATATCTGAAGTTAACAGGAAATTCCCGAAAAGGTGTGATTGTTGGAAGTGTAATAAGTATAATCTTTGTAGTGTTAATAATTATAAAAAATACAATTATTGGTTTTGATAAGTTTAACACAAATTTGGGATTGCTTTGGATAAGTGGTTTATTAGTAGGTTTTTTTGAAGAGATTCCGTTTAGGGGATTTTTATTGCAAAAGTTATGGAATCATATGAATTTTTGGAAAGCTAATTTGTTAACAACAGTAATATTTGTATTATTTCATATACCAGTATGGATGAGCAGTAATACGCCTCTTTTAAAAGCAACAGTCAGCATTGGAGCGGTGAGTCTCGCATTAGGATATTTATTTAAGGAATATAAGTCTTTGTGGATACCAATAATATGCCATTCTATATATAATTTATGTATATGGATGGGATTGTAAATTAAAAGTGGATGACTGATAGTATATGATTTATATATATGTCAGTCATTTGTTTTTTTATTCTATAGGAAATTATATTGTTGGACAATCTGTGGATAACTTTTGAAACAGACTAATTAATTAGGTTTAATATCTTAAAAGAATAAAAAATAAATCATATTCGCCTGCCAGATTTTTCTCACATGCGTTCGAAAAGGCAGATGCGTAAAAAAATCTACGGCTCCACAGTCGCCTGCGATTTTTTTATTCTTTACGAGGAATTTATAATACAGTAAAATCTGTGGATAATATATGAAAAAGACTATTTAACTGAGTGTGTATAAGAAAAAGAATAAAAAACAAATCATATTCGCCTGCATAAAATGTTCTTATATGCAGATAGTTCCGTATTGCAGTAAAGTTCCTTATTGTGGCATAGCCACTCTTTTTATGAGTGCATAGCTGCTCTTTTTATAAGGTCATAGCTGCTCTTTCTAAGGGAATGTTCTTATATGCAGCATAGCTGCCTTTTCTAAGGTGCACATTTCTTGAAAGCGCAATTTTAAGGCCGAAAGCAACAAATGTGAGATAGATATTATTTTAGGAATGAAAATAAGATATTAGTGATTATAAGCTTGTATAAAGGCGATAAGTATATAATAATTTATTTGTTATAAAGAGTCATTTTGTCATATTTTTAGGAGGTGGGTGAATGAAAATTAAAGTGAATTACATAGCTATAATCATGACTATGTTATTTTCGCTAATGGCACCAATTAATGTGTTAGCAGCAGAAAATGATAATAGTGATGATTATCTTCACACTGATGGAAGTAAAATTTTTGATGCAGAGGGAAATGAAGTAAGGCTTACTGGTATTGCTTGGTTTGGGAATGAAACACCAAATTACTCATATCATGGATTATGGGCAAATACATTAGATGATATTTTAGACAAGGTTGCAGATAATGGTTTTAATTTATTAAGAGTACCCTTGTCAGTTCAATTAGTTAATGAATGGAGACAAGGAAATTATCCAATGCCTGATTCAATTAACGATTATGTTAATCCAGATTTGAAAAATAAGAACAGTTTAGAGATACTTGATAAATCTGTAAGTGTTTGCAAGAAAAAGGGTATAAAAGTAATGCTTGATATGCATAGAGTGATAGATGGAAGTCAATCTAATGCATGGTATACGGATAAATATAGTGTTGAAGATTATGAAGAATGTTGGAAATGGCTTACTAATCATTACAAGAATGATGATACTGTAATTGCTATGGATATATTTAATGAACCACATGGTAAAGCTTATAGGCAGGAACAATGTGCAAAATGGGATGAGTCAACTGATGCAGACAATTGGAAGCATGAGGCAGAAAAGGTTGGCAAAGAAATTTTGGATATTAATCCCAACCTTTTAATTATGGTAGAGGGTGTGGAGACATATCCTAAAGAAGGTAAGGATTATAGTTCAAAAGATGTAAATAATTATTATGGAACTTGGTGGGGCGGTAATCTTAGGGGAGTTCAAGATCATCCTATAAAAATAGAAAATCATCCTAATCAAGTAGTATATTCCCCACATGATTATGGTCCAGGGGTATCAAATCAACCTTGGTTTGAAAATGGGTTTACTAAAGAAAGTCTAGTGAAAGAAGTATGGGAACCAAATTGGTTTTATATCCAACAAAAAAATATTGCTCCATTGCTTATAGGTGAATGGGGTGGAAACATGGATGGTTCAGATAATCAAAAATGGATGCAGGGATTAGCAGATTTTATTAAAGAAAATAATATAAATCATACATTTTGGTGTTTAAATCCTAATTCTGGTGATACAGGTGGAATTCTTGGATATGATTTTAAAACTGTAGATACTGCTAAAATGGCGCTTGTTAAGCCTACTTTATGGCAGGAAAAAGAAAGTGGAAAATTTATTGGTTTAGATCATAAAATTAATTTGGGTAAGAATGGTACCCATGTAGCAGCAAATACAAATATTAATCCGGCAGTTAAATTAGGCGACGTAAATGGCGATGGAAGTGTAGATACAATGGATTATATAGCATTACAAAAATATGTAATGGATTCGTCAAATACAATAAATACAAAAAATGCAGATATAAATGGAGATAATAGAATTAATACTGCAGATTTATTAAGTTTAAAAAAATTAATTTTACAATAAACATAAAATAATAAATAAAACGGGGTGATGTGTTTTGAGGATAAGGCTTAAAGGATTTTTACAATTAGCATCAATGGTAATAGTTACTTTGATCATGTTTGGAAATGTACAAGTTGCTTCGGCTAGTACTGAGATTCAAAACAATAGGGAACTTCAATATGGAGCATGGATTGGAAGCTGGCCGGCTGCACAAGGATTGACAGATTTTCAAAACTTACAACAAAGGCATCTTGATGTAGTTAATATGTTTATTGATTGGAACACCGATTTTGATCATATTAAGCCAAACTTCGATGCCATATATGCAAATAATTCGATAGCTTCACTTACTTGGGAAGCTCATGGTCTTTCAAATGCAGATATAAGAGATGGAAAAAAAGATAATTATATAAGACAAATGGCTAAGGATATAAAAGCTTACAATAAAAGAATGATTATAAGATTATTTCATGAGGCAAATGGTAATTGGTATGCATGGGCTGTGGGAGATAGTAAGATAAATACAAATGAAACATATGTAGCTGCATTTAGGCATGTTGTAGATATATTTAGACAAGAAGGAGCTGCTAATGTTAAATGGGATTTTAATGTTAATGCTTCAAGTGTTGGACAAGGTGCAAGTTATTTGGGACATTACCCAGGAGATGACTACGTAGATATTATATCTATAGATGGATATAATTGGGGAACTACTCAAAGCTGGAGTAGTTGGCAATCTTTTGATCAAATATTTTCACAAGCCTATAATGCATTAAAAATAAAAAATAAACCAATGGCAATATCTGAATTTTCATCAGCAGAAAAAGGTGGAGATAAAGCAAAATGGTATGAAGACGCTTTTAATAATATAAGGTCAGAGAAATATAACTTGATTAATACAGTTGTTTGTTTTAATGAAAACAAAGAAACTGATTGGAGAATAAACTCTAGTGAAAGCGCATTAGAAGCTTTTAGAAAAGCTATTAATTTAGGGAAAAGTTCAAATGTTGAGCCAGAAGTTAGGCTAGGAGATGTGAATGATGATGGAAGCAAAGATGCAATGGATTATATAGCATTGCAAAAATATATAATGGATTCGTCAAATACAATAAATACAAAAAATGCAGATATAAATGGAGATAATAGAATAAATACTGGAGATCTTTTTGTTTTGAAAAAATTAATTTTAGAATAAATACTTAATATAGATATCCAACGCAAGAATTAAACATATGTGGTAACTTACCGAAATCAAATACATTTATCTTCCACAGGACTAGTGAAATTTTCGCTGGAAGGTTCTAAATGGTGGCTTGTCGCCATTTCAGCGTGTTCCAGATGTAAAAGCTCCAGGGAGAAAGTTCGTGTTTCTAAATATAAAATTTGGACACTTACTTTTTGGACAAGCTGTAAATGAAACAAGCCACCATTAACAACCATCATCAGCTCAATTTCACATGCCTGCTTCCAGAAAAATGTATCTGATTTCTAGTGTAGTGTTACGATTATAATTTCTCAATGATGTATGTATATTTCATTTAGAAGTTTGATTATTAATTTGGATATCTATATAACTGAATTCCTTATGGAGATAGGTCACATTTTAATATGTGGCCTATTTCATTTTAAGTTTTTATTTAAACAATATTATATTCATGTTTTTTTGAAAGAATGAGCCAAAGGATTAAGCTTATAACTGAGGTTATTAAGTACATAAGTCCCATAATGATTATTCTATTAAAAAAATTAGAAGAAATCACAATCATGCCTATACATCCAAATAATGTTAAAGCACAATTTATAAGAGAAGACGCCGCACCAGTTTCTTCAGGTATCTGGTTCAGCATTATACTTGTTGTTTGTGGACGAATTAAGCTTCCAAAGAATGATGCAGGTATTAAGGAAATCATAAATATAACGGGGCTTAAATTACCAGTTATAAGCATTGAAAATCCACTAATAGCCATAACGATGTATGCTATTGTTATATATGGAATCTTATTGTAGTGCTTTGATAATTTTACATATGCCAATGGTCCTAGAAGAAAGAAAACAGCATTTGCTGCAAAATAGTAACTATATACTTTTGGACTTAATCCAAAACCATCAACAAAAATATAAGAAGATGCTGATATAAATGACATAGATGGAATTGACATAATTGAAAAAGTAATAAGTAGAGACATAAAACCTCTATTTCTTGATACCACTCCTATGTTGCTTATGGAACTTATTATGCTTCCAGTATATCGTTTTTCAATAGTTTCTTCCATAGCTATACTTCCAGCTAATGTTAAAATGCCTAAGGCTCCCAATACTTCAAATACACCTCTCCATGAAAGAACACTTAAAATCATAGCTCCAATAACAGGTGAAATTATTGGTGATAACATTGCCGTTGATTGAACTAAAGCTAAAACAGTTACAAGCTTCCTTCCACTATATGAATCTTTTACTATTGCTGTAGATACTGCAGTTGCTGCTCCACAACCAATAGCTTGCAAAATACGAAATAAAATTAGTTGATATACATTACCAGAAAACACACATGATATACTAGCGATAGTATATATAGTAAGCCCAATGATTAGTATCGTCCTTCTTCCGTATTTGTCACTAAGAGGTCCCCATAAAATAGTTCCTAGTGCATAAAAAGCAAAGAAAAGTATTAATGTAAGATTTACAATACTAGTATTTGTATTAAGGCTTTCTACCATTTTTGGCAACGCTGGCAAATAGATATCTGTAGATAATGGAATAAATGCACTTAGTAACGTTATAAACGCTAGAAAGCCTTTTTTTCCTAAATATTTTTGTTTTTTCTCTTTTTCTACATAATTGTCTTTTATAATTTCCATATGTTCCTCCAATTTTAATAATGCTTTTTTGATTAGCTTGTTTTTATTTGTCCGAGGCCTCACCAGCATTATGCGGATTTCGTACTATAAGCCTTCCGTCCAATCTTATTTTTTGTGAAGACGTTGGAGAATGAGTTTATTCTTCTAGATATTCCTCAGTAAAATCAGCATCACTATATATACTTAGGATATAGAGTGATGTCTTACATATGAAGAGTGCATGTCTCGTTTCATCTTTAATCAATAGGTTATCACTCTCATTGATACAGTTTAGAGATATAATGTTTGATTATAGATCAATCCGTTCCACTTTGTGTCCTAAAAATTCCTCAAGTCTTTTATCGGAGTATTGGATATTGACTGTTTTATAGATATGCTGGTATCCTCGACCTAAAAGCCCTCGGTCAAACGGTTTATCCTTTAAATAATTCTGCTGAAATTCTCCCGAAAAACATTCAATGTATGCGTCGACGTAATCCATTGTAATTGGGAGATGTCCATGGGCACTATAAATATCTTTGATATCATTTTCTAATCGTTTTATCTTTTTCCAGCTGTCTAGTGCCATGGAAAATGGTGCGTTTCTATCAGATTCAAAAAAGTAAATGATGACGTAATCACAAATCATATCTCCTGAAAAAAGTCTCTTTTTTTCTCTATCCAGCAGCATGATATGCCCGTAAGAATGCCCTGGTGTAAATATTACCTCCAAAGTTTTTCCGCCTAAGTCAAACAATTCGCCATCTTTTACAAAATGTGGAGTCAAGGTTCGAAGCAGGCTCCTTTCAGCGAATGCCTTGCTATCGAAATGTTCAATGGCTTCAGGCTTATTTTCTTTCAGAAAATTTACCCCCATCTCAGCTATGAACTGCCTTTCGTGCTTTGTGTCAAAACCCATAATCTGACCGTAGTCAGGCTGGTACAGCCATACGTCTCCAAAATATTCGCTTCCGTAGCTGTGGTCAGGATCGCCATGGGTCAATACCAGCATTACTGGCAGACTTGTTATACTTCGAATGATAGGCCTTATGTCCTCGAATCCATAACCAGCATCAATTAAGATCGCTTTTTTTTTCCCTAGGATAAGATAAAAATGCACAAGTGCAGCTTGAGTAATGACATATAAATCATCGTCTAGTTTTTGCACTTTACAGAAATTTGTTGATGTAATCATGATTATCACCTTCCTTTATTGTTATTAAGATTTCATCTATATACACATTTTATGGCTGTACAATAATTATATCAAGTACTATAATATTTAATGTATACTATCAAAAATGATAGTATTGAGTTGAAAAAATAAATGATGTGTACATTTTGGGACCATGAAACAAACAATCGTCCAGTTTAAGTCAGATTCGTTAATCATATCAGCGATATAAATATTTTCTTTTTTACATATTGGAAATAAGATTCTGCCACGAATCCAGGAACAACAGTGATAAAAGACTTCTTATCCCTTTATCTTTACTTTTGAATAATACTATGTATAATGAATACTAAGAAGTACAATAATATTTGATTGGTACTATTAAATATGATAGTAATGAGGTGGCATATGAAAAGAAAGTCTGAAGATGATTATGTAGAAAATTGTCCAATATCAAGCGTGCAAAAGATAGTACGTGGAAAGTGGACCATGGTTATCGTATTTTTTTTGAGCCAAGGTACTTTAAGATTTGGGGAACTTAGTAGGAAAATGCCACAGGTAACTCAGGCAAATTTAACGAAAGAGCTTAGAATGCTAGAAGAATACAGGATTATACATAGAGAAATATATAAAGAGGTTCCTCCTAAAGTAGAATATTCATTGACAGAGTTGGGGGTGAAGTTTTTACCAGTATTGAAATCCCTAGAAAAATGGGCAATGGAATATGAAAAAATGTCAAACTAATTTATCAGCCATTTCATTTTGTTTTAGATGAAACTCTTTTCGATATGCTTCTAAACTTTCATTAAACATAATGCCTCTTATTTATAAGCTAGAGAATAATAGGCTGAAATATGATTCTATATTATCCCCAAATTTGATAAATTATAAAAATAAAAGTATTGAAAAAAATTTAAAATTCATATATGATGTAACCATACTGAAATATAAACATGAAAAGAATATGAATGTAAAGGTGATGTAAATATGCTAAAAGAGGTAGTTTTAAATTAAACTAACTAAATAGGGATTATTTTAAGAAGTATATGAAAAAAGCTTGAATAACTCAAGTTTTATTTATGGTGCAATCAATTAACAATAATGTTAATGTTGCCATGTTTATTTGTGTACTCTAAAAATAATCAGTATATAATGAGCATGTTACATCTTTATCTGCAGAATAGGAGCCGTGTTCTAAACACGGTATTTTTATGCCTATTTTTGCTACATTTATAGATATGTTATGAGATTTTAATTTGTATAATTTTAGGAACATTAAAAAATAACAAGTCAATCTGTGAAGGCTATTTTCTATCATACTGGGTCAGCAGATTACCCTAATAAAAAATAATCATTGTATTTTGAATTGTTATTTTATTTCGTATCCTTTACCAATAAGCTATATAAATTAAAATTGTATATTTCATGTTTGTATTTAGGTTAGGCACGTGAAAATAAATAGCAATTGAATTTGTTATTTATTTGATAGTGACTTATATGATTATAAGGCTGTAAATGAATTGTTATGTTCATTTATGGTCTTTTTTATTTATTTTTAAGGAGAATATTATGGTAATTTATATATTTGAAATTGAAGATTCCAAAAGAAAGACAAATTTTTTAAGAAATACTAGGATGGTGATTATTAATGGTTAATAAACTTTCAGCATATAAAATTTATTTATTATTTTCAGCGATTACTGCAATGTGTTTTTCACTGACAGCAACAGTTATGATAGTGTATCACATTGAAAATGTTCATCTAAATCCACTTCAGCTTATACTTGTTGGGACTACGTTAGAGACAGCATGTTTCATATTTGAGATCCCTACTGGTATAGTTGCAGATGTGTATAGTCGTAAATTATCCATTATTATAGGTGCAGTTTTAACAGGGGTAGGACTTATTTTAGAAGGATCTATTTCTAGTTTTATTTTCGTACTTGCTGCACAGATTGTATGGGGATTGGGTTCTACTTTTATCAGCGGGTCTCTTGAGGCATGGATTGCAGAAGAAGAGAGAACTAAGGATTTAGATCGAATTTATATAAAAGGAGCACAAGTAGGACAGATAGGATCAGTTGTTGGAATAGTATTAAGCACTGTAATAGCTAATTTTTCCGTAAGACTGCCTATTATAGTTAGTGGAGTTTTATTTATAATTCTTGCATTATTTTTAGGGTTATATATGCCAGAAAATAATTTTAAACCATCTGCTCCAGAGGATTTAAATACATTCAAAAAGATGGAATATACTTTTAAATCTGGTCTTAAATTTATAAAAAGTAAATCTATAATCATAATTTTACTTTCTGTAACTTTGTTTTATGGATTGTCAAGCGAAGGGTATGATAGACTTTCTAATGCACATTTTCTGCAAGATACTATGCTTCCTAAGCTTTGGAATCTTCACCCAGTCACTTGGTTTGGGATCTTTGGAATTGCAGGAATGGTATTAAGTGCAATAGTTATGCATTTTATGTCAAATAGACTTGATGATGATAAGAATAATAGTGGAAAGCTTTTGTTAGGTATAAATATATTTTATATATTATTTATGTTTATATTTGCTATTACAAAAAACTTTAGCTTAATGTTAATGGCTTATTTAGCGACAAATATCTTTAGAACTATAAATGAACCTATATTTAGTGCATGGATTAATGGACATATAGACGATAAGGCTAGAGCTACTGTACTTTCTATAAATGGACAAATAAATGCCTTAGGTCAAATTTTAGGTGGGCCAATTATAGGAATTATAGCTACAAATATTTCAATAAGTATTGGTATAGCATGTACTTCACTATTAGTAACACCAGTACTGATTTTATATGTTGCTTCTATGATAATGGATAAAAAGGTTGTTGATAGAGTTGGAGGTGGCGATTATGAAGAAAATAATTAATATAGGAATCGTTGCACACGTAGATGCTGGAAAAACAACTATAACAGAGAATTTATTATATTATAGCGGGGCTATAAAAGCAGTCGGAAGGGTTGATTTAGGTAATACACAGACAGACTCTATGGACCTTGAACGTAAGAGAGGAATTACTATTAAATCGTCAACTGTATCTTTCACTTGGAAGGACGTTAAAGTAAATATTGTTGACACTCCAGGACATGTAGATTTTATTTCAGAAGTTGAACGCTCATTAAGTGTTTTAGATGGAGCAATAATAGTTATATCAGGAGTAGAAGGGATTCAGTCTCAAACAAGAATATTATTTAATACATTAAAGAAGTTAAATATTCCAACAATAATTTTTATAAATAAATTGGATAGAATAGGGGCAAATTTCAATAAAGTATTAGAAGAAATAAAAAAGAATATGTCCAATAAAGTGGTTAGACTACAAGAAGTATACGATGAAGGAAGTAAAGAGGTTTATATAAAAAATCTACACGATATATGTATGATGAATGATGATGTCATTAATGTTTTATCGGATTTAGACGAAGCATTTCTAGAAAAATATATTAGTGGAATGGAGATTGATAAAAAAGAAATACAAGAAGAACTTTCATTATATGCAAGGAAAGGAAATCTATATCCAGTATTTTGTGGCGCTGCAGCAATTGGACTCGGAATTGAAGATTTATTAGAAGGAATTTGCAGTTATCTCCCATTTGCAGGAGATGATTGTGTAAGGGATTTATCAGGAGTGGTGTTTAAAATTGAAAGAACAAGCACTAATGAAAAGAAGGTTTATGTAAGATTATTTAATGGAAAAATATCAGTAAGAGATAAAATTCAAATGCCTAATAAGGAGAATGTAGAAAAGGTAAAGAAAATTAATAGGTTAGAAAATGGGAAAATTACTGAGGCGCAGAGTATAGAAGCAGGGGATATAGGTATTTTATATGGACTTGCAAGCTTTCAAGTTGGAGATGTAATCGGAATTTTAAATAATAAAGTTAAAAATATATCTATGGCTAAACCAACATTAAAAACAACAATTTCTGCAATTGATAAAGAAAAAAATTCTGAGTTATTTAGGACACTAACATTTCTTTCAGAGGAAGATCCATTATTAGAATTAGAGATGAACGATTTAGATAAAGAAATTCATGTTAATTTATTTGGTGAAGTTCAAATGGAAATACTGAGTGCTATAATAGATGATTTCTATGGAATAAAAGTAGAGTTTTCAAATATTCAAACCATTTATAAGGAAGCACCTAAAGGTGTTGGAACATCAATAATACATATTAAGGAAGAAGCAAATCCTTTTTATGCAACGGTAGGTTTGAAGATAGAGCCTTTGGGAAGAGGTGGAGGACTTAAGTATATTTCTAATGTTTCAGTAGGTTCACTGCCAAAATCTTTTCAAAATGCAATTGAGGAAGCAGTTATTAAGACTAGCAAACAAGGACTTTTTGGATGGGAGGTTACGGATGCTAAAGTTACACTTACCTGTGGTGAATTTTTTAGCCCAGTCAGCACGCCAGCAGATTTTAGGAATGTGACACCTATGGTATTTATGGAAGCCTTATATAAGGCACAAACTGTTTTGTTAGAACCATTACATGAGTTTGAATTAAGAATTCCTCAAAATGTTTTAAGTAAAGCGATTTGGGATTTGGAAACTATGAGAGCTACTTTTGATAATCCTGTTGTTATAGAGGAGGAATTTTCAATAAAAGGATTGATTCCAGTAGAAAACTCAAAGGAATATAAAATGAAAATAGCTTCATATACACAAGGGAAAGGAATGTTTGTGACAAAATTTTATGGGTATAAGGAAGTTCCGGCTGAATTTGGAAAAGTAAACACAAGAACAACGTATGATCCATTGAATAAAAAAGAGTATCTTCTTCATAAATTAAACACAATTAGAGATTAAGTAATCTATAAATGACTATAATATTATGATTATTAGTTTGTAATATTTAATACTGGGACAAAGACAGCTAAGGCAGTAGTTGTTAATGATCCGGCAACAAATCATATTGATTTTAATGTTAGTGGAGTAACAACTACTCAAGGTAATGTTGATTCGAGTTCAATATTAAAAAATATTATAGTTAACGTTGGAGATATATACTACCCCCTAAATATAAATGGAAGTTTGTCCAACAGGTCACTATTGTCGAAATATAAGATTAATAATATTATAATATTGCACTTATTAATATGGATAGTTAATATAGTAAAAATTAATCGGGAGGAATAGAAAATGATAGGAACTGGTTTAGGGAAGATATTATCAGGAATTACAATAGCAGCAATGATTACAGGGGCAGGTATAGGCTTTGATAGAATGATTAATACAAACAAAATTGACAGTACTACTGCAGTAATTCAAAAGGCAGAGCAACAAATTGACGAAGTAGGGAAACAAAATGATGCAGATAAAGGAACAGTACAAAAATTAATTGATTATGTTAAAGGACTAGAAAAACAAATAGATGATACCAATAAAAAATTAGATGATTTAGATAGAGAAGCATCTAAGCTAAATAGCATGTTAAAATAATATTTTAAAATCACTTTTTATAAAGGTTGAGGTATTAAAAAAAGAAGAGATTGATGATGACTAACATGGAATATAATAAAATATGCATTTAAGACACTTGCAGCAATGTAGGTGTCTTTTGTTATACAAAATTTAAAAAAGGCAGGTGCAATATGAATGAAGAATTAGTAAAAGATAAACTGGAGACACATGATAAAAGGCTCAACAACCATGGGGAACGATTAGATAAAATAGTAAGAGTGTGTTTGGGATATAGGAGTTAATCTTGTATCCTTTATTTTTTGCCTAAAATTGTCATTATGTTTAATTGTATTAGTGGCATAAAACATATAATAAGTGAAATAAGAGAAAGTAGTATTGTGAATAATTACTTTAATGTATAAATATAAATAATTAAAGCAAAAAGCATTTAATTATCTAAATGTTGATGTAAAATATTAGTAATAAATAGTTGGCTATTAATAATATATTAAATTAGCAATGAAGGATTTATTATGTCATAAAAATTTACAATTTACTTAAAAGAAATAATAAGTAATTCAAAATTTAAAGATATATATGTTGCAAAAATAATTATTCAAGACTTAAAGATTTCCTAAGGAAATCAAGATTCATTGATAATTGCAATATATATTAAGTTTTTAACTTAAATATTTAATTTAAGGAGGTAAAGAAAAATTATGTTTCAATCAAAAATTTTTAAAATAATTCCTGCAGTATTACTAGTTTTTTTATTTACATTAATTATTCCTAAAAATGCTAATGCTGAAGTTATTTCTGGTAATTTTTCGGAAAAATCAATCAATAACCTACCAATAAGTAAAGTGACTACAGTCAAGGGCAATGACGTTCTGGTAATTGGTGAATCGTTTATTGCACTATCTCATGATATTACAAAATATCTTGAACAAGATGCTCGTAATGGTGGTGTCCTAGCTAATAATGAACATTTTCGTGACTATGCAGTAAGTGGAACAAAGTTGTCTGGAGGCATTTATCCATCTATACCTAATCAATATAATAATGCTGCAAAACAAAGTAAAGTCAAGTATGTTATTATGGATGGCGGAGGAAATGACTGTTTACAACCAACAGGCCAATATGCTCAAGATGCGACTAATGCTCTGAAAAATCTTTTAGCTCAAATGAAGAAAGATGAAGTTTTAAAAGTTGTATATTTCTTCTATCCAGAGCCTCAATCAGATTTTGGAGGATTAAAAAATAGACTTGATATTTTAAGACCACAGATTCAAAATATAGTAACTAATAACATTAGCCCGAAATGTTATTGGCTTGATTTGAGACCTGTATTTGCAGGTAAATATAGTCAATATATAAAAGCGGATGGAATTCATCCAACTGCAGATGGATCTAAAGCTGCTGCGGATGCAATCTGGAAGGTAATTAAAGATAATAATGTATTTAATAAATAATAAATATATATTGAAAAAGTTAGAATTTGATAAAACTATAATTGGTGAAGAAGTTCAGAATATCAGTGATAAAGAAGGTAGATTTTTAGTTAATGAAATAGCTAATGAAATACTTAATCTTAAAGAGCAATTTTAAAAATTGTTTATATGAGTATGCATTATATAATAAATTATAAGATAAAAAGCAGTAGTCACAATCCACTACTGCTTATTTTTTGCGTAAAATTTTAAATATCATACTTACAGAATATGTTACAATCAATCTGTGATGGTAAATTAATAAGCATTAGGGGAGGGGATTCGGTTGGAAAGACGATTTAGCCTTTTGTTTGGAATAATCGGAGGTTTTTTTCTTACACAAATAAATGGATTATTTCAATTAAGAATGGCTTTAGGAAACGTAAATGGATATGTCACAGATGTTATATTTAGAATACTTTCAATTATAGGACTTGTATGTATTATTTATTTTAGCATTTTATTGATTATTGACACGATTAAGACAGCACACAAAAGGTAGTAATGAATTCATGATTATGACATAATATTCATAAGATGTTTAGAAATAAAGATTTTGTAATTACTACATTATTGTATTATATGATGTAGCAATAAAAAGGGAGGTTGGGAGAGTAAGAATGAATATTGATAGCATTATTTTTGATTTAGATGGCACTCTTTGGAATTCAATAGAAGGAGTTTGTGGTGCGTGGAAATCGATATTATCAAAGTATCCGAACATAAAAAAAGTAGTAACACCTAAAGATATGGAAGGATGTATGGGACTTCAAATAAATGAAATAGGCAAAAAGTTATTTCCAGATTTAGATGAAGATTTTCAAATGAAGTTAATGAAAGAATGTTGTGAAACGGAACAAGTTTATTTAGGAGAACATGGCGGGGTGTTATTCTATAAATTAGAAGAAACACTTAAAGTGTTATCTGAAAAATACAAATTGTTCATAGTTAGTAATTGTCAAGATGGCTATATACAATGTTTTTTTAAAGCACATAAATTAGATAGATACTTTGATGATTTTGAATGCTCAGGTGTAACAGGATTATCAAAAGGAGAAAATAATAAAATTATAATAGAAAGAAATAAGTTGAAAAGTCCAATTTATGTAGGAGATACTAATGGAGATGCAGAATCAGCAAGAGTAGCAGAAATTCCGTTTGTGTATGCAAGATATGGATTTGGTAATGTTGAAAAATATGATTACGTTATTGATAGTTTTGAAGAAATACTAACTTTAGGATTATAGGTGAAATATAAATTATAGACATAATCTGCATGATATTAATAATAGATGCGGATTTTCTACGATTATTGTAAATCGTGTATAGTAGATTAAAAAATATGTTCTTTAAAAATTAAATAATATTACTTTTACAAAATATGTTATAATAAGTATTAAATAGTAAATGGCGTAATATAGATAGGAGGAGTCAAAATGAATGAAAAAATCATCTCTAGAGCTGGAGAAATTGTTGAGAAAAATACAGGGGAAGGAACTTATTGTGAATTGGCACTTATTGATTTAGAGGGGTATCCGACTGTTTCAACTATCACAGCTTCTAAAGCAGACGGTATTAATTGGTTGACATTCTGTACTGGAATTGGCAGTGATAAATCTATTAGAGTTAATAAGTGCAATAGGGCAAGTGTTTGCTTCAATTCCGATGAGTATAATATAACCCTCGTAGGTACAATTGATATAATCACTGATCCAGATATAAAAAAAGAAATGTGGTATGGAGGATTAACTAATCATTTTAGCGGTCCGCAAGACTCCAATTATTGTGTATTACGATTTAAAACGGAACGCTATAACCTTTTAGTTGACTGGGAAGAGGCGAAGGGAAGATTGTAAAACAATCAGAAAAAGAACAAAACAATATATTGATTCTTTTAAGATAAAACCGAAAAGTTGTTATGAAAGATTACTTAAGGTAATAAGATTTGGCTCAAGTCCAGAAGATATTGAAAAGTTCTATGATGAATGGTGTGAATTGGTTAAGGATTTAGAAAGTGTTTGTAACAAAGAAGCAGCATAATAAAAGTGAAATTTGAATTTGACAGATTATTTATCTTGATAGTGTAGAGTGAACTATGAAAAAACAGAAATATAAAATAGATGACAACATTAGTTAGTGGAGGCAATTTAATGAAGGTTGAAATTAAAAAATTAACACCTGCTCATGTAGATGAATATATGAACTTTTTCGAGACAACACCACATGATGATAATATACCTGAACATACCTGTTATTGTGAGTGCTGGTGTAGCGCCGATCACCGTTTTGAAACAGGAATTCCATCACGTGAAGAAAGAAAAGCAATGGCTATTGAATATGTTAAGAGTGGACAGATACAAGGATATTTAGCATATGTTGATGATTGTATAGTTGGTTGGTGTAATGCAAACACAAAGACAGAATGTGTGAATTGTATAGGCTGGTATCGTTTTATGCCACAAGTAAATGAACTGGAGATTGATGTAAATGCTAAAGTAAAGTCGATATATTGTTTTCTTGTTGCACCTGATATGAAAAGAAAAGGAATAGCAAAACAATTATTGCAATATGCTTGTCAAGATGCGAAAAGCGATGGTTATGATTATGTTGAAGTATATCCCGAAAAAGAAACTACCGATGAACTTAAACATTTTATGGGGTTTGTTGATATGTATAAAAGCTTTGGATTTACTATTCATGCAGAAACAAATCAAAAATTTATAATGAGGAAGCAGTTAAAGGGCTCTAGAGGATAAGGAGTATAGGAAGCAAACATATTCCTATTTGCGTAGCTGTGCTCAAATCTTTTTTGATTAATTTACATATTTCTTTACATAATTTATATTTGTATGCTTTGTGCAAAAACTTATGTAAAGATTAAGGTATTTTTAAGTTAACATTAATTGCTAATTAATATTATAGTAATAAACTAAAAATGGAAAATAAATTTAATTAGTATAAAATGTTACGGGGGTACGTATGGAAACTAGAGAAATAAAACAACGATTATTAACAACCTGCTTACTGATATTATATTTGCTCGTATTAACCTGGATTATAATATTTAAAATGCAATTTTCAATTCAAGACTTGGACCATTTGCGAAGTATTAACTTAATACCATTTAAGGAATCGGTAATAGTGAATAATAGGATTGAATTTTCAGAAATATATGATAACATACTCGTATTTGTTCCATTTGGACTTTATGTTAGTATGTTAAAAAGTAATTGGTCTTTCTTAAAGAAAGTTGCTCTAATAGCAGGTGTAAGTTTGCTTTATGAAGTATTGCAATTTATATTTTCAGTTGGTGCATCTGATGTAACTGACCTTATAGGAAATACATTTGGAGGAATAATTGGAATTGCAATATACATTGTTTTTCGTAGACTATTAAAAACAGATTTTAAAACAAATAAAATTTTTAATATTATTGCACTAATTGGGACAATATGTGTGATTATATTGTTAGCAATTTTAGTGAGTTAATTTTAATACATGATATTCTTATTAAAAGCTTTAGGCTTATCGCCCTTACTTATGCTGTTTTATAAGAATCGTAATTATCAATAACAATTCCAAGTTTGGTTTAAATTATGGCATTTAATTTTTTTATAGAGTTAGATATGTAGTAAATGAATGAAGGAATGCGAATATTAAGTTGAAAATAATAGTTGGCCATTGCCAATTACTACAATCTTATGGTCATACTGCATTGGTTTTAGAGTATATTCAATTGAGTTTGGTTCAAGTCTTATTGATTGTTGAATAAGTTGATCACCACTAAATATAATCATGAAAATCTTACCGGAAGAAGCATTTTTTACTTTATAGGAAACATTAGGCATCAACTTAAAATCATTAATGGTATAAAATCCTTCGGAAAATGTTTGAGGATTAGGAGCAGCTATAACAGCTAGATTATTCATAGTAAATGCTAGTAATAAGAAAATAGAAAATATAATAGCTGATTTTTTCATTAGCTTAACCTCTTTTCATAATTTAGATGGTGCAGTTTATAATAAGTTTATTATATGTAAAGCATGAGAAAATATTCTAAGCACTTGATTTTGTACAATTTTCTTTATAGCTTTAATTTTAGTTACTTTGTATAATTATGTTACATTTGTTTAAATTCATATGTATGAGCATTTATTTTTCTGGTGTTACATAGAAATACTGTAGCACCAGAGAAAATCCTTACTAGCAAATAACTTAAAAAATTTTGTTTTGCTAAATTTTTTACAACCTTAGTAAAGGGTAGGAACTGGGTAACATGCAACTTGACTTATAGATTTTTCATCAAATCCATAAAACACCCATTTTTTACCGTCCCATCTATAACCAGAAACTTCTCCTTGCTCTAGTCTTGTAGGATAGAACCAGAAAGGCTTTCCGTGTTTAGGCCATACATACGTATATGATTGTAAGCAGTCAACGATATATGAAACCTTTGGCTTTTTAGGTTTAGTTTTTGGTGGAGGAGAATTTGGTGGTCCATATTCTCTCATATGATTTTGCTCCTTAAAAAACGCTCTAAATTATATTATGATTGGAAACAGATATTGTTCATTTCACCTGCATAAAATGTTCTCATATGCAGCATAGCTGCTCTTTCTAAGGGAATGTTCTCATATGCAGCATAGCTGCCTTTTCTAAGGTGCACATTTTTATGCTAATCGTGAAGATATTTTAAGTATATTTCATAATTTTGATATAGAAAGAATACGCCATATAGATTATTGCTACCTAAATCATGAAAAAACAGATTGTAAGTATTATTACATAAACGGATATAAAAAATAGTGAGAGTATTTGCATTTAATGCATTATTTTGGACATTTTAGGATAAATAATAATATTTAATTTTTATATATGGTAATATGTAAGAGGAAGGATGTTAATCGTTTTTGGTTATAATTTGGATGGTACAACTCCATAAACGGTTAATCTGAATTTTAGTAAACTAGGGAGGAATTAAATATGTTGAAAAGAAAAGTAATTTTTACTGCTTTAGCAGCATTAGTTATGACAAGTTCTTTAACTATGGTTGACAATACTGTTTTTGCAGCAACAACTTTAAGTACAACAGAAAATACTTTTACTAAAGAAGCTTTAAGTACGCAAAAAATTTCTTCAGCATTTAACGCACAGGCAGTACCGAAAACGATTACCTCAAATGAAATTGGTATTAATGGCGGCTACAACTATGAACTTTGGAGGGACCACGGAAACACCAGCATGACGCTAAAGGATGGTGGCACGTTTAGTTGTCAGTGGAGCAATATCGGAAATGCGTTATTCCGTAAAGGCAAGAAATTCAATGACACCCAGACATACAAACAGCTTGGAAATATATCAGTAAACTATAATTGTAATTACCAGCCATCTGGCAATTCCTACATGTGTGTATATGGATGGACGAGAGGTCCTCTCGTGGAATATTATATAGTAGATAGCTGGGGCAGCTGGAGACCGCCTGGCGGAACATCAAAAGGCACAATTACAGTCGATGGTGGTATCTATGACATATATGAGACCACTCGAATCAACCAGCCTTCAATTGAAGGAAATAATACAACTTTTAAGCAGTATTGGAGCGTCCGCAGATCTAAACGCACTAGCGGAACAATATCTGTCAGCAAACACTTTGCCGCTTGGGAAAGTAAAGGAATGCCACTTGGAAAAATGCATGAAACTGCATTTAACATAGAGGGATACCAAAGCAGTGGGAAAGCTGATGTGAATAGTATGTCAATTAATATCGGAAATAAATAATAATCAATAAAACGCTCTTTTTCAAGAGCGTTTTTAAAAAAATATACACCTATGATTATAGAGGAGAAAATGAATTTTTGGCTGGAGAGTATAAGGTAAGTGGTAGGACTATATTTACTGAAAAAGATAATAAGGCTACTTATGAAGGTAATAGTAGTGAAATTTTCACGGTGACATATAAGGGAGATATATCTGAACTTCTTCAATAGGACATTTAGAAATATATAGTGAAGGTGCAAAATTGGTTTATGATTTAGATAGTAATGAAGCACTTAGACAGAAAACTTTTATTTTAAAATCTCGTAGTATAGATGGGGTAGAATCAAAAAAGGAAACAGTAGAAGTTAATATAAATATTGATGAAAAAATTCAATGGTTTGAAAAACATATTTACAATATGGAAAATTAAATATATAATTAAAGATTAAAACTTTTTCTTTCTACTAGCTTTTGCTTAACAATATTATTTTAGCTTAAAAGTGATAAATATACAAGATAAAATAAGCATATGCGAGTGTATATTTGCAGTTTCGCTAGTAATTAGTATTAGTATATTAGAACAGTTTATATAAAGTTTAGTATTTTTTAGGTCTGATGATATAATACTTTTGGATAGAGACGTCTTTATACTAATTATAGATAAATTTGGAGAGTGATCTTAATGCAAAAAGTTTATGAAACTGAAAGACTTTTGTTAAAAGTTTTAGATAAATCTTATGCAGAAATGGTTGTTGATTATTGTTTAAGAAACAAATCTTTTTTAGAAGAGTGGGAACCTTTGAGGAGCGAAGAATTTTATACAAAGCAATATCAGGAAGAACAACTAGATAAAGCGTTAACAGATATAAAAAATAACAATTCGTTAATATTATGGATATTCAAAAAGCAAGACGAGCAAAGAATATTGGGTTCTATTGCTTTTACTAACATAGTAAAAGGTGTATTTTTATCGAGTTATCTTGGCTATAAATTTGATAAAGATGAAATCAATAAAGGGTACATGACTGAGGCAATTCAAAAAGGAATTGAAATTATGTTTAATGAATATGGATTACACAGAATTGAAGCTAATATTATGCCAAAAAATAAAAGATCATTAAGAGTAGCTGAGAAATTAGGCTTTTATAATGAAGGACTAGCATATAAATATTTAAAGATAAATGAAAAATGGGAAGATCATATACATATGGTTTTATTAAATGATAAGGTTTAGTAAGAGTTTTGGCATAGGTTTTGATTATAAGTTAATATTTAAGAGTTAGATTATTTGGAGTTGTGTAAAAAATAGTTTGGTTGCAATTGGGTTATTATTTTGTTGAAAGTTATTGTAATTTAAGCTAGAATTACATTAAATAGGAATGTAAATAAGTGTGAAAAAGAATTTTCATAGGTGATGAAGTTCGCTTTTAAATATCTCCTTTGAGATTGATGACCTCTACTATATCAAAAATATAGTAGAGGTCTTTTGTTTTATATTAGATATTTTATGGATACTAGACACCTTCAAAAGAAGAATAGGATAAAAAAATAAAATTTAAAGTAATTATTTGTACTTTTATAAGATTTTATATACAATAATATCAGGGGTGATGTATTAATGAAGAAAAAACTTAGACCAATAATTCTAGTTATTGCTATTGTTCTAATAGGAATATCTGTATTTGGATGCGCTAAAATAAAAGATTTGGCTGGAAAAATTAAAGGTGATTTAGTTGGACAACAATTTACTGTAACCACCTATGATGATTATGGAAATAAAACTTTAACAGTTGAAGGTAGCAAAGTTACAGTAGGCTTGCTGCAAAATAGTGATAATTTTGATAAAAAAGCTTCAGAATTTAAGTCAGAAGTATTGGAAGTTACAGTTAATGGAAATCAAATGTTCCAAGTTGGTAATACAGTAATATTTGCTGAAAATGGATTGGATATGATTGAAGGCTATGATGTTCCAACAGATGTTAATGTAAATAAAGGTGGCGGTTATGTTCCACTTGATAGATTCGTTAATGATGTTAAAAATAAAATAGGAAAAGACAAGACAATTATTATAAGCTCACAACAAGGGATTCCTATAGGAGTATATCAAGGCAAAGACGTCTATGTTACAATACCAGAAGATTTACCTAAAATGACCAGAATAAATATAGATGGAAAAACCTTGTATATTCATAGAGCTAATTATACTATTCTTGATAGTAAAATGATAAAAGGCAAATAACAAAGTGGACAAGTATATAAAAATGTAATAGTATTTATTAACAAATCCTAATTGCTAAATTAAATAGTAATTAGGATTTTTTTATTTAAGATGTTTGGGAAAATCATGCATAGTTATTTAAAAGCTTTATAATACTATTTTGTAACAGCAATTTATTTTTTGAATAATATAACTATATAGATAATTGTTTATTTAGTTATGTTAAATATAAATTAAATAACTAAGTTGTATTGACAATAGATAGACAATGTTTTATATTGAGTATATAGATATATATCTATATAGGAAAGGTGTGAATGCATATGGATTATGAAGAAAATGCAAAAATTTTTAAAGCATTAACTGACCAAAGTAGATTAAAAATAATTGATATATTATCGTGTGGTGAAAAATGTGCATGTGAAATTCTAAATTATTTTGATTTTACTCAGCCAACTCTTTCACATCATATGAAGGTATTAAGTGATTGTGGCCTTGTAGAGGTAAGAAAAGAGGGGCTTTGGAATTACTATAAGTTAAACATAAACAATTGTAATAAACTTACATTGTTTATGATGAATCTCATAACAGAAACAAAAGATTGCATTTGTAAAGATAAAGCTAATTGTACTTGTAAATAAGAATTATAGATATCCAAAGCAAGAATTAGGCTTACGCGAAAATTACCGAAATCCAATACATTTGTCTTCCACAGGACTAGTGAAATTTTCGCTGGAAGGTTCTAAATGTGGGCTTGACATCATTTCAGCGTGTTCCAGATGTAAAATCTGGACAAGCTTAAATGAAACAAGCCCCCATTAAGAACCATCATCAGCTCAATTTCACATGCCTGCTTCCAGAAAAATGTATCTAATTTCTAGTGTAGTGTTACGATTAGAATTTCTCAATGATACATGTATATTCCATTTATAAGTTTGATTCTTAAATTGGATATCTATAAGTTATAAAACAACTTAAATAGGAGGGATGAAGGTATGAAAACAAAAGTAGCATTTGTTTGCGTTCACAATTCATGCAGATCACAAATGGCAGAGGCACTTGGAAAGCTTTATGGAAGTTCAGTATTTGAAAGTTATTCTGCTGGAACAGAAACAAAGCCACAAATAAATCAAGATGCAGTGAGAATAATAAAGGACTTATATAATATTGACATGAACAAAACTCAAAAATCTAAACTTTTATCTGATATTCCAAGTGTGGATATCGTTATAACTATGGGGTGTAATGTGGAGTGTCCATTTTTGCCTTGCAAATATAGGGAAGATTGGGGATTGGATGACCCAACAGGTAAAAATGATGAGGAGTTTATAAAGACCGCTAAAACTATAGAAGAAAAGATAAAAGACTTAGCAAATAGAATTGAGAATAATGAAATTAATTTAGACTAATAGTTAAATAGTAGGGGGATTTGAAAATGAATAACAAATCATCAAAACTATCATTTTTAGACAGATACTTAACTCTATGGATATTTGCAGCAATGGCACTTGGAATATTCCTTGGATGGGGAGTGCCATCATTATCAGCAGGACTTGCAAGCTTATCTGTTGGAACAACATCAATACCGATAGCTATAGGTCTTATTGTCATGATGTATCCACCACTTGCAAAAGTAAATTATAAAGAACTTGGAAAAGTATTTAAAAATCCAAAAGTTCTTGGTTTATCATTAGTCCAAAATTGGTTTATTGGACCAATCTTAATGTTCATACTTGCTTTTGTGTTCTTAAAATCTGATTCGGAATTAATGACGGGACTCATTCTTATTGGACTTGCTAGATGTATAGCAATGGTAATTCTTTGGAATAGTTTGGCAGATGGGGATAGTGAATATGCAGCAGCTCTAGTAGCCTTTAATTCTATATTTCAAGTAGTATTTTATTCAGTATTTGCATATATATTTATTACAGTTTTGCCACCAGTATTTGGACTTACAGGATATGAAGTTCATATTTCCATGGGAGAGGTAGCAACGTCTGTGGCGATTTATCTGGGAATACCATTCTTATTAGGAATGCTTACTAGACTTATATTAGAACCTATGAAGGGAACAGAATGGTATGTAAAGAAATTTGTGCCTAAGATTAGCCCACTAGCATTAATAGCTTTATTATTTACAATTGTAGTAATGTTCATGTTTAAAGGTAAATATATTGTAGAATTACCTTTGGATGTTATTAAGGTTGCAATACCACTAATAATATATTTTATAGTTATGTTTTCTGTTTCATTTTTCATAAGCTATAAATCAGGTATAAATTATCATCAAACTACTACTTTATCATTTACAGCTGCAAGTAATAACTTTGAATTAGCAATAGCTGTTGCAGTAGCAGTATTTGGGATTCAATCAAGGGTAGCTTTTGCAGCAGTAATAGGTCCATTAATAGAAGTACCAGTAATGATTGCATTAGTAAATGTAGCATTACATTGGGGAAGAAGGTATTTTTTCTATTCTAAGGAAGAAAATAATTAATACGTTTATTATCAATGTTTTATAGAGAGTAGTGTGAAAAATGGATAGAGATAAAATTCTAAAACAGTTATTAAACTCTAGCGAAACACTTATCATGCCAGATGCGTTTGATCCAATTTCTGCAAAAATAATTGAGTATGCAGGATTTTCTGCTGTTCAATGTTCAGGATATAGTTATGCTATATCAAAAGGATATAAGCATGAGGACGATATTGATTTAAAGACTAATTTAGATATTACAAAAAGTATTGTTGATACAGTAAATATTCCTGTCATGGCAGATGGAGAAGATGGTTATGGTGAAGGGGAGAATTTTAAGAACACAATTAAAGAATTCATTAATACAGGTGTGTCAGGAATAAATATTGAAGATCAAGTTCATAATATGGAATGTAAAAAATTAAGAATTATAGATGAATTGGACATGCTAAATAAGATTAAGGATGCAAACAGTATTAAATTTGACCTTGGAAAAAATGATTTTATTATTAATGCTAGAACTGATGCACTCTTGTCATTAAGTAATAGGAAAGAGGCACAGAAATTAGCAATAGATAGAGCAAATAAATACTTAGAAGCTGGTGCAGATCTTTGCTTTGTATCATATGTAAAAACACTTGATGAAGTTAAGTTGTTATCAAGAGAAATTAATGGACCTATTAGTATTGCTGCAGGACTACAATATAATATACAAGAATTTTCAATAAATGATTGCATTGAATTAGGAATTGCGAGAGTAAGCCTTCCTACAGTTATGATTTTGAATTCGATTGAAAGTATGGTTAAAAAATTAAAAGAAATAAAAAGTACTGGTAACTTTAATGAAATAATTAAGGACACCAATTTATTATATAATAGCAATCTGTTAGAAGAAATTTTAAATGGAAAAAATAAATCTTTGTTACAATAGTTTAACTTGGGTAAAGTAGCAAAAATTATATGCCTCTTATAAAATAGAGATGAACTTTCTATTTTATAGGAGGCATTTTTTTATTGTCGAGTAAAGTATAAAAATTTCGATTTTTTAAGCCAGTTATATCAATACTTAAGAATGATATGGCTTGTGAAAATGTGATTAAAAGAGAGAGTGGAGCAGCCACTTTTTTATGGGAAGCACTTTATTTAAAAGATTAAATTTCATACTAAAAATTAATCAATTCCAATTACTTTGCTTCTACGCTCCATTAACACAGTATCATGCCAAATACCATTATTCATTTTTGCTATCTTTTCTCTAATTCCTATTTCTCTAAAACCACAGTTTTCATGAAGTTTAATACTTGCAACATTTTCTTTTATAATCCCTGATTGCAAAGTCCAGAAGTTATTTTCTTCAGATAGTTTTATCATGTTTGTCATAAGAGCATGACCTATTCCTAAACCTCTGTAATTCTCGCCTACATATATGCTGACCTCAGCAACGCCAGAATAAACACATCTGCTTGAAGTAGCACTTAGAGTAATAAAACCAAGTACTTTTTCATTTGATTTAGCAACTAGTCTACAAGATTTCACATGTCCATTATCCCAAGCTTCAAAAGTTGGTACTGAATTTTGGAAAGTAGCAATACCAGTATTGATGCCTTCTAGATAAATTTGTGAGACTTCGTCCCAGTCAGATTTTTTCATCTTTTCAATTGTATAATTCATAGTCTATTAACTCCTCCAATATAAAAAATATTTTATCAGTAAGAATGAACTAGTTATACATTTTTTTAATTTTCATCATTACAACAGTTAGATGTGTTTTCAGCCTTAGTAAGAGCCTCAATTATAATATTTAATCCATTAAAAACTGTTAAACGTTCTTCAGTAGATATTTGATTAAAAATATTCATAAATTTATCATCCATTTTACTTTCAATATCTCTAAAAAGAATTAAACCTTTGTCCGTTAATTTAATATCTACACTTCGTCTATCTGTTTTTGACTGAGCTCTAAATACAAATTCTTTTTTTACAAGGCTGTCAACAGTTCTACTCATGGTACTTGTGTCTAAACCTATCAATATAGCTAAATCTTTTAAGGTAATACTCCCAATGCGTCCTATCTCAATTAAGGCATGGCATTGAGCTAAAGTAACTTCTAAACAACAACTGTCTTGCTTATTTAACAATCCAAGCTTTCGCTCTAATAGTCTAATTAATTCTCTAAAATTTTTACTATTAATATCATTCAAAGATATCACTCCTTAGGTAAATAATAGCACTAATAGTTGCAATATACAATTATTGTTTTATACAAATTAATTAAATTTTAACTTTTCATTTTACTTTTTTTAATATTGGTGAGCACTAGAAATGTAATATTTAATAAAACATTGACGGCTTAAATAATAAAGTACTTTTTTGTTATCTGTTTAAAGTAGAATAGTATAAATATGGATGACGGAACATGTAAAAATTTACTAAAATTCTTAGATATAAAGGAATTTGTATTACGATTAGTGTTGGATTATATTGGAATAACAATTAAAATAGATATATGGAACGCGCGTTCATTTATTATTGAGATAAGGGAGAAATGATAAATGAAAAATTACTTTAAAAAGTTTAGTATAATGTTTATGATGGTTTTAATGTTATCAGCGGGATTTTGTGTTAGTGCTTTTGCGGATGATATTTACACAGACAATTTAATACCTAAAATGACTAGTAATACAAATCCTAGTGGGAAAGTTACTTGTAGTTCTACTTGGGATAGTAATACGTGGCTAGGGTATAGAGCGTTTGACAAATCAATAGATAATTTGGGATGGTGTACTGCCAATGGATATCCTAATGGATGGCTAGAATATGAGTTTGAAGCTCCAAAAAAGATAACTCAATATACAATTGCAGCTAGTACTGTGCAAAATAATGCACCACCTAAATCGTGGACATTTGAGGGATCAAATGATGGAGTGAGTTGGACTAAATTAGATTCAAGGAATAATGAAACTAATTGGAGAGATAATGAAAAAAGGTTTTATCAATTTAATAATAATATTTCATACAAATTCTATAAAATTAACATAAGTAATTCAAATAATCCTAAATATTGTGTTATTTCAGAACTTGAAATGATGGAAAAAGTAAATAATATAACAGGAATAGCATTAGATAAACCATCAGTGGTTTTAGCAATACTAGACTCACAACAATTAACAGCAACAACAACTCCAGCAGGAGCTCAAGTAACCTGGAAATCAAGTGATACATCAATAGCTACAGTAGATTCAACTGGTAAAGTAACTGCAATGAAAGATGGAACCTGTACTATAACAGCAACAACTTCTGATGGATTAACTGCTACCTGTGTTGTAACTGTAATACCAAAAGGAACTGATCCAATATTAGAAGATAAGATAGTTAATATTGCACATGCAAAAGGTGATAATACAAATAATGCTGGCGGAGATGTTACAATTATATTTCATGGATCAGCTGATACTACCTTGAGTGTAGTGAAAACAGCAGATGTAAAAGATGTATGGGTGGGAGATAATTTCACATATACTATAGTCGTCACTAACACTGGTACAAAGACAGCTAAAGCAGTAATAGTAAGTGATCCAGCGCCAAATCATATAGATTTTAATGTTAATGGAGTAACAACTACTCAAGGAACAGTCGATTCAAGTTCGACATCTAAAAATATTATAGTTAATGTTGGAGATATTCCACCTGCAGGAACAGTAACAATTAAAGTACCTGCAACTGTAATAGCATAAAACGATTTTTTAGAAGATAATCAAATATAAATTTCATAAAAGGTACTTGCAGAATGCAGGTACCTTTTAACATTAGCGCGCATTAGGAAGAAAGTATAGATAATACTAAAGGCTTAAATAAAAAGTCTTTTTTTATAATCACTAATTGATTCCATGATAAAATAAATTATATGGGAAATTGAAATTTTGGAAGGGAACTTTCTATTTGCAAAAAAATTATAGATTTTCATAATGGAGAAATAGTGGCTATTAATAACAATATTGGAGTAAGTTTTATAATCAAATTACCTTGTACTAATATTAAGAACAATCAGTGAGAAATAAATGATTGTTTTTAATTTTCATAAAATCACATAAAGTTCACACAATTATTATATATCAATAAGATATTCTCTTAGTATAATTTTAAATATGTGAAATAAAAGGCTTTAAGAAGTTGTAGTAGTTTATATAAACAGAAAAGGATTGGTGAAGTTAATGAAAAAGAAAAAAATTATATATATTATAGGAATATTGATAATTACAGGTACATTAAGTGCTGTATTCTATGTGGAACATATGTATAAAGCAAACAAAAGCATAGATACAAAAGCAGAAAGCATACAAAATGGGAAGGTGAATCTTGTAATAGACACTGAAAATAAAGCTGCGCTTCCTAAAAATTTTAGAACTACAAAAGATAAGATTAACAGTGAAAAAGCAGGTGATGTTAATCTGGCAGGAATGTTTGATCTAAATATTTCCGGTAGTGGTGCTCTTTCAGAAAAAGGTTTAGCTATGATAAAAGAAAAAATAGGTAGTAAGTCCATCATAGATGTTGACCTACGTCAAGAAGATCATGGCTTTGTTAATGGTATGGGAATAAGTTGGTTTGGAGAGAATGATCAAGCTAATAAAGGAATTTCCAGAGATCAAATTATAGCTGATGAGAAAAATAAGCTAAATGGAATATCTAAAGATAAACACGTTGTTTTTGATAAGCTGCCTAAAGGTAAATCCATAAATACAATTAGTGAAATTAACAATCCAGAAAGTGTACAAACTGAAGAAGAACTAGCTAAAAGTCTAGGTATGAATTATCTGAGAATAACTGTAACTGACCATGAAAAACCATTAGATGATCAAGTGGATTTATTTGTTGGATCAGTGAAAAATCTTCAACAGGATACTTGGTTGCATTTTCACTGTAGAGGAGGAGCTGGGAGAACTACTACTTTTATGGCGATGTATGATATGATGCATAATACAAAAAATGTCAGCTTTGAAGATATAATAAAACGCCAAACTTTAATAGGTGGATCAGATTTATTAAAAGGCGAAGATCAAGATGAAAGTCAAGATAGGTTGAATTTCATGGAAGAATTTTATAATTACTGTAAAGATGATAAAGATGAATTTCAAACATCATGGTCTGAATGGATTAAAAGTAATAAAAAATAGCACTATTCAAACCTGATTTAATAGTAAATGTATCAACTGGTTCAAAGTATAGATATCCAAACCAAGAATTAGACTTATGCAACAATTACCGAAATATGATACATTTATCTTCCGCAGGACTAGTGAAATTTTCGCTGGAAGGTTCTAAATGTGGGATTGTCGTCATTTCAGCGTGTTCCAGATGTAAAATCCCCAAGGAGAAAGTTCATGTTTCCAAATATAAAAGCTCCAGGGAGAAAGTTCGTGTTTCCAAATATAAAATTTGGACACTTACTTTTTGGACATTCACTTTTAGACAAGCTGAAAATGAAACAAGCCCACATTAATACCCTTCAACAGCTCAATTTCACATGCCTGCTCCAGAAAAAAATGTACCATATTTCTAGTGTAATTTAGTAATTTTAATTTCTCAAGAGCGTATATATATTCCATTTATAAGTTAAACTCTTAAATTGGATATCTATAGCCTAGAAAAAGTATTATATTAAAGTAGCTGTTGCAAATATGTAACAGCTACTTTTTGTTCAGATAATAAAATTTTGACATTAGTTTATAAATAGTTTAACTTTGATTTGATTTTAATTAACAGCAATGAAAAATCGAAGTATAAAGAGTTAAAGGTAGTAACACAAAACTTTAAAGTTTGAGTTGTTATCAAACACGAATAATTTATATTTCAATCACAAACAATAACTATAAAAATGTCTGGTATTTTAAAGGAGAGTTCTATTTATGAAAAAAAAATTCGCTTTAATTGTTGTTATAAATCTTATTGGAATAATAATTTGTTGCGGTGCAAGCACTGTGGAAGCTGCAATAGAAAAAGATAGGTTGCAAACAATAATAGAAAGAGGAGTAATAAATGTTGCTTCAGGATACGATGTTCCATTTTTTTATATGGATTCTAAAACAAATCAGATAAGTGGAATTGATGCTAATATCATAACTGAAATTGTAAAGCGACTTGGAATTAAAAAAACTGAAGTGAAGAAAGTACCATTTGAAAGCTTATTAGAAAAATTAAATACTGATGATAGTATTGATATTGCAGCTAGTGGAATATATATAATTCCTGAACGTGAAAAGCTTGTGGTCTTTACAGAACCTTTGTATAAAGAAACAGAAGCTGTTATTGTTCCAAAATTTTCTGAAATTAATTTTATGAGCGATTTAAAAAATGCAGTAGTTGGAGTAGAAAAAGGAACAGCATTTGAGGAGTTGGCAAAAAAATGGAAGGGAAATAACTTAATAAAGGATGTAATGTTTTTTGAAAATTCATCTGAATTATTGAATGTTATAAATAACGGGAAAGTTGATGCAGGTGTATCTGATTCCGTTGTTGTAAACTATTTATTATTAAAGAATAAAAACCTTTTCTTAAGAACGCTAAAAGGTTATACTCCTGAAATACCTGGAACTGTAGGAATAGCTGTTAGAAAAGATGATAAATCTTTATTAAATGCATTAAATAAAGCAATTAGTGATATGAAAGCAGATGGTACATTGTATACGATTCTTGTAGATAATGGATTAGATAAAAGTAATATGATTGAAAATAAATGATATAAGTATATGTTACACTATAGTCTTTTCTAAAATGATAATTTTATCATTTTGCATTTTTTTCACGAGAAGTGATGGTAAGTTGAAATAAATCTCAATTTCTTCTTGTGTTACATCTTTAGGAAACTTACGTCGTCTTAAATGTGCATATCTTTTATAGTTATATCTTCCCCAAAAATACATTAATATAAAGCAACTACCTGCAATAACAATGGTGATTATAAAAATATGTATTATTGCACTTACATCATCTAAGGAAGATAACTTGTTATAAAAATTAGATAAATTTAATGACCATAATACTGTATATAATAATGAAAATAATACAATAGATAATAAAGTTTGAATTATATAATACAGCATCATAAGCCATCCAATTGTAGTTATTAATATTTCTAATATTCTAATGCTCTTTTTTTGCAATCCATCAATTATATTCATGTTTAAATCCCCCTATCAGGACTGTTCCATGTTGCAAATTTTTTTCTGTTTCTAAATAATGCTTTAGGAATAGCTCTTAATATAACTAAGGCACTAAAGTACCAAAAAAAAGTTGGATACCAAATTGCCCATAAATAATATTTTAATAATTCTTCATCATATCGTTTATCTAATGACATTGCTACAATGAATTGAATTAAGCAGATAAAAGATAGATATTGACCTTGCCAAAAGATAATGGAAAAGGTTTGGGTTCCAATAGCGAGTTGTACAGTCATTATTATAAACAATATAAACCATGCTATTGACCAAAATATGCTTAATATTTGTTCTATGTATACAGGCATCAAGCGCCTATATTTCCAACTTAAAAATATGTTCCAGTGACGCATTATGACTTCAATTCCACCTTGAGCCCATCTCACTCTTTGATTCCATAGACCAACAAGTGTTTCAGGTACCAACATCCAGCAAAGAGCTTTGGGTTCATATCTAATATCCCAAAAACGTTTTTGAAGTTTCCACGTTACTCCTATATCTTCTGTAATTAAGTCTCTGTCCCATAATCCACAATCTATTAAGGCTCTTTTTCTATACACTACAACAACTCCTGAAACAGTCATTACTTTACCAAGTAATCTTTGTGTCCTTTTAATAAGGCTGATAATACTTGAGGATTCACATAACTGTATTTTAGCTAGTAAAGAACTACGGTTGCGAACTCTAGGATTTCCAGTTACAGCACCAACTCTTTCACCATAGTTTGGAGTAATGAAATGAGGTATCATATAGTTTAAAGCTTCACAATCAAGATACGCATCTGCATCTATTCCAGCCAAAAACTCCCCTTTTGATGCAATTAAGCCTAGATATAGTGCATTTGCTTTACCTACATTAATTTTAAGCTGAATAACTCTTAATTTTTCATATTCTGTTGATAGGTTGTTTAATATTTTTTCAGTTTTATCTTTACTACCATCATTGATAGCTATAATTTCATAGTTAGGATAGTTTAGATTATTAAGACGTTTAATTGTATTTTCTATAGTATTTTCTTCATTATGACATGGTATTAAAATTGATACCATGGGACTCTCAGTTAAGGGTAATGCGGGCTTTTTCTCTCTTCTGTAATAAAATAGAACACCACCAATTATCCAAATTGTACTCATTATAAGTGGATACCAAAATACAAATGATGATGCATATGTTATTAATTTATTCATAAAAACTCCTTGAAAACTAATATAGAATTCCTTGATATTCTTGTATAATGCATCTTGACAAATTATTTAATAAAGAAACTAACTTAAACTAGATTATAATTATTATGTGGAGTATAAAGTAAAATATTCAAAGTATAATTTTGAAATTAAAATTGATAGATGGTATAGATACACAATGCAAGAATTAGACTTATGTGGTGACTTAGCGAAATTACATACATTTTTATTCCACAGGACTTATGAACTTTTCGATGGAAGGTTCTAAATGGCAGCTTGTCGTCATTTCAGCGTGTTCCAGATGTAAAATCCCCAAGGAGAAAGTTCATGTTTCCAAATATAAAATTTGGACATTCACTTTTGGACAAGCTATAAATGAAACAAGCCATAGAGGAAACTCGACTCACGTTCGTTCGCTGAGTAAGCGATTCACACCAAATCACAGATTTGGGTTCTCTGCTTAACAACCATCAGCAGCTCAATTTCACATGCCTGCTTCCAGAAAAATGTATATGATTTCTAGTGTAGTTTAGTAATTTTAATTTCTCAAGAGTGTATACATGTTCCATTTATAAGTTTGAGTATTAATTTGGATATATATATAGCTGGCTATTAATAATAGTAAACAAATTATGAAATTTAAAAAGTTATTGTCAAGTAATTGTTGGAACATGTTATAATTGGTTTATAATGGTAAGGTATTTATCGTTATTATAAATAAAAAATGTAATTAAATTGAAGGTGGAATAATGAATTTTTATGATGAAAAATATATTTTAGGTAATTGGAAATTTAATGATGGTAAGGGTACTCTTAGTATTGAAAAGATAGGTGAGACATACAAGTGTGCTTGGAAGATAGACAAAGAAAATACTTGTTATGAGTATTTTGGAATTGGAATATTTGTTGATAATAAGTTACTTGTGTCAAGATATAAGAAGCAAGTTACAATGGCTGGAATTGGCGTGTATAAGCAAATAGGCGATTTAAGGTCGAATTCAGCACTTTGGGCTTCAACACAAAATTTTGATATATTAGGTTCAGGGATTGCATTAAGGAAAGAAACAAGTGAAAGTTTTGAAGGCAATTATAGGGTTAGGTATTTTATAAAAGAATATGAATCTCCTATTTTTGACTTAAATATTATAAAAAAGGAACAAAGTGATAATTTATATGACCTTAATTGGGCTGCTAACAATGAAGTTAAATTACATGGAATTGGTACAATTGATAATGGACAAATGTATCTTGCTTATGGAGGGGTAGATTTTGAGTATGAAGTGGTTGTTTTAAGTAATGATAGTGCAAGGACATTGAATGGGAAATGTGCTTCGGTAAGCAGTTGTAGTATTAATGAAGAAATTTATATTAGATAGCTGTAAAATATGGATCAAATGAAATTTAAATATATTTTAATCTAGCCTATTTAGGGGGATTCTTTATTCAAGAAAAGAAAATTTATCAGATTGTCAATTACTTTAATTAAGTTGTTTGCATTTTAAAATTGAATAATGTTGCAATTGCAATATGTGTTATAATTTATACATACTGGTGAATTAAGAAGGGGGAACTATATTATGAAAGCACAAATTAATCTTATTACGATTTGGACAAACGATATAGAGAAAATGAAAAATTTCTACAATCAAGTTCTTGGATTTAAAATTGAAAATGACCTTGGCAATTATGTTGAATTTGAAAATGCTGGAGTAAGATTTGCCATTTGTATGAGAGAAGTAATGCACGGATATAGTGATGAATATAGGAAAGAGCCACTTGGGCAAGGCTTTGAACTTGCTTTCCCATGTGAAAATCCTAATGAGGTTGATGAATCCTTTAAACATTTAATCTCTAAAGGGGCAATATCTGTTCATGAACCACAAGATATGCCTTGGAATCAAAGAACAGCGCTATTTGCTGATCCAGATGGAAATATTCATGAAATTTTTGCAGAGATTAAATAGGGTATAATCTTTAATTTGCTCTTAAATTGCAACTACGAGTTAAATATTGTTTAGCACTAGGAAGAGAATATATAACAAAAAAGGACTTAAATAATAAAGTCCTTTTTTGTTATATATTTAAAGTAGAATAGTATAAATATGGATAATTTTATATGTAAAAATTTACTAAAATTCTTGGATATAAAGGAATTTGTATTACGATTATTGTTGGATTTAATTGGTATTAGAACTAAAATAAATATAAGGAATGCGCATTCATTTATTATTGAAAACAAGGGAGAGAATGATAAATGAAAAATTACTTTAAAAAGTTTAGTATAATGTTTATAATGTGTATATTATTTATTGGTATTGGAATGATTCAAAATGCAGATGTTGCTAATGCAGTAACTAAAGGGGATACAATAGCAGATGTGGCTGAAAATGGATGGCAAAGATACGATGATGGAGATAATAGAATTACATATACAGATAATTGGCAATCATCATCAGAATTACCTCTTTTATATAAGAATACTCAACATTGGATACATCCAACTGGAAATGAATCGATAAGATTTACTTTTTATGGTAGTAAATTAAGATATTATACATGTATGAATAATAGTTGCTCATCAAGTGTTAGAATTAATATTGATGGAAACGAAGAATATTTTAATACTTATTCAACAATGCAGTATACAACTCCAAATCAAGCGAAATTAGCATATGAGAAAACAAATATGTCATTAGGCTTTCATACTGTAGTTGTTAATGTTAATATGAATATTTCAGGAATATATAATGGATGGAGAGTATTAGCTTTAGATGGAATAGAGATTGATAAAGATGGTTATTTGTTACCATATGATTCATCAAAAGATATTCCTAAATCAATATCATTAAATAAGTCAACTACAAATTTAACAATAGGAGATTCAGAAACATTAATTTCAACTACAACACCAGCTGGGATAAATGTTAAATGGAGTTCATCTGATACCTCTGTTGCAACAGTAGATTCAAATGGAAAAGTAACAACCATAGGAGCAGGGACAGCAACAATAACAGCTACAACATTAGATGGAAGCAATTTAAGTGCTACCTGTGTTGTAACTGTAACACCAAAAGGAACTGATCCAAATCCACAACCAACAGACACAGATAAGATAGTTAATATTGCACATGCAAAAGGTGATAATACTAATAATGCAGGTGGAGATGTTACGATTATATTTCATGGATCAGCTGATACTACCTTGAGTGTAGTAAAGACAGCAGATGTAAAAGAGGTATGGATAGGAGATAATTTTACATATACTCTTGTAATAACTAATACTGGAACAAAGACAGCTAAAGCAGTAGTTGTAAATGATCCAGCACCTAATCATATTGATTTTAATGTTAGTGGAGTAACAACGACTCAAGGAAGTGTTGATTCAAGCTCAACCTCGAAAAATATTATAGTTAATGTTGGTGATATTCCACCTGCAGGAACAGTAACAATTAAGGTACCTGCAACTGTAATTCTTTAATTAAAAAAGTAATTCAATATTATAATACAAAAAAAGATTATAAGTACAGATATTTCTCGGTATCTAAAGATTATTGGGGATATAATATCATTCAGTAAAGATGATTTACAAAACAATGAAGTTATTAATATAAAGAAAACTGAAGAAACCGAAAAATTATTTTATGTACTAAATTCAAATAAATTAATTAAATCATATAGACAACGTGAAGAGTTTTATATTTTATTAATGGATTAAATGATGATTATTCAATTATATAAAAGTATTTTAAATAAAACTGTACGAGCTTAATCGAAGTTCACTATCTTAAATTAAGTTCGTGCAACTTTATTTATAGTTGTGAAGTTTTAATTAAAGAATAAATACTAGGTAAGTTTATGATTACAAAGAACATATGCTGTTTTATAATTGGCTAAGAATTGGGATTAAAGTGTAATATGGTTTAAAAGATATGAATGTGTCTATTAAATAAAATAAATAGTTTAGTTATGAAGCTAAAAGAAGGATAATTTTTTCTTTTGTCAAATATTAAAATTATTACATTCCATAAATTACAATATATGTATTTACAGAAGGTTTTTTGTTGTCTGATAAACGTTCGTTTTTGAGACAGTAATCATAAATTTACTCATATTGTCATTTAATTTATACATATCTTCTAACATTGGTCTGTTTAGAACATATACTTTTACACCCTTATTAATAAGCTCTGCAAATTCTTTTCTACCTTGTATATAGTTTCTACCGAATCGTTCAATAGCTGAAACTATGATATTGTCTCCATTAACAGCTACTTGTTTCAAGAGTTGATATTGAGGCCTTTCAAAGTGCTTGCCGGTTTCCTTTTCCTCCATGATTATTATATCTTTATTATTTATTCTATTTCTTTTGCAGAAATCTTGAAGCTCAGAGCTATACATTTGTCTATCTGTCTTTTGCTTTCCCGTAGTTGATACTCTAACATAATAAAACCATCTATTCATAAAATACATCATTAAAATTTAATTACTTGATGAATATAGTATATAAAACATCTACGCAAAGTTAAATTCATTTTACGTAGATGTTTGTAAATAGTTTGTTATACTTTACACATGCAATTTTACAGGGTTTTTAACCGTAGAGATATATAGTTAGAATGAACTTTCAGTGGCAAATAATGTCTTGTTGGCGGATTCTACACGAATATTGGACATCCACTAGCTGAATAGTTTAATTTTCTATATGATGCTACTTATTACATTATAAACCATATATTGATTATATTTGGAAAAGTGATATAATTTAGTTTATTAAATCAGTACAATTTGAATTTAGTATATAAATCATGAAAGAGATGAGGGGAAAAATGACGAATATTACCGATAACATTAGTGAAAATATTTCAAAAAATAATTCATCTAGTAATAAAACTGAAAAAAGTGTGAATTTTAACATGTTGGTTTTAATGTTAGGGTTTGCAGGATTTGTTTCAGCCGCTGATAATTGGTTTGTTTCACCGGCCATTTCAGCAATTGCAACAGAATTTAGTATATCAATTTCTATGGCTGGTGTAGTATTAACATCATATATGATACCGTATGGATTTTTACAACCATTTTATGGATTTTTTGGCGACTATTGGAACAAATATAGTGTGTTAAAGTATATTGTATGTGGTTTAGCTATTGGAACTTTAGGAAGTGCTTTTGCTAGTTCACTATTAGTATTATGTATTTTTCGTATAATCACAGGATTTTTTGCGGCTGGTATTGTTGCTGTATCATTGGCGCTAATAGGAGATACTGTTCCAGTATTAGATAGACAAATTTATGTTGGAAAATTTATGGGAATTGTTTTTTTAGGACAAGGTTTAAGTGCAGGCTTGGGTGGATTAATCACTAAATTCATTAGCTGGCGCGGAGCATTTGTCTTTTTTGCTATAGCAGCTACAATTTCAGCTATAATTTTATTGACAAAATCACCTAAGGATAAAAAAATTGTATCCAATGGAAAAGGGAATTTTTTTTATAAAGCTAAACGAACTATATGTTCTGCTAAAGGAAGAATTATTTTTCCCTTATCTCTAATAACAGGATTCTTATTACTGGGCGTATATTCGTATCTAGGAGCATTTCTAAATAAGATTATAGGATTGGATTATTTACAATGCGGTATAGTAATAATGTTTTATGGATTTTCTTGCTTAATAGGTGGAACAAAAGTTGGAAATTTAAGCAAAAAAATTGGAAAGAAAAACGTAATACTTTTAGGAGAATTTTTTGCTTTAATTGCAATTTTATTTTTGTATTTTCTTCATTATTGGCAATTTGCTATATTAGCTACAATTTTATTAGGATTAGGTTATATATCTATTCAATCTACCTTGGCCACACTGGCATTTGATATTACAGATGATAGTAAAGGACTTTCATCAGGCCTAATAGGTTTAGGACTTTTTGGAGGTGGCGGTTTAGGTAGTTTGTTTAGTGGGTGGTTACTTTTTATAGGAGGATATCAAGTTATTTGGCTCGTTTTTTTTAGTGTAATATTGTTATTTATTTGTATTACGCTAAAAATTAAATTATATTAAATAAAATTATCATATATAAAGAGGAGGAATTCGATGATAAAAAAAACTTTATGGGGGGCTCATTTATTTGTCCCAGGAAACAATGCAGGATTTTTATGCAAGCTACCAATAATAAATGTAAAAAATATAATTATTGACTTAGAATTTGCAACTAAAATGCCATTTAAAACGGATGGTAGATATTTAACACGTAATGCTATTTCATATATTAGATCAATCAGACCTGATATAAATATATGTGTTAGAGTAAATCTTTCTTCTGCAAGGGAACTTCAAGATGAAGATATAAAAACTGTTATTCAGGCTAAGCCAGATTCTATTAGAATACCATCTGTTAGCAATAAGTATGAAGTTGAATATGTAGATGAATTGCTTACAAAATTTGAAAAAGAAAATAAAATGGAAATTGGAAGCATAAAATTACATCCCATGATTGAAAATCCACAAGGATTAAAACATATATCAGATATAATACAAGCAAGTAATCGTGTTGAAGCAATTGCATTGGGAGGTGAAGATTGGGCATATAATTGCGGCCTGCATAGAACTAAAGAAGGGCATGAGTTAGAGCTTATAAAATTTGAAATGGTAACTGTAGCTGCTGAATACAAAATTTTAGCTATTGATACAGTTTTTTCATTTTTAGATGATACAGCTGGATTAATTTCTGATTGTAAAAATAGTAGAATACTAGGATTTAGAGCTAGATCTACAATAAATCCAAGACAACTTGAAATTATAAATAATGCATATGCACCATTAAATGAAGAAATAGAGTGGGCAAAATCAACTTTAGACGATTTAACAGAAGTTAAATTTAATAATACAATAAATTACGTATCAAAAGGAGTTATAGTAGATCCACTTGCTATTTATCAAGCAAAAGATATACTAAATAATATTAATGAGGTGAATTTAAATGAAGTTAGTTAATGATAATATTAATTTATTAAAAAATAATTCTAAAATAAAAAAATTAGATATAAAATTAAGTTTAACGGAAATTAAAGAATGCATGTACAAGTACAAATCAGATTCTATGTGTAAAACAGATATAGAAATTAATGAATATGATGGTATTACTGTATTACTAAAAGGTAGTAGTGATGAAACAATAGAAACTGATTGGAAATATTTCAATGATATTGTTACTTACATAGTTAACAATAGAAAAGAGGATGTAAAGAAAGATACATTTAAAAATGAATGTATTATTAATGAACGTGATAGAAATTATACAAGACCATATGAAATTTTAGCAAGTGATTATGTTAATCAATATTCTAATGGTAGACTATATATTACAGGACATGTTGCTTCTTTAATGGATAAATTAGATAAATGTATTCTTGAATTTGCAAAACAAGAAAATGCAATTGAATTTTATTCAGAGCCATTATGGTATGAAGATGAACTTGAAAAGTTTGGGTATAGCAAAGATAATGAAAATTTATTTAAAATAAATAAATTTGATGATAGGTCTGATATATATTGGCAAAATGCTGTATGTGATAATATTTGGGAATCCTTAGAAAATAAAACGATTGATAAATTTACGGTTTACAGTTCATTAGGAGTATGCAGTAGAACTGAAAGAAATCAAACATATTTTTTTGAACGAATGAATGTATTTCATATGAGAGAAATAGTAGCTGTTGGAGAAAAAGAAAATGTAATTAAATTTCGTGAACGTGCTATTCAATTTGTAATTGAACTTAGTCAAAAATTAAAATTGAATTTTTCATTAGAAGAAGCTAGTGATCCATTTTTTATTGAAGATACGAACACATTGAAAGACACTAATTCCAAATTAGAACTACCAGAAGTTGTAAAAGTTGAATTTAGACCACATTTATATGATAATAAGTCACTTGCATGCGCTAGCTTTAATGTTCATGGAAACTTTTTTGTAAAAAAATTCAATTACATGAGTAAAAACAATGATGAGAATTTATGGACTAGCTGTATTGCTTTTGGATTGGAAAGATGGTGTTGGGCTATCCTTGTTCAATTTGGAACAGATGTAAATAAGTGGCCTGAGCATCTAAAAAGCTTAATATTTTAATTAAGTGGAAAATGTTAATATATTTACTCAAGAAAAATACGAAAAAGTAGATTATAATTTTGGAGATGATATCAATAATTTATTATTGAATAAGTTTATTACTAAACTTTGTTTTGATGCAATAGTAAAAGAACCATGTATATGGCCAAGTTTTGGATTAGTTACTTTTAACAGTTCTGGTTTTCATAATGATATGGATTATTATCTATTGGTAAAGAGCGGTAAAAGTATTGTTCCATATTTTTATTTGTGTTTTGAAATAGGATGCAATAGTTCATATAGTAAGGGAATAATTATTGTTAATGAACTAGAAATATTAATGAAAAAAATAAATGGAGTGCAGCTGCATCTGGAGATTTGATAATAGTATTATTGGTTATGGTGAGTATTTATGAATCAATATTTATCGATAATAGGTAAAAAAATATTAATGGCTAGAGAAGAACGCTATTTAAAAAAAATAAAAATTAGTAAAAATCACAAATGCATTATAGAACTATCGCTGAACATTCCAGGGGTTCCGAAGTCAGGGGGAATATGGGCAGGAGTTTTTAAAGTTTGCATTAGGTCTATTCAAGATAATATTCCATCACAATTGTTATTATATAACATAGATATTGCAGGATATTATGCAGTATTTAGCTCTTATATTTCATTAAAGGATACAAAAATAAAAAGTTGTCTAATTGAAGAGCAAAATATGTGGGGAAGGCTAGTTGATATAGATTGTTTTGAAAATGGAGTTAAGATATCAAGAGAAGATGTAGGCTTCAAAGAACGTAAATGTATTTTATGTAATAATTACAATTCAGTATGTATAAGAAATCATGTTCACAATATTAAAGAATTAAGATGTGAAGCCGAAAAATTAGCTAAAAATATTGAATGAAATAGAAGGTGAAAATATTGAATTATACTGTTTTAGAAAAAAGTGGTAGTGATGCTTCATATGATTTAATAATAGAGGCTATAGAACCAAAACCAGATAATGGTTATATAGTAAAATCAGTTGTTGCTACAAATAATAAAATAATAGAAGATATGATTAATAATATGTTAAATTTTGAATTTTTACAAGGCATTAGCTGGGGGTTAAGATTTAATTTCTTTCAACATATACCTGACCAATGGATACTTGAAGCGCGTTTAGAATCTCTTTTTGAGAAAATGACTAAAAAAGAAATGAGTATTAATAGATAATTTTGTTATAACTAATTATATTAAAAGTACAGAGAAGGTGAAAAGGAAAGAAATGAAAAAAGAAATATTAAACTTGCCTAATGTGAAACAACCTGATTACCCATATAATCAAGTAGTAAAAGCTGGGAATACTTTATATTTATCAGGCCAAGTATCATGTGATTTACAAAGTGGACAATTTATATTGGGAAATATTGAGATTCAAACAAAAAATGCATTAGAAAATATAAAATATTTACTTGAAAACTCAAATTCTTCAATGAATAATATCTTAAAAGTTGTAGTATATATGAAAAATATTTTTGAAGTTGATAAAATGAATGAAATTTATAAAATGTATTTCAAAAAAAATGAATTACCAACAAGAGTAGCAATTCAAACTACATTTCCAAATAAAAATATAGAAATTGAACTAGAAGTAGTTGCTTTAACAAATTAAAATATTATAGGGGCTGTCGCATTAGCGTATTAAAATCCGTTAACGACAGCTCTTTTCTGGTTTATAAACAAGTTGGAAAAACTGATAATGTTGTAGTGAGTATTGGAGCAACTGACAAGTTCAGTGAGAATGAATTAAATGATGCAGTGAATTGCATAAAGAAAAGTTTTAAAAGTTATAATGGAGCTACTCTGACAAAATTATGGTATGATAAAAAAAATCAGATCAATTTATTGAGGGGTATTTGAAAAATGGGAGAGGTTCAGTGAATGGTGTTAAAACTGAAAATGTAATTGTTTTGCTATCAAATTTTGATGTAGATTCTTCAGGTGGGGATGGAAGTTTAAATCCAAATTCAACTTATGATAATTATAATTGGATATTAATAAGAGACAGTAAAACGGATAGTTGGAAAGTTGATGATCGTGGATATTAAAAAAGAAAATAACTAAATACATTGTATACATAATTACAAGAAGTTCACAATTTTCTATAATGCCTGAATTAATAAAAAAGTTGTCACATGCTTGACATAAATATTATGTATTATAAATATATAAAGTAGTTAAAACATTATTTACCCCTTATTAAATATAAATATCCAATATGCAGAATGATCTATTCACCCTAGTAGATCATTCTTTTTATTTAGTTTTAATAGGGTTTATTTATATTTTAGAAAAAACAAATTTAGGTGAAAATTTAATGGAGACATAAAAAATATTGGAGCTTAAGTACCTGTTTTTAGCAGGTGCTTTTCTTTGAAAAAATCAATTGGTAATAAATATGGCTTTTAACCCAAACTATAATGGCTGTTAGCCAGATTCGTGATGTTAAAATACCGTGTATGCTAGTAATTATAAATACTAGCATAACCTTAATGTTTATGCATAAAATGTATTGACAATTTAATAAGCTGAATATATACTAAACTTATAAGAAATGAAGGAATTGAATAACTTATCAAGAGTGGTGGAGGGACTGGCCCTATGAAACCCAGCAACCGATCAAGTAATGATTTACGATGACGTGGTGCTAATTCCAACAGCGTTAGCTGAAAGATAAGAGAGAAAATTTTTATGCAAAGATGCACTAGAGATTAATCTCTAGTGCTTTATTTTTATATAATAAGTTTTTAATTTATCTTTGTACTGCTATTGTATCTAAGATAGAGATTTTTATATAAAAATATACGAGTATTTTGATAAGAATTATAAGCTTATAATTTAAATATATTGGGGGTATAAATATGCCAAAATTAAGTAATAGATTAGATTGGTTTTCTGAATCTATAATAAGAAAAATGACTAGAATAGCTAATAAATATGGAGCAATAAATCTTTCACAAGGTTTTCCGGATTTTGATCCACCTAAAGAGATACTTAATCAATTAAAAGAAGTTTCAGAAAAAGGTCCACATCAGTATTCGGTGACTTGGGGAGCACAAAATTTTAGAGAAAAGCTAGCATTAAAGCAAGAGAGATTTATGGGAATTAAAATAAATCCAGATGAAAATGTGTTAGTAACCTGTGGAAGTACTGAAGCTATGATTTGTGCGATGATGAGTGTTTGTAATCCGGGAGATAAAGTAATTGTTTTTTCGCCATTTTATGAAAATTATACAGCAGATACAATTTTATCTGGATCTCAGCCTATCTATGTTGAATTAAAGCCGCCAGCTTTTAACTTTGATAAAGAGGAATTGAAAAATGCATTTAAACAAAATCCTAAAGCACTTATTCTTTGCAATCCGTCAAATCCTACAGGCAAAGTATTTACCGAAGAAGAGCTGCTATATATAGGAAGCCTTGCAAAAGAATATGATACTTTTGTAATTACTGATGAGGTTTATGAGCATATAATTTTTAAGCCTCATAAACACACTTATTTAGCAGCTTTAGATGGAATGTTTGAAAGAACAATTTCATGCAGTTCATTATCAAAAACATATTCAATTACAGGATGGAGACTTGGATATATTATTGCAAGCAAAGAGGTAATAGAAAATTGTAAAAAAGTTCATGATTTCTTAACTGTAGGAGCAGCAGCACCTCTTCAAGAGGCAGCAATTAAAGGCTTGGAATTTGATGATGAATATTATGAAGAATTGAGTAAAATTTATGAAAAAAAGAAAAAATTATTTTTGGATGGATTAGACGAAATAGGGCTTAAGTATTACGAGCCTCAAGGTGCATACTATGTAATGGTTGATATATCTGAATTTGGATATGATGATGATTACGAATTCTGTAAATGGTTAGCTAAAGAAATTGGAGTAGCAGCAGTACCAGGTTCAAGTTTCTTCAAAGAAAAAGTAAATAGTTATATAAGATTTCATTTTGCAAAGAAAGAAGAAACCTTAAAAGAAGCTCTTAAGAGACTTGAAAAACTTAGGAAATATAGAAATAACTAAATTAATTAAAGCAAGATAAAGTTAAAAGCATTAGCAATAAATACAAAAACAATAAATTTTGGAGGGAATAAAAGATGAAGATTTTAAAGAAATTAGCAGTACTAGTGATTATAGGAACAATAGGAGCAAGCTTGGTTGCATGCGGAAGCAGTAAAGAAAGTGCAAAAACAGATAGTAAAGAAGTGGGGAATAAAAATATTGTAATTGGTGTATGCCCAGGACCTTATGGGGATATGGTCAAGGAGGCGTTAGCACCAGCCTTAAAAGCTAAAGGATATACAGTTTCGACTAAAGAATTTAGCGATTATATTCAGCCAGATAAAGCCTTAGATAACAAAGAAATAGATGCAAATTTATTTCAACACACAGAATATTTAAAGAAATTTAGCTCAGATAATAACTTGAAAATTTCACCAGTAATAGTTGTACCAACTCTTTCAATGGGAGTGTTCTCAAATACCATAAATTCATTAGATCAATTAAAAGATGGTGCTAAAATAGCAATACCAAATGATGCTTCAAATTTAGCAAGAGCATTAAAATTATTAAAGGAAAATGGAATTATTAAGTTAAAAGAAAACATTGATGAAACTAAGGCGACTGAAAAAGATGTTGCAGAAAATCCTAAGAATATTAAATTCACACCAATTGAAGGTGCACAACTTGCTAGAAGTATTGACAGTGTTGATTTAGCAGTAGTTCCAGGAAATTTTGCATTTGCGTCTAAGCTTGATTATTCAAAAGCACTAGCTGTTGAAAAATTAGCAGAAAATTATAAAAATGTTGTTGCAGTTAGAACAGAAGATTTAGATAAAGATCTTGGAAAAGATTTGAAAGAGGCTGTACAATCTAAGGAATTTAAAGATGCTATTGAAAATGGGAAATTTAAAGAATTCAGTAAACCGGATTGGTGGAAATAATTTAAAACAATAAGTTGTGAATGAAAATATAGATATCCAACGCGAGAATTAGACTTATGCAAAACTTACCGAAATCAGATACATTTATCTTCCACAGGACTAGTGAAATTTTCGCTGGAAGGTTCTAAATGGCAGCTTGCCGTCATTTCAGCGTGTTCCAGATGTAAAATCTGGACAAGCTGAAAATGAAACAAGCCATAGAGGAAACTCGACTCACGTTCGTTCGCTGAGTAAGCGATTCACACCAAATCACAGATTTGGGTTCTCTGCTTAAGAACCATCATCAGCTCAATTTCACATGCCTGTTTCCAGAAAAATGTATATAATTTCTAGTGTAGTGTTACGATTATAATTTCTCAATGATGCATGCATATTACATTTATAAGTTTGATTCCTAAATTGTATATCTATATATAATTAGATATATATTTTCATTCATTAAAATAATAATACGTATTTAAAGATCACAAGAAATATTAAAATGGTCATTAATATAAGTTCCAATTATCAATGTGCAATTGTCATTAGCTACGAAAGCCGTTACGGATTTCTTGATGTGAGATGTAAAATCTTAATTAGAACTTATATATTTACAAAATTTAGAAGGTGGTGAAAATAATGATTGTATTAAAAGATGTTAATGTTGAATTCAAGTTAAAAGGAAATTTAGTTCGTGCTGTGAATAATGTGAATTTAACTATAAATAAAGGTGAAGTATTTGGAATTGTAGGCTTAAGTGGAGCAGGAAAAAGTACTTTGGTTAGGGTTATAAATTTACTACAAAAACCTTCGTCTGGACAAGTTTTTATTAATGGAAAAGATATTACTAAATTAAATAGGACAGGACTTAGAAAAACGAGACTTAAAATAGGTATGATATTTCAACACTTTAATTTAATTGGTGGGAAAACAATTTATGAGAATATAGAATTTGTTTTAAAAGCAAATAATTATGAAAAAGAAAAAAGAAGAGATAGGATTTATGAATTATTAGAACTTGTAAATCTAAAGGATAAGGCAGATGTATATCCTTCAAATTTAAGTGGTGGTCAAAAGCAACGGGTTGGAATTGCAAGAGCTATTGCAAATAATCCAGAAATACTTCTTTGTGATGAAGCAACTTCGGCATTGGATTTAGAAAATACTGAGGAAATATTAAACCTTTTAAAGAATATAAAAGATAAGACTGGAATTACAATAGTGTTTATAACTCATGAAATGGAGGTTGCAAAGAAATTATTCAACAGAGTTGCAGTAATGAGTAATGGGGAAATAGTTGAAGTCAATGATATATATTCAATTTTTTCAGATCCTAAGCATGAAGTGACTAAATCATTAATAAGTAGAAATTCTAATTTAGATTTGCCAAAAGAAATTATTAAGTCTATAAATGAAGGGGAAATAATTAAAGTTTACTATAAAGGGGATAATAGTTTAAAGCCAATTATTTCTGATGCAGCTAAGAATTTTGATGTAGACATTAGCATTATTCATGGAAAAATTGATTATATTGACGGAAGGCCAATTGGGATATTAATAATAAGTATAACTGGACATAAAGATGAAATAGCTAAAGCAAAGGTATATATTAAGGAAAATGTTATTAAAACAGAAAGAATTGTTAATGAATATTTGGAGGTGATTTAACAAATGGATTCTACAATTGAAATATTAAAAAGTGAACTTGGTCAAGCGGTTTTAGATTCAGGAAAAATGATAGGAATAGCAATGATAATATCATTAATTGTTGGAGGGGCTTTAGGTCTTGTATTATATTTAACCTCTAATAAATTATTTTTTAAAAATAATTTAGCTAATTCATTTGCAGGATTTATTATAAATATAATTCGTTCACTTCCATTTATAATATTATTGGTTTTGTTACTTCCAATCACTAAAATAATAGTTGGTTCTAATATTGGACCAGAAGCAGCAACAGTTCCTATTACTATTGCAGCAATTGCATTTTTTGCTAGATTGTCAGAGGGAGCTTTTAATGAAGTTGATAGTGGAGTAATAGAAGCAGCAATTTCATCTGGTGCAAGTTTACGCCTTATTTTGTTTGATGTATTAATAGTAGAAGCTTTTCCAAGTTTAATAAGGGCAATTACAGTAAATTTAGTAAGCTTAATTGGGTATTCAGCTATGGCAGGAATTGTTGGCGGCGGAGGAATAGGTGATTTAGCAATAAGATATGGATATTACAGATATGAAACTGGGGTAATGATTGTAACGGTTCTTATTTTATTGGTTTTAGTACAAGCAATTCAAATAACTGGAGATGCTTTGGCTACAAAGTTATCTAGAAAATAAAATTATTATGTTTATTAGCTTCAAAGCATTAAGGGGGCATCAAAATGAAATATAATTTGTTAAGAAATATAATTAAGGATGCAGAAAGAATTATCTTTGGGGAGGAAATAGATAAAAAATATTTAACAGATGGACTTAATTTAGATTATGGGGAAGCTGATGTTTTGGTTTTTGTAGAGAATGGGGAGGAAATCAGTAATATAATAAAGTTTGCCAATGAAAATTTAATACCAATTACACCTAGGGGTGCTGGAACCTGTCTTACTGGGGCAACAATACCTAATAAAAAAGGAATAGTTTTAGATTTATCAAAAATGAATAATATATTAGAATTAGATGAAGAAAACTTTAATATAACAGTAGAGCCAGGCGTCTTATTACAGGATGTTCAAGCATATGTAGAAGAAAGAGGCTTGTTTTATCCTCCAGATCCAGGTGAAAAAACTTCAACTATTGGAGGCAATATAAGCACTAATGCTGGTGGGATGAGAGCAGTAAAATATGGAGTAACCCGTGATTATGTACGTGAACTAGAAATAGTTACAGGAAATGGTGAAACAATAACTGTTGGAAGTAAAACTATTAAAAATAGTTCAGGATTGGATTTAAAGGATTTAGTTGTAGGATCTGAAGGCACTTTAGGGATTATAACTAAAGCTACCTTAAAGCTTATACCAAAACCTAAAAATACAGTTAATATATTGATATCATTTGAAAAGCTAGAAGATGCTATAAAAAGTGTGAGTAAAATAATAAAATTAAATGCAAATCCAACTGCAATAGAATTTATGGAAAGAAATATAGTGGAAAATTCAGAGAAATTTTTAAATCTAAAATTACCTTCTAATTTAGGGAATGCTTACTTGATTCTTACTTTTGATGGTGAAGAAAAAGAAATAATTTCAAATTACACCAATGCAAGAGAAGCAGCAATAAATAGTGGAGCGTTAGATTTTAAGGTTCTAAATGAAAATGAAGCTATAGATACTTGGAAAATAAGAGGTGCGCTAGCAAGTTCAGTAATGGAATTTAATGAACAACTGCCTATAGATATAGTTGTACCTATAAACAAAACATCAGAGTTTGTTGAATTCACCAATAAAAGTGGAGAAAAGCATGGCTTACAAGTTATTTATTTTGGACATGCTGGAGATGGAAATACTCATGTGAGTATAATAAGAAACGGCATGGAAAAAGTTGATTGGAAGAAGAAATCCTACGATTTAGCTTATGAATTATATATAAAAAGCCATGAACTCAATGGTCTGCCATCAGGTGAACATGGAATAGGATTAAGTAAAAAAGAATTTTTTAAAAATGTTACAGGAGAAAAAGAATTGCTATATATGAAAGGGCTAAAAGCTGTATTTGATAAGAATAATATATTAAATGAAGGAAAAGTGTATTGTTAGATTCTCATAAAATACAATGTTAGTAAATATGTTTTAATTAACTAAAAGATAAATTTGATTTATGAACAAATAATAAAGTCCTTTTTTGTTATCAGTTTAAAGTAGAATAGTATAAATGTAGATAATCAAACGTGTAAAAATTTACTAAAATTCTTAGATATAAAGGAATTTGTATTACGATTATTGTTGGATTTAATTGGTATTGGAATTAAAATAAATATAAGGAATGCGCATTCATTTATTATTGAAGAATAAGGGAGAGAATGATAAATGAAAAATTACTTTAAAAAGTTTAGTATAATGTTTGTAATGGCTTTAATGTTTATTGGTATTGGAATGATTGAAAATGGAAGTGCGGTTAATGCTGCTATAACAGCAGACGGATGGCAAAGATATGATGATACTGATAAAAGATTGTTATATACAAAAAATATCATGGGATCAATTAGTAGTGTACATTATAATGGAAGCACAAGTGTCATCATTCCAGGGGAGTCTGTTAAATTTACATTTTACGGAACAAAATTACGAGTTGTTTGTGCAGAATGGAGCAATAAATCTACAAAAAATGTCATTAAAATAGATGATAATATAAGTGATACATTTTCAAGCTATCATAGCAATTCAGGAAGTGTAAGCCAGATAGTAACATATGAAAAAGAGAACTTACCAAAGGCTTTTCACAAAGTAACTATAACAGTTCCAAATGATGAGGTTAATAAAAATTTAGAACTAGATGCAATAGATATAGATAACACAGGTTATTTAATAGGTAACAATGAATCAATAACATTAGATAAATCAACAATGAATTTAAATGTAGGTGATTCACAACAATTAACAGCAACAACAACACCAGCAGGAGCACAAGTGACATGGAAATCAAGTGATCCTTCAGTAGCAACAGTAGATTCAACTGGAAAAGTTACTGGAGTAAAAGAAGGAACTTGTACAATTACAGCTACAACTGCTGATGGATTAACTGCAACCTGTGTTGTAACTGTAACACTAAAAGGAATTGAACCAAATCCTAATCCGACTCCAGATCCAACAGATACAGATAAGATAGTTAATATTGCTCATGCCAAAGGTACCAATACTAATAATCCTGGTGGAGAGGTTACGATTATATTTCATGGATCAGCTGATACTATCTTGAGCGTAGTAAAAACAGCAGATGTAAAAGAGGTATGGATAGGAGATAATTTCACATATACTCTTGTAATTACTAACACAGGTACAAAAACAGCTAAAGCAGTAGTGGTAAGTGATCCAGCACCTAATCATATTGATTTTAATGTTAGTGGAGTAACAACTACTCAAGGGACAGTTGATTCAAGTTCAACATCAAAAAACATTATAGTTAATGTTGGAGATATACTACCTGGAGGAACAGTAACAATTAAAATACCTTCAACTGTAATAGCATAAATTGATTTTTTGAAAAAATAATTAAATATAAAGTTTATGAAAGGTACTTGCAAAATGCATGTACCTTTTAATATTGTTACATAATGGTATAAATGGATATTTTATAAATTATTAGAAGCTGTTTTCTGGGTTTGTAACTGGCGGAAAGTATGAATTGTTTTGTGTTTTTAGAATACAAAAGAATTTTTTTGTGAAGAATGTTTAGAGTAGATGTAATAAATAAAAGATATTCTTAAAAATTTAACAATACATGCTATAATTGAAGTAAAGTAGTTAGATTATGATGAATTAAGTTTGAGGTAGGATAAAATGAGTTTAAAAATATTAAAAACAACTGGTAATAATATTGATTTTATAAAACTTATAAAACTGTTAGATGATGACCTTAATGAACGATATGGGGAACTACAAAAGCAGTATAATAAGCATAATAAAGCTGACTATATAAATGATGTGATAATTATTTATAAAGATGAAATACCTGTTGCATGTGGAGCCTTCAAGGAGCACAATGTTGAGGACATAGAATTAAAACGAATATTTGTAAAAAAAGAATACAGACGTCAAGGATTATCCAAATTAATAATTAGTGAATTGGAGAAATTAGGAAGAAGCAAAGGGTATAAATATGCTCTGTTAGAAACAGGAATAAAGCAGCATGAAGCAATTAATCTGTATAAAAATACTGGTTATGATATAATAGAAAATTTTGAGCCATACAAAGGGAATACAAATAGTGTATGTATGAAGAAAAAATTATTTAAGGAACAAAAAATGCCAATTTGTGTTCCAGATTTATCATTAAGACCATTTAGTCTTTCTGTAGAGAGGACAATGCCATTCTCACCAAGCATTTTGTACAGGGCTTGGACTGAACAGTTTGATCTCTGGTTTGCAGAACCAGGTTCTGTCTTGATGAAAGGAGAAGTCAACACTGCTTTTTTCTTTGAAACGGCTTTTGAAGGAAATCGCTATCCACACTATGGACGTTTTCTCAGACTTGTGCCTGACAAATTGGTTGAACTTACATGGATAACTGGTGCTGGTGGAACTAAAGGTGCTGAAACAATTGTGACTGTAGAATTGAAGGAAATAGAGGATGGAACTGTATTACGATTAACTCATGCAGGGTTTTTAGATGAAGAGTCAAAGAATGGACATGAGCAAGCATGGCCAATGGTTCTTGCACAATTGGAGGATAAATTGAGGAAGTTCTATAACAGTTAACTAGTATGTTGTAGAAAGTATATAGTAATTAAATAAAGAATGAAAAATTGCACCTAAGGTTATGGTTAAGTGCAATATATAAACTTAGTTATAGGCTTGTTTTTACGGTAACTTTCAAGGTCTTAACAAATACATGTTGTAATATTAGACACAAGTTTTTGGCTGTTTGATTGTCTATGTTTCCTAAGTGAAGTTGTGATTCGAGTTTATACATTAACAATCATGTTTGATTGTCAGCCATTATATAAGCTTGTAGTTGGGTTTGATAGTAGGTATTTGTGTTAACAATTGAGTGTTTATATACAATTGAAAAGTAGATTTATTTATATATAAGAGAATGATTTTGGGTATAGTGCTTAGGGGAGAACTAAATATATTAGATTAAAACGGAGAAAAAGATACTTCTCCAGCACCAATTATTATTAGAATATCGCCTTCTTGGACAGGTCCCAATTTTACGGTTTCGTTTAGGTTCAAAAAACGTAAAAATATTTTCTGATTACCTTTAGAATCAATTACTGCTACACTAAGAGTTTTATCAGGAGTTATTAGTTTAGCTGTAATATATTTTCCACTATATTGAGTGATACTATGTATACCTTGTGTATAAGTAGTAGAAATAGGGATTGGCTGTGCTTGTGGCGTTTTAACAAATAAAAATATATAAATTAGAAAAAACACTAAAAATCTCTCTATTTTCATAAGAACACCTCCATTATATTAGTATTTTATTTTAATAATTAGAATATGCATCCTACTGATAATTAAAGTGTCAATAATGTTTTATGTCGTAATACTAGTATAAAGATGTATACTTAAGAAAATTAATGATTGTCATAACACTGACATAAATATTATGTATCATAAATGTATAAGATAGTTAAACATTATTTTCCCCTTATTAAAAATAAATATCCAGTTTAAAGAATGGTCTATTCACCTTAGTAGATCATTCTTTTTATTTATAGAGAAAGTAGGTTAAATCGTAATATATTTATCATATGGATATGGAATTATAATTTCTCCATTAACAATTTTATAATTAGTATTTTCGATAGGATTTAAATTGTGAATTAAGTTCATTCCAATAGTATAAAACAGTTCAGCTTCAGCCTTTGGATCAAGAATAATTGTACCAGTCATAAATCCTTTATCAATTAAATTTTTAGCTTCGAGTAATCCATCTACTCCAACAACGGCTATAGTTTTAGCTTTATCACCTTTATTATAGTTATATTTTTGCAATGCTTCAATTGCTCCAATTGCCATAGCGTCGTTATTTGCAATTATTGCTTCAATTTTGCCATCATATTTAAGAAATAATGAATCCATGGCCTCTTTAGCTAATTCTCGTAACCAATAGCCATCTATTAGTGCAAGCTGCTGTGTTTCTATTCCTGAATCATTAATTGTTGAAATAGAATATCTTGTTCTATTAATTGCGGCAGGATTATCTTCTTTACCTTGTAGCAAAACATATTGTAATATATTATCATTATTTTTATCTAGAGCATTTTTATTATTATTCCATAAATCAACAAGTATTTGACCTTGATATATACCCTGTTGCTTAGAATCAGATGATACAAAAGCAACTTTGTTATAATAGTTCAAAACTTTTGAAACGACTTCTGGACTAACGTTCTCTAGAATTAGAGGAACATTTTTTGGCTTGACTTTCAATATGACGTTTTCTAGTACATCTTCGCTTGTATCAGCCAAGCTTGCTATAATTAGATCAATATCACTTTTAAGAATTGAATCTAATGTCTCGTATTGTAAAGAAATATTATCGTTTCCGTAATAGAAGGTAAATCGAATATTCTTATGTTCTTTTTGAATATCCTCTAAATTTTGTTTTAGTTGTAATAGAAATAAATCATTAGGACTAGATAATAATACTGCAACATTAGCTACAGAGGTATCATTAAAATCAAAATTTGGGTTAGCAAATGCATTAAATTTAGTATTAAACATTAGATTTAAGGATATTGATATTATTATAATGAATAAAGTTATTTTTTTTAATATTTTCATTAATAACCCTCCAATTCATTGTTTAAAAGTATAATATTAAATATTAGTGTTTCTACTAATATAAAATTTATCCTAATTAATACATCTCTGAATTGATAGATTCATAGAAAATACTTATAATGGAGAATAAAAGAATTGTGCCCTAATGCATGGTTAATTAATTTCACTAATCAATCTGGTATGGTTACTGAAGCAATAATTAAACATGGTGGCTGGAAAAATTGTATTGGATTATGTAATGTACCAATTATGGCATTAAAGGATGAATTTAAAATGTTTGATTTAGCTGAAAAAGATTTTATACATCAGTTTGCAGGATTAAATCATTTTCATTGGCATAAGGTTTCAGATGGAAGTGGAAATGACTTAACTGATAAGATTATAGATAAAATGTGTCTTGAAAATTCAGCAACTCCAGCTAATATTCATGATGTGAAATACTTGAAGGATCAATTGAAGGAAATGCAGCTGATTCCTTGTGCATATCATAGATATTACTACATGCAAGATGAAATGCTAAAGGATGGATTAGAAGAATTTAATGGAGTTGGAACTCGTGGACAACAAGTAAAGAAAACAGAAGCTGAATTGTTTGAATTATATAAGGATGAAAACTTAGACCATAAACCTAAACAGTTAACAAAACGTGGAGGAACATATTATAGTGATGCTGCATGTGAATGTATTAATGCAATTTATAATGATAAAAGAACTACAATGGTAGTTAGTACTCAAAATAATGGGGCAATAGCTGACTTACCATATGATAGTGTTGTAGAAATATCTTCTATAATCAGTGGAAAAGGAGCTATGCCGCTTAACTGGGGAAAATTTAATTCAGCAGAAAGAGGCTGGGTGCAATGTATGAAGGCAATGGAAGAATGTGTTATTAAAGCAGCTATTACTGGAGATTATGGACTAGCATTACAAGCATTTATGTTAAATCCATTGGTAAAGGGTGGAGCTTGTGCTAAACAAGTTTTAGACGAATTATTAGTTGCACATAAAAAATATTTACCTCAATTTGCCGATAAGATCGCTGAATTAGAGGCAGAAGGTGTAGAATCTAAAGATTCTGTTGTGATGGAGTTAATGGTTAATGGACATTAATAATTATTAGGGCAAAACCAAAATTAATATTGTAAATTTTGATTATTTAATGCGTTGATTTATAGAATTGAGATTCTTTAATCAACGCATTTTTCTTTATACTATATCTAAAAGTTTTGAAATATCACATATAGTATGTTTAGAATATGTACAAGTAGTAGTTTTATCATATTGATAAAAACAAGAATCAATTCCGCTGTTAATTGCTCCTTGCACATCAGAAGTAGGGCTATCCCCAACCATTAGTATTGAACTTTTAGAAACTCCAGCCAGATTTTTTATGCAAAAGTCAAAGAAATAAGGTGAAGGCTTTTCATATGTTATTGTTTCAGAGATAAAATGTCCATCAAATAAGTTTATTATTCCAGCCTTTGATAAGCGTTTTATTTGGGTTGAATATACACCATTTGAAGCTGAATATATTTTTTTACCCATTGCCCTTAGTTTGATTAAAGTATCTTCTGCATTAGGAATAAGAGCAGAAGAATTATCAAGATAAAATCTGTACTTTTTTTCTACAGCTTCACCATCGACTTGTAGATCATAAAGCTTAAAAAATTCACTAAAGCGAGTATTAAGAACAATTTCTTTAGAAATTTTGCCTTGTTCAAGTTTGTGCCATAAAGCTTGATTTATTTTTTTGTATTGTTGTAATAACTCCTCTGTGTAGGTTAGGCCTGTCTCTTTAATGACTTCTTTGAAGCTATCTTTTTCAGCAACATTAAAATCTAAAATAGTGTTGTCTAAGTCCATTAAAATAATATCATACATGATATTGTCTCCTTCTATATACGTTTTTTATGATAATAATATGATAAACCCATTAGACGGGAAAGCAGAAAAAAGCTTATTATGGTGCCCTCTCTTATATAAAGAGCATGACTAGTTATTAAAGTTAGGATTATTGTTGTAACCATAAAGAAAATATCAAATCTCATTCTTATTATTGTTAAGCTGCATCCAAGCTTTTGACCTAACACTAGGCATAAACTTTCGAGAGGAAACTTAATGATTTCCATAGAAAGAATTGCACCTAAGCTAATTGAAGCTAAGCCAAGCCCAAGCATAAATATAACTAATCTAAAGAAATAAGTTTCTATTACAAAATTATTTAAAATAGAATAAACAAATAAATTGATAATATAACCATTTACTATTGTAGCTATTATTTGAATAATATCATAGCGATTTAGAGAAGCTTTTCTAATAATAAGATAGATTATGAAAAATAATAAATTTAATAAGTTTAGAAAAGTACCAATCTCTAAATTTAAAAGGTCAGCTATTAGCAAAGAAAAAGCATTAAGCATACTTTGACCAATTCCAGCCTTGATTTGGAAAGAAATTCCTAAGCCAAGCATTAAAAACAATGCTATTGAGTATAAAGCTTTTTTTATATATTGAACCTTCATTTTATTCACCTTGTATAATGAACATATATTATAAAAATAATAAATTTAGTGAGTTTAGAAAAGTACCAATCTCTAAATTTAAAAGGTTAGTTATCAATAAGATATATAGATATTCAAACCAAGAATTAGACTTATGCAACAATTACCGAAACCAGATACATTTATCTTCCACAGGACTAATGAAATTTTCGCTGGATGGATTCTAAGTGGAAGGTTGCACTCATTTCTGCATGTTCCTAAAGTAAATTTATGACAAGCAGAAAATGGAACAACCTTCCACTAATAACCATCACAGCTCAATTTCATATGACTGATTCCAGAAAAATGTATCTAATTTCTAGTGTAGTGTTACGATTATAATTTCTCAATTATACATCTATATTCCATTGATAAGTTTGATTCTTAAATTTGATATCTATAGTAAAAATTCATTATACGTTTCCTTTCTTAATATTTTTTACTACAATTAACATAAGATGTTGTGGATTAGTTTTCTCGCCTTGTAATTAATTATTTTATATTAGTATGATAAAATGAAATAAGAAAATCATATATGAGAAATATCATATTTTAGGAGAAGAATAAAATGTTTTTTGATAAGGAAATACCATCAATAATAGTTGAAAATGGAAAGAAAAGAACTTTTAAAAAAAATCATAATATTTATAAAATAAACAGTAAAATAACACATTGCTATTTTATTTTATCAGGTACCGTTAAAATTTATATAGATCATACAAATGGAAGGCGTTCAATTCTTGACTTTGCTTTAGAAAAGGATTGGTTAGGAGAACTTTCTTTGTTTCATGAGGAATCTGATATAAAAGAAAACAAAGTGCTTCAAGAGGTTGAATGTTTAGAATTTGATATAGAAAAATTACAAGCCTTATGCAGAGAAAATGCAGAAGTTTCTTTTTACTTTGCAGCATATATTTCTAATAAATTATTAACCCGAAGTTATCGAATGAGTGAAAATTTGAATTATTCCTTGGAAAATAGACTTGCAACTTTTATTCTCCAATATGAGCAAAAAGGTATATATAATATAAGTCATACAGATGTTTCAGAATATATGAATGTTAGCTATCGCCATGTACTATATGTTATTAAGCAGTTTTGTGAAAATGGTGTGTTAGCTAAGGACAAGGAAAAAGGGTATATTATTTTGGATATGGAGAAATTAGAGCGATTGCGGGAAGAAAAATAAAATTATACCTACCTGCCAAATCAAATAAGAAGAGACGGTTTCATGCTTTGTATGACAAAATATATAGAGAAGATACTTTATATATGGCTTGGGAATTAGTAAAGAGAAATAAAGGAACTGCTGGTATTGACGATGTATATATTGAAGATATCATTAGATTTTAATATCTACATATTATGACAAATTAAATCAAAATCAGAACCCTATAGTATTGAATAAAAATTGAAATGCATTAAAATATAACGTAGGAGATTTATTATTTTATAAGCAAAGATTTAAAATAATTAATGATAAAGAGTATATATGAATTTAATTTGGGGTGTTTTATGATAAATAATCTAAGAAAGAAAATAAGTCAAAGGCAAGAGGTATTATCTCAGGTTTTGTATAAAACATTAATTTCAGTTAGCTTAGGGCTTATAGGCTTTATTGGAACATTTTTTGCATCAGGATTAAAAGTGGATCAATTTAATTTAGATTTTGTTTGGAGTTTGATCTTTCCTATGCTTGTTACTCAAGCTTGGGGAGTAAAATATGGAATTTTAAGCTCAGTTATTGGATTAAGTGCATTTCATTCTTTTTATCTTTGGCAAAATGAAGGCTGGGCGTGTTTTGTCAGTTTTTTAATTAACATTGTTTGGTTTATATTACATGGATATGGAGTAGAGAAAAGAAAACAATATAAAAAATATATTTATAATATTTACTTTATTGAGATATTTTGTTTGTTAATAAATTTAGGATTGTACTTTTTTTTATTTCCACTCTCAATAAAATATAATCTACACTCTTGGTATAATGATGCTATTACTATGGTTAATATAGGGGATCTTAATATATTTTTTATAAAAAGAATAGTTCAAGATTTTTTTATCCTTACTGGATGCGATACATTACTATTATTACCAAGTGTGAAAAAATTATTTTTATTTAATATAGAAAGTAAGTCAAGGCATAATGGGACTATTTTAGCAAGGGCTTTGGCTATTTGTATAATCTTTTGTTTTCTTTCAATATTTATAGAATATTTATTACATTTGAGAGATAATCCATTTGCATTATCTCAAATTGTTGATACCAGAGATGTAATACATTTTATTATTCTTATAATGTTTTGTATGGTTACAGGAAGCGTTACTATCAGTTACCTTGAGAAAAAACAAAAGGCAGAGGAACTTGTTAGACAAAGCGAGAGAAAATATAATGATATTTTTGAAAATATAATGAACCTTTATAGTGAGACTTTAATTAATGGAACAATAGTTGAGATATCTCCTTCTGTGAAAAAAATATTAGGATACGAGCAGCATGAAGTTATAGGAAAAAATATAGGAATAATCTATAAAGAACTTAAGTTTAGAAAACAAATATTAAAGCGTTTGTTGGATGAAAAAAATATTGAAAACCTAGAGATTGAGGTGAGAAAGAAGGATGGTACGAAATGTGTCTTGCTAGTAAATTTTAGAGTAGTTAATACAGAAGATGGATTAGAAAAGATTATTTGTATTGGAAGAGATGTGACTGATTATGTGGAAGCTAAAAGAAAAGAAACTGAGATACAAGAAGAATATAAGATTATTTTCGATAAAATGCTTGAGGGAATGATAGTAAGTGAGTTTATATACGATGAAAACGGTGAACTTGTAGATGCAATAGCAACCAAAGCAAATCAAGCAATTGAGAAACATCTCGGTTTAAAGGCTTCTGATGTTATTGGTAATACATATATAAAATCCCTTGATGGAAATAAATCAACTTTGAAGAAGCTTCAGAATATATTAAAGACTGATACTCCATTGAAATGTGAGGCTTTCACCCAAAGATTTAATCGACATTTATTATTAAATGTTTTTAAACTTAATAACAAACAGATAGGTATAATGTTTCATGACATCTCTGATTTAAAGCAGTTAGAAGCAAATCATAGAGAAATGGCAGAGCGTCTAGAAGCGGTTTTTGAAAGTACTAATGATAGGATATATTCAGTAGATAGGAATTATCGAATTTTAAATTTTAATTCGGCAGTAAAAGATTATATTAAACGAAGCTATGACGTTGAGATTGAGATTGGTCAAAGTATATTGGAACTTGCATCAGATGAGGTTACACAGGAATGGAAAGTTTTTTATGACAGGGCACTGAGTGGAGTGAGATATAGTTTCGAATATTATATTACTCATGAGAAAACATATGTTGAAGTATTCTTTAATCCTATATATCACAATAGGGAAATTTGTGGAACAGCTGTATTTATTAAAGACATTACTAAAAGAAAAAAAGCTGAACTGGAGATTATAAAGATTAACAAAGAACTGGAGCAGCTTGTAGAAGAACGTACTAGGGATCTAAGAAGCACTTTAACAGAACTAGAAGCCTTTACTTATACGGTTTCACATGATTTGAAATCGCCTTTAAGGGCAATTGATGGATATAGCAGGATAATTCTTGAAGATTACGAAGAAACTCTGGAAAAAGAAGCTGTAAATATGATAACTAATATCGCTAACGTGAGCTGTGATATGGTAAAACTCATTGACAAGGTGCTGCAATATTCAATTACTTCTAAAGAAAATATTCAAAGGGAAAAAATAGATATAAGAGAAATGTTCATAAATGTATTTAATGAAATAAAGGCAACATGTGTAGGAAGAAATATTGAGTTTAATATAGAGACAGCAATACCAACTGTGATTGCTGATAAAACTCTTATAAGACAAGTAGTTTATAATATACTAAGCAATGCTATGAAATTTACAAAAAACAAGGATATTGCCATTATTAGTGCTGGCTGTTTACAAAATTATAATGAACAAATTTTCTATATAGAAGATAATGGGGCTGGTTTTGATATGAAATACTCCAAGAAGCTTTTTGCCATGTTTCAAAGGCTTCATAATAAAGAAGAATATGAGGGAAGTGGAATTGGATTAGCTACAGTACACAAAATAATTCAAAGACATGGAGGAAAAACTTGGATAGAGAGTAATTTAAATAAAGGTACTAAGGTATTTTTTTCTCTTCCCATAGAATAAGGTGATTAAATGTACAAGGTAATGATAGTTGATGATATGGAAATAGTGAGATTACAATTGAAGAGACTGAAAATATGGGGGGAAGTCTCAGGGTTTGAAATTACAGATGAAGCTAGAAATGGATATGAGGCTCTACAAAAACTTCAAACTAATCCAGTTGACCTAATTATAACTGATATCCGTATGCCTATAGTAGACGGAGTAGAATTACTTGAGGAGGTAATGAAAAAAAAGCTGGTGTTTTGTGTAGTGCTTCTTAGTGACTATAGCGAATTTGAATATGCTAGAAAAGGGTTGGTATTAGGTGCTTTTGATTATCTTATTAAGCCAGTAAATGCAAATGATATTAACAAGTTACTTGAGAGAGCTAAATTGTTCATCATTGAAAAAAAGGAAGAGAAAAAACTAAATGTGTATAACTATTCAGTAGATGTTACACAAATATTAGAATTGTTTGAAAGTGGCAGAACAGTAGAAAATTTGGCTTATTCTATTTTTGATAAACTAGTTTTTGGTGATTTGGATAAGATAAGAATGTATCATCTAATTACAGAGTTTTTCGAAGAAGTATTGGAAGCAATAAACAATAATATGCCTTGGTTTATAAAATTTGCTGATGTAAGTTATATTAAGAGCTTAAATCTGAATGATTTAGCTTCTTTAGATGAATTACGTGATATATACATTTCGTGTATTAAAAATTTAGAAGCACAAATAATGTACCTATATTTAGGTAAAAATTATGGTGATTTAATAAATAAAGTAAGCATTTTTATTTTAAATGATGTGGAAAATGAAGTTGCATTATCTACAATTGCAAACTATATGCATATGAATAAAAATTATCTATGCGAAATTTTCAAGAAAAAGACGAGTATGTCACTTTTAGATTATATGACAAAAGTTAAAATGGAACGAGCTAAAAAGATGCTTAGAGAGTGTGAAGATAGAAGTTATGAGATAGCAGATAAACTGGGTTACAGGGATCCAGAGTATTTTAGTAAGTTATTCAAGAAGTATTCAAGTATGTCACCAACAGAGTATAGAAAATTAAAAAAATAAGAAAAAAATGAAAGCGGTTATGAGATTAACGATATATTTAAAGAGTAATTTATTCTGAAAATTAATTTTTTCTTAGAAATTAAGTAAAAGCAATGTATTATTTGAAATGTACATTGCTTTTATTTTTTAAACTGAATTTTTTCCGGGTAAAATATAGTTTTTTTTCATTAAATTTTAAATTAAAACAATGTATAATAAATTGTGTTTTTTATAATCTATGGAGTAGTTGAAATTGCAATGTGAAGATTTCAGCTAGTACTCAAAGGGTTACCAATAAGATAATCATTTTAATATTGTTATCAATATACAACTAGGGGGCGAAATTATACTGAAAACTATTAGACGAAATAAATTATGAGATTTTAGCTTTTAAAAATCTTGAATATCAACATATTATTCAATCATAAGAAAGTCATTAAATGTTAAATGTACATTTTTAATTGGAATTTATATATCTAAAAATAGACGAGAAATTTTATGCAAATTGAATATTACTAAAAGCACAGTATAATCTTAATTTATAACATAGTATGTTTATACTATAAGTTGAAAAGGAAGGTTAAAAATAATGAATGAAAAGCAAAAAAATATATTAGTGGTTGACGATAGTGCAAGTGTTAGAAATTTTATAAAACTTATTTTAGAAGATGCAAATTACAATGTATATGAAGCATCTAATGGTGAGGAAGGAATTGCGGTATATAAAAAATTAGGTAATATTGATTTGATAATTACGGATATATATATGCCTCGAAAAAGTGGATTAGAGCTTGTAGTAGAACTAAGAGAAGAATATAAAGATATAAATATAATTGTTCTTTCAGATGGTGGTAAGTATAATTTTTCTAATGAGTTAGATATTTGTGAAACGCTGGGAGCTGCTTATTTTATAAAAAAGGATTTGATTAATAACGAGTTGATTAAACTAGTAAATAAAGTGTTTTTGCATTAGAGTTCAGTACAACTTCAGAACAAGTATCAAAGTTTGCAATAAACTTAGAGAATATTTCTAAAAAGCAAAATCAAGGGATAAATGAGTTTGAAATTTAAATATATCAATTTTGTTATGCTATGTTTGAGTTATTAATGTGAACGTTCAATAATTAGTTTATAAATGGAGGAAATATAATGAGGATTTTTAACAACTTAAAAATGTTATATAAGTTAATGACAGCTTTTATAATAATGGTAGTATTTATTGGAAGTGTTGGCTTTGTAGGAATATCAAATATGAAAGAGATTAATTCAAATGTTTCAGAGTTGTATAATATTGACTTAATAGGCGTAAAGGATCTAAATATGCTTAAAACAAATCTTATGACGATTAGAGCAGATATTTTACAAATTCTAGATCCTAAAAATAGCAGTAAAGTTTCTAGTTTGGTTGATGATATCAACAAAATGCAAGAGGAAGATATGAAGTTAGTTGAAGAGTATAAAACTACAATCACTACTACACTTGATCAGGAGCAGTTTGCTCAGTTTGAAAAATTATTAGGTGATTATAGAAGTGCTCGTAATCAAATTACAGATAAAGTAAAGATTTCAGATTATGATGGGGCTAATGCTATTTTTCCCGAAGCCTCTAGAATTAGAAATGATATGTTTGCTATATTAGATAAAGAAATAAATTTAGCTACAGGAATGGCTGCTGACGATTATAATAGCAGCAATGCGATTTTTAAAAGTAGTACAATTATATCTATTAGTATTATAGTAATAGCTATAATAGCAGCAATTATTTTGGGAACCATTATATCTATTGTAATTTCAAGAAGATTAAAAGATATTCTAGCATTTTCTGAAGCTATAGGGGAGGGGAATCTTACTGCAACAATTAATATTGATTCAAAGGATGAAATAGGAAATGTTGCTAAAGCATTAAATAAATCTAAGGAAAATATTAAAATTCTTATAAGTGAAATAATGAATGGTGCTAGTGATATGAGTGCAACCAGTGAAGAGTTATCTGCAACTGTTGAAGAGGTTTCATCTAAAATGGAAGTAGTAAATGAATCAGTAGAACAAATATCTAAAGGAGTTCAAGATTTAAGTGCTACTACTGAGGAAGTAAGTGCATCAACTGAAGAAATAAGTGCTAGTACAAATGAACTTGACAATAGAGCGAATGATTCGAAAATATCTGTAAACAAGATAAAAGAGCGCGCTATTGATATAAAAGCTAAAGCTTCAAAAAATATAGAAGAAGGTACAGTTATATATGACCAGAGCCGCTCAAATATTCTAAACGCAATTGAAAAAGCTAAAGTTGTAGAAGATGTTAAAATTATGGCGGATTCTATTGGAAGTATAGCACAGCAGACAAATTTATTAGCTTTAAATGCTGCAATAGAGGCTGCAAGAGCTGGGGAACAAGGAAAAGGATTTGCAGTAGTTGCAGATGAAGTAAGAAAGCTTGCCGAGCAATCTTCACAAGCTGTTTTAGATATTCAAAGTATGGTTGGGCAGGTACAGGCAGCAGTTGAGGAGCTTTCACAAAGCGGACAAGATGTACTTAAGTTTATTGATAATAATGTGAAATCAAGCTATGAATTCCTTAAGAGTACAGGGATTCAATATGAAAAAGATGCAGAATTTATGAACAATATTACTGAAGAGATTTCATCTTCGTCAAAACAAATGAATGACGTTATTGAACAAATAAGTGAGGCTATACAAAATGTATCTGCAACGGCAGAAGAATCAGCTGCAAGCTCTGAAGAAATAGCAAATAGCGTTAATGAAGTGACTTTTGCTATTAGCGATGTTGCAAAATCTGCACAAAGTCAGGCAGAACTTGCTCAAAAATTAACTGATATGGTACAGAATTTTAAATTGTAATTATGACCCTTGGAAAAGATGGTGCTATAGCTTCTAATGGATTAGAGACTATCAGATTCGAGACTTTAGCTAAAGAGGTAGTTGATACAACTGGAGCTGGAGATGCTTTTTGGTCAGGTTTTTATACTTCAATAATTAAAGGATATTCTATAAGAGAAGCATTAAATCTTGGATTTGCAGTAAGTGCGTATAAACTTCCCCCATTTCCTTCGTTTGGAGATAGAGGTTTTGCTCCTCTAACTTATTTAGATATTGAGCCTAAGTTTGGTACTTGGGAGGATATAAAAACTATAGGAGAAAATTTTGATATCTTAGTAGATTTAATGGTTAACCATATTTCTTCGGGAATATTTGTAGATACTTATGCTAGGTTAAATCCTAGAAAGAATGATTTCTTATATTTCACTGCAACTGATGAGTGTACTAAAGAATGCTATGATTTTGTTGTAATATTCAGTTGTAATTCATGCAGATGTTATTATTAATTTACTTTCAAAAAATAACTAGTTAATAATTGTATAGATTAAATTATTAATATGAGTTAAATGCAGAAGTATGTTGAATTCTTAAATTTAATATCAAGTAGCATAAAATTTACAGTAAGACAAATTCAGCTTGCTATTAATTTAATGCTATTTTTTTTTGTTGTAAAGATTACAAAGCGTGAACTTGGTAATACATGATCTTTAAGTCATAGGTACTCAAGCTTGCTAATTTTTTATGGAAATAGGAGTGGCACCTTAAAGCACCGATTCATATACTGTCATATAATAAGAATGGTTTTTAATAGCTGCTTATGTTTTTATGTGAATAATTGCAACAATTAAAAAATTTGTTTATATAACTAAAAAAGAAAATTAATTGAAATGGAAAAAGAAAACTATATGGATGAACTAATATATTTATACAGATAATTTAGGAGGAAATTTATGAAAAATAAAGAAATATCATTAGAAGAAATTATGAAAGATGCAGATCTAGCATCAGGGTTAGATTTAGATATGTTAATAGATGAATATGTATATGAAGATGAGGATATAGAAGTAGAACCTAAGAAAAAAACTAAAAAAGAAATAGAAACTGATGGAGAAAGATGTCATAGGTGTAATGTGCCTCCAATTAAAATAAGTTGTGATTTAGAAGTAGTTGTTGGACGTAAAAATAAGATTATTTATGTACAACCAGGAAAACTACAATATTTTACAGCAACTGCAAAAAAATGTTGTGGTGATGAGACAATTGAAATAGAATATTGCGGTGATAATATAAAGTGTATATGTGGGGAAGCAGTTATACGCGGTTCTCTTGGATATTATAAAATAGTTAAATCAGGAATAATATTTATACCTCGTCGTAATCTATCTGAATTTCCTAATGAGTGGTTTCCAACAGATATTTTATGTTTCAAAGCAAAAAGTAAATGTGATAATGAAGTTAAATTTGATGTAATATTCACTTATTCTAAATGTGTAGATGGACATTGTAAATGTCATTAAATCTACGAGAAAATTATATATAAATTAAAAGATAATGAAATTTAATAAAGAAGAGGATAATAAGGCTCTGTAAATAATTTTGTGTAAGCTAAACAGAATGAACTTCTTCCTTGCAATAATTGAGATAACAAATTATTGCAAGAAGGAGTTTTTTTTATTCTTTAGGAAATTATATTGTTGGACAATCTGTGGATAACTTTTGAAACAGACTAATCAACTAGGTTTAATATTTTAAAAGAATAAAAAATAAATCATATTCGCCTGCCAGATTTTTCTCACATGCGTTCGAAAAGGCAGATGCGTAAAAAAAATCTACGGCTCCACAGTCGCCTACGATTTTTTTATTTGCTGATATTGATGAAAGAGAGACTTTGTACAAAACCAGTCATCAAATTATGATAAAATAAATCGTTTATCAACGCACAAAAAGGAAAAGTTTGTATAATCTATATATTAGAAAGCATTAACATTAGAAAAAATGGAGGAAACATTATAATGAGTGACAATAAAGAAAATGCAAATTATGGTAAGAGTGTAGAATATTCTCGTGAAAGTGCTGAGCCTTGCGCTATCGTTAAGTCTCAAGTAGAATCACTAACTGAACAAGTTGCGGTAAATCCTACTGTTATTGAACCAGGACCTGTATTTGTTAAGATTCCAGTTGTATTGGCAGAGACAAATATAACCATTCCTGTTGAAGCTACTATCAAATTGGACAAAGCAGCTATAGAAATTAAACGAATTAAAAAGAATGTATTTTTAACCCAATCTCGTATTATTCCATTTTCTCAAGATGATCGACCTGGTACTGGAGTACTATTTATAGAAGGTTTTATAAGAAAGAATATTGAGTATGCAACACAAACTTGTACTACAGCTGGAACTCCAAATGTTTGTGGAGATATAAGACACTGTACAGTTGAAGTACCTTTTAATTTCACTACAAGAATTACTTTCCTTAGACCACCAATTTTTATTGAAAATACTACTCCAAGTGAATTAGAATTTTTTACAGATAAACTTCAAGGTTGCGATGTTTGTTCAGATCCAGTGATTGGACGTAATCCTTGCGATCAGAGTTCTTCCTTCACTGAATTCTTTAATGAAAAACCTTTTACTGAATTAGTAAGAGCGGACATTACTGAAGTTGATATTCACACAAATCCAACTATCAGCTGCAAAACTCCTACAGAACAAATTTTTAATAAACTCACAGAAAAAGTAGTAGTAAATTTAACACTAAAAGTATTACAAAAACAACAAGTAAGAGTTACAGCAATATGCTAATATAACTTGTTCTAAATTGATGTTAAAAATAAAAAAACAATATAAAATTCAGAAAATAATTTCTAAGCAAAAATTTGATTGTTTTTTGAATATTATGGGACAGTATATAGTTTTGTTTTTGTATAAAACTATCCACTGTCCCATTAAATAGTTCTTATTATTTTCCTTAAGATAACTTCTTTCTTTTTTCTCATGTCCAGCTAAAGTTATGGAGTAATAAGCGTATTCTAATGTCTATCAAATCTACCTGCTCTAAGAAGAGCCTTATCTAGCATATATCTAATCTATTTGTAGAAACAATTACTACTATACCTTCTTCTTGCCCAAAACCAGCTATCAAATTATGATAAATTAAATCATATATCAGTGGCACAAAAATGAAAGGTTTGTATATTATATATATTATAAAGTATTCACATTAGATAAAATGGAGGGAACATTATAATGAGTAATTATGGAGAAAATGCAAATTATGGAAAGAGTGTAGAATATTCTCATGAAAGTGCCGAGTCTTGTGCTAGCGTTAAATCTGAAGTAGAATCACTAACTGAACAAATTGCTGTGACTCCTTTAGTTATTGCACCTGGACCTGTATTTGTTAAGCTTCCAGTTGTATTGGCAGAGACAAATATAACAATTCCTGTTGAAGCTATTATCAAATTGGATCAACCAGCTATGGAAATTAAACGAATTAAAAAGAATGTATTTTTAACCCAATCCCGCATTATTCCATTTTCTCAAGATGGGCAATTTGGGACTGGAATACTATTTATAGCAGGTTTTATAAGAAAAAATATTGAATATGCAACTCAAACTTGTACTACAGCTCGAACTGCAAATGTTTGTGGAGATATAAGACACTGTACAGTTGAAGTGCCTTTTAATTTTACTACAAGAATTACTTTCCTTAGACCACCGATTTTTATTGAAAATAGCACTACAAGTGAATTAGAATTTTTTACAGATAAACTTAAAGGTTGCGATGTGTGTTCAGATCCAGTAATCGGACGTAATCTTTGTGATCGTAGTTCTTTTGACACAGAATTCTTTAATGAGAAACCTTTTACTGAATTAGTAAGAGCAGATATTACTGAAATTGATATTAACACAAATACAACTATAAGCTGCAAAACTCCTACAGAACAAAGTTTTACTAAACTTACAGAAAAAGTAGTAGTAAATTTAACACTAAAAGTATTACAAAAACAACAAGTAAGAGTTACAGCAGTACTATAATAAAAAAATTTAAATTTAGAAATTTAATTAAAGATTAAATATAAAGTACGTTTACTGAATTACAAATTAATTACTATGTTGCAGACCTAAAGCTTACTAAGAGAGGTTTTAGGTCTGTCTTTAGGACGAGATAAATATTGGTGTAAAGATATCAAAAGTGAGAATTATACTTATGCAAAACATACCTAAATCAGATACATATTTATTACAGCGGACTAATAAAATTTTCGCTGGATGGGTTCTAAGTGTAAGGTTGCACCCATTTCTGCATGTTCCTAAAGTAAATTCATGATAAGCAGAAAGTGGAACAACCTTCCACTAATAACCATCACAGCTTAATTTCATATGCCGCTTGCACAAATATGTATCTAATTTCTAGAGTAGTGTTATGATTATAAATTTTCAATGATGCATGTATATTCCATTTATAAGCTTGATTCTTAAATTGGATATCTGAATCATTACTAGAAAAATAAAAAACAATATAAAACTAATAATTTAAAATCTATATTGTAATTAAATTAATTTTATGAAAGCTTATATACTTAAATTAATTAAATTCTTAAGTGGAGGAGAAGTTATGGAAAGAATATACTATTCAAGACAATATTATAATCAAATTAAGAGAAAACAGTATAAAAAATTCTTAGAAGAAGATAATATTAAAACTGGTAGTATAGAAGATAATAAGATAAATGACAATAACAAAAAAAATAATAACTATAGTTCTTCAGAAATTAATAGTGATAATGAAGGATTAAATAAAGAAAATACAAATGTTTCTGAGTGTGTAGAAGCTTGTCATGAAAGTGTTAATTCATGTGAAATCGCTACTGATCAAGTAGAACCACTAACTGAACAAATTTCTGTAACTCCTAATGTTATTACACCTGGACCTGAATTTGTTAAGATTCCAGTTGTATTGGCAGAGACAAATACAACGATTCTTGTCGAAGCTACTATCACATTGGGTCAAGCAGTTATGGAAATTAAACGAATTAAAAATAACGTATTTTTAACAGAATCCCGTATTATTTCATTTTGTCAAGAGGATCCACTTGGTACTGGAATAATATTTATAGCAGGTTTTATAAGAAAGAATATTGAGTATGCAACTCAAACTTGTACTGTAGCTGGAACTCCAAATACTTGTGGAGATATAACGCACTGTACAGTTGAAGTACCTTTTAATTTCACTACAAGAATTAATTTCCTTAGACCACCGATTTTTATTGAAAATAGCACTTTAAGTGAATTAGAATTCTTTACAGATGAGCTTCAAGGTTGTAATGTTTGCTCAGGTCCAGCAATTGGACGCAATCCTTGCAATCAGAGTTCTTTCGTCACCGAATTCTTTAATGAAAAACCTTTTACTGAATTAGTAAGAGTGGATATTGCTGAAGTCAATATTCACACAGGCCCAGCCTTGAACGGTAGAATTCCTATAGAACTAATGTTTACTCAACTCACGGAAAAAGTAGTAGTAAATTTAACATTAAAAGTATTACAGAAACAGCAGGTTAGAGTTACAGAAATAGAACTATAAAATTCTATGCAGAAATTTAATTGTTACTAAAGCATTATGGTACAATAGATAGTTTTGTTTTTATATAAAACTATCTATTATCCCATTAAACAGGATTTGCGATTTATTATAGAGCTAATTTACCTAACTCATCTTCATATAGAGTTTCTTTTTTAAATGTAAAGAAGAATTCTTTCTCTAATATTAACGTCTGGAAGCGATACTTCAATATGTCTATCAAATCTATCTGGTCTTAAAAGAGCCTTATCTAGCATATCTAATCTATTTCTAGCGGCAATTACCACTATACTTTCTTCTTGCCAAAAACCAGGCATTTTCATTAAAAGAGCATTTAAGGTTTGATTTTTTTTACCATTACTTCTTGCCTTATCTATAGCATCAATCTCATCAATGAATATTACAGCTTGAAAATCTAAAGCATCAGAGGAAGAATATCTAAGACGGATAAAACATCATAGGAAAAAGAACCTTAACTTAGGATATATCTAAAATTAAAGTTCTTAAAAAATATTTATAGCCTCTATAATAAGCAAAAGTGCTTTATTATATCCACCTCTATATAGAATTGTTTTTCATGTTGAGCAGTGCTTATTTTGATTTCTTAATTCTTAGTATACTTTTACCACTGATTTAGAACACTTATTACATAATTAATTTCTGATTCACTTATTCCATACCATAGTGGCAAACTTAATACTGTCTTCGAAATATTTTCTGCCACTGGAAAATCTCCAGACTTATATCCTAAATCTTTATATGCCTTTTGAAGATGAATAGGTATTGGATAGTGGATTAAAGTTTCAATTCCATTAGCCTTTAGATAATTTACCAGCTTATCTCTAAATTCTGTCCTTATTATAAAAATATGCCATATAGATTCATATGCTGAGTTTATAAATGGAAGAGTTATTTTATTATTCTTAATTCCTTCAAGATATAGTTTGGCATTTTCTTGTCTAGCAGTATTCCATTTATCAAGATATTTTAGTTTTATTCGTAAAAATTCTGCTTGTAGTTCATCTAGTCTTGAATTAACTCCTTTATATTCGTTATTATATTTAATTGTTGAACCATAATTTCTTATAGCTCGTACTTTTTGTGCTAAAATACTGTCATTAGTGAGAATACATCCACCATCACCTAAAGCTCCTAAATTCTTTCCGGGATAAAAGCTAAAGCCAGCTGCATCACCAAGATTTCCTGTTTTTTTACCCTTATATATGGCTCCATGTGATTGGGCTGCATCTTCTATAAGTTTTAAATTATATTTTTTACAAATTACTTTTATTTTATCAATTTCTGCTGGTCTTCCATACAAGTGAACAGCAATAATAGCTTTTGTTTTTGGAGTAATAGCTTCTTCAATTTTATTTACATCTATATTAAAGGTATTAATATCGGGTTCTACAAAGACAACCTTTGCACCAGCATAAGAAACTGCCAGTGCAGTAGCAATAAAGGTGTTAGAAGGCACAATAACTTCATCTCCACCACCAATATCATATCCTCTTAAAATAATGGAAAGAGCATCTAATCCATTTCCGCAGCTTATACAATAATTAGTATTACAATATTTAGAAAACTCTTGCTCAAAAGCTTCTACACTGTGTCCTAAAATAAATGAATTTCTATCATATATTGTCTTAAAAGCATTTAAAATTTCATCTCTTATTTCTGTATGCATTGGTTCTAAATTCAAAAACGGTATTTTCATATAAATCACTTCCTAATATCTATTACATGCTTCTTGCATATAAAAGTCCATATTTCGTATATAATCATTTTCATCATAATAATCAGATGCAAGCACTAAAAGAACTGCACCATCGCTAAAATCATACATTTCTCTCCATACGTAAGGCCCAATATATAGACCTACTGATGAACAGTCTAATAAAAACTCTACTTCTTCTTTTGGATTTTTAACTTTTATTTTTACAGAGCCATTAACACATATGAGCACTTGATGAAGTTTTCTATGAGCATGAAACCCTCTTGTTATATTAAGCGGTACTTTTGAAATATAATAAATTCGTTTTATATCAAAGGGAACATCTATCATTTCCTCGATAGGTGTCAAATCCCCATATTTACTATTTATATTTATAAATTTTAACAAGGAACAATTATACATGGTGCCTCCTTAATAAATATTGTTACATATCTTTTAAAAACTTTCTTAAATATTCTTCGTCTAATTCAAAGCTATTTTGATAAAGCACAATATTAGGATTGTAATGAATCTTTGCATCTAAATAATAGCACTGTTGCCCTAGGACACCAGCTATATTCGAATAGCAGGAAAGTTTTATTTCATTAGGTAATATACAAATAATTTTTACGCTTTTATTAGCAAATAAAATATTTGTAAATCCAGCGCCACTTGCACCGGCTATAAATTCAGCTTCAGAAAAAATTTTTAATTGGTCTTGAAAGGACATTATTTCTGGGTATATAATTTCATAACCATATTCTTTAAAAATTTGTTCGATTTTATCTTGATTCAGTAGTAATCTAGTTCCCCAACAATTTTTTCTAGACATAAATAATTTTCTAGATATATTACTATTAATGGATAAATTATCATGAAGTAGATTCACAGCTAAATTATTCATGATATAATCTTCATATCTTAACAATGTATTTTTCTTTAGATCAATAGGTCCAATAAGTAAGTCTGATATATATATTAATTTTTCAATATCATAACAGTATCCTGCTTTTAGTGGAATGATGTTTTTACCATGAATGTTTAGCATATCTAATTCATCTTTGAAAGGTTTAATTTTAAGGCATCTTTCATCTACTAATATTGGAACTTCATTATATTCTTCTATCTCATTAATCAAACATAATTTAGATAATATTTCCATATTGAAATGAAAATAATTAAAAGAAGCATTTGATAAAAGCATTATACCTTCTTCAATTTTCTCATTTGATTTTTCGTAGTAAGCTAAAGTAACATTCTTATCCGCAAAATATACATTACTCACTGATAAATTAAATCTATTTTCATGATCCCTTAGTGGTAAATCATAAATACAATTATCATTTTCATCAAAAATTATGCTATTTTCACCAACTAAGTTTACATTATATAATTCAGCTATATAAATTTCTGGAAATTTAACATTTATATAATTATTAACCTCAGTATTATCTCTATAATCTGGTATATAATTTTTCTCGGAATGTTCCTTTTGTTTAATAGAATACTTGAAATTATGAATATTACAATATTCTTTACATGAAATATTATTTAATCTTCTATCAATGCTCATTTGTTAGTTCCTCCTGCTTTAACATATAGGTAAGATTTAGTGCTGCAAATTGAATTATTTATTTTAACTTTTCATTTTTTAACCATTGTTCATATCCTAAGTTTGCCCAAGGCATTCCTCTGGAAAAATTATATTTCCAAGGATAAACTTCTTGTCCTGTAAGTTTATTTTTTATATCTTTAGTTAAACATATTTTTTTTGCTGGATTTCCAACTACTACTGTTTCTTTTTCAACATTTTTAGTTACGGTGCTTCCTGCACCTACTAAGGATTCAGATCCTATATTTACTCCAGGCAGGATTATGCTTCCAGCAGAAACTACTGCATATTCTTCTATAGTAGAGCCTATTATATTTTGCGAGGGTGGGGTAGGATCATTAGTTAATATTACATGTGGAAAAATCCAAACAAAGTTTTTTATTACACTTTTCTCACCTATAAATACGTTACTGTGAAGACTAACATAATTCTCTATTATACATTCTTCCTGCACATCAGAGGAGGTTCCAATTCTAACATTGTTGCCTATTACTGAACCTTCTCTAATAGTTACTCTATGACCAGTTTGAAAGTTATTTCCTATAGTTGTATCTCCATAAATAATTGTTTCACTCCTAATTAATGCATTTTCTCCGATAATTAAAGGATGCATCTTATTTATCCTATCAGAATAAAAATCTATTAAATACTCACCAATAATACATCTTGCTCCTATAAAACTTCCTTTTTTTATATGAACGTTATCTCTTATTATTGCTCCATAGTCTATAAAACAATCATCTTCAATGAATACATTATTGCCAATAATAACATTTTCTTTAACTGTAGCAGTATCTGAAATTATACATTTATTCATATAGCTACCTATCAATATAACCTTTCTATTACAGTTACTTTATTCCATTTTATCTTATGCATATATTGAAAAAAGTGTGTTTATGCTGTTTCAATATACAAGTATTTAATACAAAAGATCATGAAATTAAAGCTTATCTGCAAATAAGCCTTGAGTGAAGGTTTATTTTAACTCAAGGCTTAAAAATTGGCTACTTCATCATTTTTAAAAATTTTCTTAGAAACTCTTCATCCAATTTAAAGCTATTTTGATAATACCTAAATGGTGTTACTTTAGAAAGTTCTGCATCTAAAAAATAGCACTGTTGTCCGAGTATTCCAGCTATATTTGAAATCCAAGGCCATTCTATCGCCTTGGGTTGTATACATATAATTTTCGCATTTTTATTAGCAAATAAAACATTTGTAAATCCAGCACCATATGCACCTGCTATAAATTCAGCTTCAGAAAATATTTTCAATTTATCGTAGAAAGACATTGCTTCAGTAAAAATGATTTCATAACCATTTTCTGAAAAAATCTGTTCAACAATATCCTGATTTTCTAATCTAGGGTTAAAAGTATTTCGTCTAGAGATAAATATTTTCCTAAATATATTACTTTTAATTGACAAATTTTCATTTAATGGTTTGATACATAAATCATCCATAACACAATCTTTATTTTTTAACAAATAACCTTCTTTAATCTGAAACGGATAAATCGCTAAATCTGAAATGTATATTAATTTTTTTATATTATAGCAGCACCATTTTTTTATAGAAATTATTTTACGACCATTTTTATTTAGCATTTGTAACTCTTCTAGAAAATGCGGTATTCTAAGGCAAATTTCATCTATCAATATTGGGACGTTATTATATTCATCTACTCCATTAATAAGGCATAATTTAGATAACACTTCTGTATGAAAATGAGAAAAATTATAAGAACAAGCAGCTACCAGCATTATTCCTTCTTCAATGGTTTCAATAGGTTCATTATAGTTAATACAAGTATTAGTTTTATCTACATATATTGTATTATTACATTTTAAATCAAACTTATTTTCATCATCCTTGAGTGGTAGGTCATAAATACAGTAATTATTTTCATCAAAAATTATATAATTTGCACCAATTATATTAACATTATTTAATTCGGAAATAAAAATTTCTGGATATTTCACTGCATTTATATAATTAGTATACTCCGGTTTATCTCTGTAGTTAGGTATATATATATTTTGAGAATGTTCTTTTAATATAATAGAATATTTCATATTATGAATATCGCAATATTCTTTACAGGAAATATTATTTAATCTCTTTTCAATAGTCATTTATTAAATCCCCTCCAACTTAGGCATATGAAAGAAACAAGTCCATGAAGCAAAATAGACTAGCATGCTGACTTGTTATTTTTTAAAATATGCCTTAATAATGACGTTTAATATTTTTAAGTTCCACTTCTGTTAAATAACTTTTATCATTCATAAACTAATAGTAATCATATAATCGCGAAATGAAAAATTTTACAGTATATAATATGATAATTTAATGTATTTGGATACAAAAAAATAAAAGAATCCACAAATACTTGTAGATTTTGCGGTAGAATTTATTTTTCTCTCAGTAGTATTTATAAACACCTTTATAATTTTACAAAACAATCCTTAATCAATACTTATATCTGGTTGCAGGGTAGCACACTTTTTTCAGTATATTCATAAGATAATATTGTTCTAAGATGACTGGTTAATAAGAAGATATATAAAATAAAGTATATAGTTGCAAATTTTTTATAAATAAAATTTTAAATTAAGTACTAATGAAGGAGTTAGAAATGAAAGTTGTAATATTAGCAGGTGGATTTGGAACAAGAATTTCAGAGGAAAGTCACTTAAGACCAAAGCCAATGATTGAAATCGGGGACATGCCAATTCTATGGCATATTATGAAGATATATTCACATTATGGATACAATGATTTTGTGATTTGTTGTGGATACAAGGCTTATATGATTAAAGAGTATTTTGCAGATTATTATTTATATAGAAGTGATGTTACATTTGACTTTAGTAAAAAGAACAAAATGACTGTACACAACAATTTTTCAGAACCTTGGAAAGTTACATTAGTTGATACAGGTCTTAATACTATGACAGGCGGACGTATTAAAAGAATACAAAAATACATCAATAAATCTCCATTTATGCTCACATATGGAGATGGAGTCAGCGATATTAATATTGCTGAACTTGTTAAGTTTCATGAAGCTCATGGAAAGATAGCTACTATGACAGCAATAAATGCTGGGCAAAGATTTGGTGTTCTTGATATCAATAAGGATAATGGAATTAATGCTTTTCGCGAAAAAAATGATGATGATGGTAGCATGATTAATGGAGGATTCATGGTGCTTAATCCTGAAATTTTTGATTATCTTGAAGGGGATAGTACAGTATTTGAAAAAGCTCCCTTAGAAACAGTTGCTAAGATGGGTGAACTCATGGCATATAAACATGAAGGGTTTTGGAAATGTATGGATACACAAAGAGATAAGCAACAACTTGAAGCGTTATGGGAAAGTGGGGAGGCGCCATGGAAAAAATGGTGATGAATTTGGAATTTTATAAAGGAAAGAAAGTTTTAGTAACAGGTCATACTGGATTTAAAGGATCTTGGCTTTGTAAGATACTTGTTAAAGCAGGTGCTGAAGTTATAGGATATTCCTTAATTCCACCTACAAATCCAAATTTGTTCCAGATTTCTGGAATTGATAAAGAAATTAACTCTGTAATTGGTGATATTAGAGATTTAGGAAAGCTAATGGATACATTTAATAAATATAAACCAGAAATAATTTTTCATCTTGCAGCTCAACCTATTGTACGTGATAGCTATAAAGAACCAGTTTTGACATATGAAACTAATGTAATGGGAACTGTTAATATACTTGAATGTGTTAGAAAAAATGAAAGCGTAAAGTCATTTTTAAATATTACGACAGATAAAGTCTACAAAAATAATGAGTGGGAATGGGGATATCGTGAAAATGAACAATTAGATGGATTTGATCCGTATTCAAATAGTAAGTCTTGCTCAGAACTTGTTACACATAGTTATAAGAACTCTTTCTTTGCAGAAGGTCAAGTTGCAATTTCTACAGCTAGAGCTGGTAATGTAATAGGAGGCGGAGATTTTGCTAATGATAGAATTATTCCAGACTGTATTAGAGCAGCTGAAAAAAGGCAACCCATTATAGTAAGAAATCCACATTCAACTAGACCTTATCAACATGTTTTAGAGCCTTTAAGTGCATATCTGATGATAGCTCAAAAACAATATGAGAATATAAAATATGCTGGCTATTATAATGTTGGACCTAATGAGTCTGATTGTATAACAACAGGAGCTTTAGTGGATATATTTTGCAAAAAATGGGGACAAGATATGACTTGGGAAGATAAATTTATGGGAGGACCTCATGAAGCTAGTTTCTTAAAGTTAGATTGCTCTAAGATTAAAACGGTATTTGGATGGAGCCCTAGATGGAGTGTAGAAACAGCAATTGAAAAAACAGTTCAGTGGGCAAAATGTTATTTTGAACAATATGATATTAATGAATGTATGACTAAACAAATAATAGAATTTTTTAAAGAGGGAGAATAAAGCATGTCAGATAATTTAATGCAGCAAAAAGATAAAAACGAGATTTTAAAGCTTGTTAGTGAATATTGTGATAAGTATCATAAAAAGGCTGATTATGTAGAAGGTCAGAGGATTCCTTATGCATCAAGAGTTTATGATAATGCAGAAATGGTTAATCTTGTAGATAGTTCCCTTGAATTTTGGCTCACATCTGGAAGATATACTGTTCAATTTGAAAGTGAATTTGCTAAATATTTAAATGTAAAATATTGTAGTCTTGTTAATTCAGGTTCAAGTGCTAATTTAAATGCTTTTATGGCTTTAACATCGCCACTACTCGGAGATAGAGCAGTAAAACGTGGTGATGAAATCATTACTGTTGCAGCAGGTTTTCCTACCACTGTTGCACCTATGATTCAATTTGGTGCAGTACCTGTTTTTGTGGATGTTACAATTCCACAATATAATATCGATGTAACAATGTTAGAAAAAGCATTATCCGACAAGACTAAGGCTGTTATGGTTGCTCATACACTAGGGAATCCTTTCAATTTAAGTGCTGTTAAAGATTTATGTGATAAAAATAATTTGTGGCTAATTGAAGATAATTGTGATGCACTTGGTTCTAAATATACAATAAATGGAGAAGAAAAATTCACAGGTACAATAGGTGATATTGGAACTTCAAGTTTTTATCCACCACATCATATGACAATGGGTGAAGGCGGAGCAGTATACACAGATAATCTATTACTTAATAAAATAATTCGTTCACTCCGAGATTGGGGAAGAGATTGCATTTGCCCTCCTGGAATGGACAATTATTGTAAACATCGTTTTGATAAGCAATATGGTGAATTACCTGTTGGATATGATCATAAATATGTATATTCACATTTTGGCTATAACTTAAAAGCTACTGATATGCAAGCCGCCATAGGATGTGCACAACTTAAAAAATTCCCTTCTTTTGTTGAAAGAAGAAAAGAAAACTTTAAAAGATTAAAGAAAAATTTATTAGAAGTTGAAGATAAGCTTATTTTGCCTATTCCATGTGAAAATTCTGATCCAAGTTGGTTTGGATTCCTTATAACTTGCAAGGATGGAGTAGATAGAAATAAGATTGTTCAATATATTGAAAGCAAAGGAGTTCAAACAAGAATGTTATTTGCAGGAAATTTGATAAAACATCCATGTTTTGATGAATTGAGAACTAATGGTAATGGATATCGTGTTGTTGGTAATTTAACAAATACAGATAGAATTATGAATCATACTTTTTGGGTAGGAGTATATCCAGGAATGACTGATGAAATGATAGACTACATGACTAAAATAATAAAAGAAGCTGTTAAAAATTATATACCCTAAATTTGCGTCATTTAAGTAATTGTGGAAGGAACTGTAATGTGAAGTTAAGTGATTATATTGTAACTTTTTTAATTGATAAAGAAATAACTGATGTATTTGGTTATCCTGGTGGAATGGTAACACATCTTATGGATTCTTTTGATAGATACAAAGATAGAATTTTGGCACATGTAAACTATCATGAACAAGGAGCTGCCTTTTGTGCTTGTGGATATGCTCAAATATCAAATAAGCCTGGAATTGCTTATGCTACAAGCGGTCCAGGGGCTACAAACCTTATTACAGGGATTGCAAATGCTTACTTTGATTCTATTCCATGCATATTTATTACAGGTCAGGTTAATACCTATGAATCAAAAGGAGACACTTTTACTCGGCAAAAGGGATTTCAAGAAACAGATATTGTAAGTATTGTAAAACCTATTACTAAGTATGCAGTGAAAATTGAAAATGAAAATAACATTAAGTGTGAACTTGAAAAAGCATTTTATATAAGCTGTAATGGGAGACCAGGTCCTGTGCTTATTGATATTCCTATGAATATTCAAAGGGCAGATGTTATTCCAGATAAATTAACAAGTTATAAATCTACAAGTGATGAACCTACAAGCGATGAAGAAACCAGTTGTTATTATGAGGATATAAAGAATACTATATTAGAAATGTTGAAGAATTCTAAACGACCTGTCATTTTAGCAGGAAATGGTGTCAACACTGCAAATATTAGAAATAAATTTAGAGAATTTGTTGACTTAATAGGAATTCCAGTTGTTACAAGTATGATTGGAAGAGATGTAATACCCAATTATGCTATAAATAATTTTGGATTCATAGGTGCTTATGGCCATAGAAAAGCAAATTTTATTATATCAAATAGTGATTTAATTATTAGCTTCGGTTCTAGAATTGATTGCAGACAAACTGGAAGTAATTTAAAAGTTTTTGCACAAAATGCAAAAATTATACGATTTGATATTGATAATGGAGAACTCACAAACAAAATAAAAGATGATGAAATATCTTTTGTAGTAGATTTAAAAAAAATCATATCTATATTGCATACAGAAGAATTTAAAATAAAAAACAACTATTTAAAATGGATAAATGCATGTAATAAAATCCGAAAAGAGCTTAAGGGTATTGGTGGAATGCAATATGAAAATAATATTATAAAAGAATTTTCGTATAAGGTTCCAGATCATTCAATTATAACAACTGATGTTGGTCAAAATCAGGTATGGGTAGCACAATCTTTTGTTATGAAGAACAATCAAAAAATGCTTTTTTCTGGAGGACATGGTGCAATGGGATATTCACTTCCAGCCGCCATTGGTGCATATTATGGCAGCAAGGAAAACGTAATTTGTTTTAATGGAGATGGTGGATTACAAATGAATATCCAAGAACTCCAATTTATAGTAAGAGAAAATATCCCTGTTAAGGTTATAGTACTTAACAATAGCTCATTAGGCATGATTCGTCATTTTCAGGAAATGTACTTTGAGTCTAATTTTGTACAAACTAAAAAAGAGTGCGGTTATACAACTCCTGATTTTCAAAAAATTGCAATTGCTTATGATTTAAGATATGCGAATATAAATTCTATAGAGGAAATTTCGAAATGCGGAAATATGTTAGTAGATGATAAACCTTGCTTTATAGAAATAAAATTAAGTGATACTACTTATTTGTATCCTAAGCTTGCTATGGGTAGACCAATTCATGATCAAGAGCCACTTTTAGATAGAGAGTTGTTTAATAAATTAATTGATATTTGTAATATTTAAGTAAAGTAGAACTAGTAATGATAATGCTAGTTCTACAAATTTATAAGTTAGTAAAGAGAAAGAGGTATTATAAATTATGAAAAATGTAATAGTAACTGGCGCTACTAGTTTCATAGGAGTACATATAATTAAGGAATATCTTAAAAACAACTGTGCAGTTATAGCTGTAGTTAGACCAAATTCAAAAAATTTATATAGATTACCTAAAAACAATCTTTTAACAGTTATAGAGATCGGCATGGAAAATATTGAAAGACTTATAGAGAAAATCGAAATAAAAAAAATAGATATATTTTATCATTTAGCATGGGCTGGTGCAAGAGTGCCATATCGTGATGATACTATTTTACAGAATGAAAATTATAATTGTGCAATAAATACTATGAAAGTTGCTAAACGATTAGGATGCGATACATTTATAGGAGCTGGATCGCAGGCTGAATATGGTAAATGTATTGGCAAGATTGATGAAAGCTATCCCGCAAAACCAGTTACTGAATATGGTAAGGCTAAATTAAAAGCTTATAAAACACTTAGAAAAATGGCTAAAAAAAATAACATAAAATTTATTTGGGCAAGAATATTTAGTGTATATGGTATTTATGATTATAAAGGAACACTTGTTATGTCAGCGTTAGTTAAGATGAAAAGAAATGAAAGTATACAATTAACTCAATGTGTACAAAGTTGGGACTTTATCTATGTAGAAGATTTAGCACGAGCAATGTATTTACTTGCAAATACATCTTGTATGGATGGAATATATAATATTGCAAGTGGAGAAAGTAGGCAACTTAAAGAGTTTGTAATAGATATGAAAGATATTTGTAAATCAAATAGTGAGTTACAATTTGGAGCAATACCTTATAATAGTGAAAGTGTCCTAAACTCTGAACCAATTGTAGATAAATTGAAACAAAATTTAGGATGGTCTTGTAATGTGAATTTTAAGGAAGGAATTAAAAAGATATTGGAATTTATTAGTTTAGAGATAGATGAATGAAAAAAATAAGTATACAAACACTTTTATAATTTTCAAAATAAGCCTGTGATCAAATACTCATATATAAGTACAGAATAGCACACTTTTTTCATTATATTCATAAGATAATAGGATGCTAAATGACTGGTTGATAAGATTAGATATACAAAATATATATAGTTTAAATTAACATATGGTCTAGTATAAGGCATATTTAGGGAGTGGTTTCATGAATAATAATAAGATTGCATTTATAATCTGCGTTTTAAATGAAAGCCAGTTTAAAGCATGTGCTTCATATATTAATGATTTAGAAATTCCTTTAGGCATTGAAGTAGATGTAATTAGTATTAGAGAGAGTAACAATATTGCGAAAGCTTATAATAATGGATTAAATCAAACAGATGCTAAATACAAGGTTTATCTTCATAGTAATACTTATATAATAAATAAAAGCTTAATAAAAGATATATTAGATATTTTTGTTAATAATAACCAAGTAGGTCTAATTGGCGTTGTTGGAGCAAAAAGATTACCAGCTAGTGGTTTATGGTGGAATGATGTATGTAAAGTAGGAGAAGTAAATATTTTAAATAATGAAACCAAAGAATATTATAAATTAAATAACATTATAGAGAAATATGAAATTGTTGAGGCTGTAGATGGATTAATAATGGCAACCCAATTTGATATAAAATGGAAAGAAGAAATATTTGATGGTTTGTATTTTTATGATATTTCAGAGTGTATGGAGTTTAATAAAAAAGGCTTTCAGGTTGTAGTTCCAAGACAAGAAAAAACATGGTGTATACATGATTGGGGTACTGAAGTTGATAGCGAACTTCAAAATGAAACTGAAAAATACAGAAAAGTTTTTCTGAAAGAATATCCAATTATAGAAAATAGAAATATTTGTACATCAGAAGATTTGTTTGATTTCAATAGAGAAGAAGCTATGAATATATTGGTTCAGAATAGAAAAATTTTAGAAAGCTATGTTTATGCGATGAAAAATAGCCTAGCATTAAGTGATTATGAGAGTGTATCAAGTGATGCTTATAGTTTTGCAGCTAAGGCTTCTTGGGAGGTTTATCATCCTGACTTTTATCAATCCCCTGAAATAGAGAATATGCTTTTAGAATGTGCAAATAAATTACCTGCAGAGGATTATGTTATAAAGGATAAAAATAGTAAAAAAAGAAAAGTACTTCATGTTTTGAGTGAAGGATATTCTACAGGAGGTCATACAAGATTAGCTAAAAATTGGATAAAAAGTGATGCTGATTCTATTCATTCGTTAGTTACTACCTGGCAAATAGAAAGTACTCCACAGTGGCTTTTGGATGAAATTAAAAATAGTGGCGGATGGATTTTTTCCCTTGAAACTGTTTCTGACAAGCATGTTGAAAGAGCTGCAAAGCTTAGAAAGCTAGCATATGAATGGGCTGATATTGTAGTGCTTCATATGCATATGATGGATCCAATTCCAGTAATAGCATTTGGAATAGATGATGGACCACCTGTAATTTATATGAATCATGGAGATCATCTTTTTTGGCTTGGAGCAAGTATAGCTGATTTAGTTGTAGATCTTAGACCTTCTGGACAAAAGCTGACTTTGACTAGAAGAAGTTGTAATAATTCTTTTATATTACCTATACCGTTAGAAGCTAAAAAAGTTTTTAATAGAAATGAAATTAGGAAAAAATATAAAGTGAACGAAAATGAAATTGTTATATTAACGATTGCTTCCAATTATAAATTTAGGAGTATTAATGATTATAATTATATTGATATCATAAAAGAGATAGTTAACAAAGTTGATAATTGCAGAGCTTATATTATTGGTCCTAATGATACAGGAAAATGGCATGAAATAAATATTGAAACAGGTGGAAAAGTAAGAGCATTAGGAGTAGTAACAGAAATAGAAGAATTTTATCAAATATCAGATGTCTATTTAGATTGTTTTATGATGGGAAGTATGACATCACTATTAGATGCTTCTAAATATGGACTATCAATAATAAAATTCACAAATAGTCATTGCCCCATTCTTACTGAATTTGATGAAGAATTTGAAGTATGCAGTTATAACAATATAAATGACATTATACAAGAAATTAATGAACTAAAGAACGGTAATATTGAAACGTATGAGAAATATAAAAGTGTTAACGATGCTATAGAAAAAAATCATATATTGGATACCAAGGAAAAAATCAAAAATATATACAGTAGGGTAGATAATCACAGAGTAAATAGAAAATTGACCATAAGTAATGGTACAGAAGATTATGATCTTTTTTGGATTCTATTAATCAATAGGGGATATGTTTACTAAGGGATGGATAAAGATAATATAGGAATATAAAAAAGATTTTAGATAAAGACGCATAAATGCCCAAAGTAAAACTTTACTTATGCGTATCAATCGAAATGAAGGTCATGCATTTCTAGTTTTAGATATGTACTCATAGTATAAGTGCAATGTTAGAATATGGCAAGCTATAGATATATTAATAAGGAAATACAATATAGATTTAATAACAAAAGGGGGATGAACATGCAATCAAACAATACTCCGCTATTAACAGCTCATTTATTTGTTTTAAGGAAGAATTCATGGGACGGATTTGATGAAATGTTAAAAAGACTTAATGAAAATGGAATAACAGTGAAATTGTATGAACCTAATGATGCATTATTAGATATAAATCCTAAAAATCCACGTGTTTATGTTTCACTGGGAGAAAATGTAGAACAATTTCCAACACTGTATGCTATGCCTTATCATGAGAGAAAGCGTTGGTTACATTACAAGTCTCCAGCGGACATTCAACCAGGTTATTTATTTTACTGCTGGCTCAACCGGACGGATCCACTCCCTAAAAATAAAATAATACCTGATATTCAGTTTTCATCTGACACTCCATTAGTGTCATTGTTCACAGCTGCATATAAATCAAAAGAAAAAATTCAGCGTCCTTATCGCTCCTTATTGAATCAGACCTATACCAATTGGGAATGGGTAATTGTGGATGATTCTGGTGATGAGGATGCCACATACAATCAAGACTTACTACCGCTAGATGACCCACGTGTGAGGAGATTTCGACAAGATTACCGCAATGGCTATATTGGAGCAACTAAACGGTATGCAGCAGGTCTGTGTACGGGAGAAATTTTAGTAGAAGTAGATCATGATGATGAGTTAACTCCTGATTGTTTAGAGAAAATAGTCCATACATTTCAGAAGCATCCTGAATGTGGCTTTGCATATGGGGAGAGTGCAGAGGTGTACGTAGGGAGCAACGATGCACAATGGTATGGTTGGGATTGTGGCTTTGGATACGGTATATATTATCGGGTTTGGGTGCATGAAATGAATCGATGGCAAAATGTGTTAAGAAATACTGTCATCAATGGGACTACCATACGTCATTTAGTTGGGTTGCCCAATCATCCACGTGCGTGGACAAGAGAGTGTTACCATCTGCTTGGAGGGCACCGCGAAGAACTATTGGTCGCGGATGATTATGACATGCTAGTTCGATCATTTCTTTGCACTAGGTATGTATGCATTCCTGATTTGGTCTATATACAATATAGAAATGAGAATGGGGATAACTCAACTTTTACTAGAAATCAGCAGATCCAAATTCTCGTAGGTGAATTGTACAGATATTATAGTGAAAGAATCCATGCAAGAGTTAATGAACTTGGAGTATATGAATATGTGTCATATAGTCGTGTATGGGAGAGAGAACCTAATGACGCAGCTCTTAAAGCAGCTAATATAATTAATGAGGATTCATCCAGAATTTCAATGTTGTTTCCAATTCCATACTCTTGTTCTGCAATTAAGCATGACCAATTAATTAAGACTATTAAAAAGGGTATAGAAAATAACTTTAAAGAAATAGAAGTGGTGGTTGTCGGTTATATTCCTGAAGAGGTTGAGTCTTTTGCATCTAAAGCGCCTATGGGAGCAATTCGCTGGTGGCCAATGGAGCCAAAGGATTCATTAGAAACTTGTATCCAATATGCCAAATTTTGCTCTTCATGTAAAGAGAAAGTTGTTATATTACCAGAATCGCTACAAGAATAATTGGAACATTACTATAAGGTGATTCTAGCTTATTTGAATCCAAGTTAGATAAAAATGCACAATAAAATTTTCCTCTGTTATAATGTGATCAATATTTTTCACATTATAACAGAGGATTTTTTTACGTTGTTTGTCTTTTATATTTTTTGTTAATATTAACGTTTATGTACGTGGAAATAAAATATATACTCCTATAAATTATGAAGCCTTTGGATTAATGCAAAATAAGAACAGAGTGTCGAACTTGTCGACACTCTGAGTCGTGGAAAAGCACGACTTTTTACACTATTATTAGATAGACAAGATTATATCAATTGCTACACCACTAGCTAAGCCTATCATGCCAGTGGTAATTTCTACTGATATTAGATTACATGCACTTACAGGAATATTTTCAGCTATAAATGCGCAAGGATTTGGAGTAACTGCATTATTTGGTCCGGTTATTGTTAAAGGAGTACCAACGACTGAAGTCGTAAAGCCACCATCTGTACTTATAACAATCGTAGCAGTTACTAAGTCGGCTGCTGTTAAGATATTGTTTCGGATGTTTAGTCTCAAACCTGTAATAGTTCCATTAGCCGGTATGACTACAGAATTTCGTGCAAAGTCAATACCGGAAGTTCCTAGTCCAACGAAATTGCCAGTAACAATACTTTGTTGATCTGTACCTAGATATATTATTGAAGAATCTTGACGACCTTGAGGTCCTTGAACACCCTGAGCACCTTGAGATCCTTGAGAGCCTTGAGAGCCTTGAGAGCCTTGAACACCCTGAGCACCTTGAGAGCCTTGAGCACCTTGAGAGCCTTGAGTACCTTGAGATCCTTGAGAGCCTTGAGCACCTTGAGAGCCTTGAGAGCCTTGAATACCCTGAGCACCTTGAGCGCCCTGAGAGCCCTGAGCACCTTGAACGCCCTGAGCACCTTGAGAGCCCTGAGCACCTTGAGAGCCTTGAGTACCTTGAGCACCTTGAGCACCTTGAATACCTTGAGCACCTTGAGAGCCTTGAGCACCTTGAACGCCCTGAGCACCTTGAGTACCTTGAGATCCTTGAATACCCTGAGCACCTTGTGCGCCTTGAATACCTTGAGATCCTTGAATACCCTGAGCACCTTGAGAGCCTTGAGTACCTTGAGTACCCTGAGCACCTTGAGAGCCTAGAGCACCTTGAGCGCCTTGAACACCTTGAGATCCTTGAATACCCTGAGCACCTTGTGCGCCTTGAGTACCTTGAGATCCTAGAGCACCTTGTGCGCCTTGAATACCCTGAGCACCTTGAGAGCCTTGAGCACCTTGAGCGCCTTGAACACCTTGAGATCCTTGAATACCCTGAGCACCTTGAGCGCCTTGAGCACCTTGAGCACCTTGAGATCCTTGAGCACCTTGAGAGCCTTGAGCACCTTGAGAGCCTTGAGTACCTTGAGGTCCTTGAACACCCTGAGCACCTTGAGATCCTTGAGAGCCTTGAGTACCTTGAGATCCTTGAGGTCCTTGAACACCCTGAGCACCTTGTGCGCCTTGAGTACCTTGAGCACCTTGAGATCCTTGAGTACCTTGAGCACCTTGAACGCCCTGAGCACCTTGAACGCCTTGAGATCCTTGAGCACCTTGTGCGCCTTGAATACCCTGAGCACCTTGAGAGCCTTGAGCGCCTTGAGAGCCTAGAGCACCTTGAGGTCCTTGAACACCTTGAACACCCTGAGCACCTTGAGAGCCTTGAGCACCTTGAGAACCTTGAGTACCTTGAGGTCCTTGAACACCTTGAACACCCTGAGTACCTTGAGAGCCTTGAGCACCTTGAGCGCCTTGAGATCCTTGAGCACCTTGAGAGCCTTGAGCACCTTGAGGTCCTTGAACGCCTTGAGGTCCTTGAGAACCTTGAACGCCCTGAGCACCTTGACGCCCTTGAGCACCTTGAGAACCTTGAGATCCTTGAGAACCTAGAGCGCCTTGAGGTCCTTGAACGCCTTGACGCCCTTGAGCACCTTGAGGTCCTTGAACACCTTGAGATCCTTGAATACCCTGAGCACCTTGAGAACCTTGAGCACCTTGAGTACCTTGAGGTCCTTGAACGCCTTGACGCCCTTGAGCACCCTGAGCACCTTGAGGTCCTTGAACACCCTGAGCACCTTGAGATCCTTGAGCACCTTGAGTACCTTGAGGTCCTTGAACGCCTTGACGCCCTTGAGCACCCTGGGCACCTTGAGAACCTTGAGAGCCTTGAGGTCCTTGAGCGCCTTGACGCCCTTGAGCACCTTGAGCGCCTTGACGCCCTTGAGCACCTTGAGAGCCTTGAACACCTTGAGAACCTAGAGCGCCTTGAGGTCCTTGACGCCCTTGAGCGCCTTGAGAACCTTGAGTACCTTGAGTACCTTGAGAGCCTTGACGGCCT